>CAZTQK010000180.1:0-11800 GCA_964615635.1 uncultured Planctomycetales bacterium
CTCATGAATTACGGCGACGGGCTGTATGGCGGACAATTCGTCGGCGGAATGTACGCTGAGGCGTTCTTCGAGAAGGATCCGGTCAAGCTCGTCGAAGCCGGTCTGCGCTGCATTCCGCAGGGCAGCCAATATGCCGAATGCGTCCGGGATGTGCTCGCCTGGTACAGAGAGAAGCCTGAGGATTGGGAAGCGAACTGGCAGCGAATCAACGACAAGTACCACAAGAACCCGGCCTACCGAAGGGCCTCCTGCGACAAGGGCGACTTCAACATCGACGCCAAGATCAACGGAGCCTACATTGTCCTGGGAATGCTGTATGGCAAAGGCGACCTGGATCAGTCGATTATCGTCTCCACGCGGGCCGGCCAGGACTCAGACTGCAATCCATCGAGCGCTGCCGGGGTGCTTTTCACGACCCTTGGATTCTCGAGAGTCCCCGACCGTTTCAAGGAGAAACTGGACGAGCAGACGTACTGGAGCCACACAAGCTACAACTTTCCGAAGCTGATCGACGCCTGCGAGAAGGTCGCCCGGCAGGCCGTGGTAAAGTCGGGCGGGAAGGTCGAGAAAGATGGCAGCGGCGATGAAGTATTCGTCCTGCGGATCGAGAAACCCGTGCCGGGAAGACTGGAACAGTGCTGGGAGCCCGGGCCGATCGCCGGCAGCAAATTCACGGCGGAGGAGATGGCCCAGATCAAGCCGCCGCAAGAGTCTCCGCGGCAGAGCAGCCGCGTGGACCTCAGCGAGGCCATCGCGAAATTCGCCCCCGGCTGGATGGCCAAGGACTGCGGCGCGGACATGTCGCCCGGCATTCGCGACGAACTGGGCAAGAAGAACGTCCTGGTCACCCACCCGCTCAGCGAGACCCTGCCGTGCGTCCTGGGACGGCGGGTGGACATCCTGCCCGACAAGAAGACCACGTTGCACCTGGTCGTGGGGCACCATCCGGAAGGTGACTGGGTCCTGAGAGTCTCGGCCGACCGGCAACTGGTTCACAAGGTGATCGGCAAGGAAACGGCCCCCGACGGCTGGACGAGTATCGATGTGGACCTCTCCGAGTACGCCGGCCGGATCATTACGCTGCAACTGACCAACGAGGCCAACGGCTGGTCCTACGAGGCGGCTTACTGGGCAAGAATCGAGATCGAGTAGCAGGGCTGAAACACCGACAGCTGAAGCTGAAGACGTAAGGATCTTTCAGCCTTCGGCCGGCTTTCGGTCCATGAGCTGGCAAATGCTGGTTGTCCTCCGCCGGTCCGATCGTATAATCCGCCCTATGTCAACAGAACACCAAACTCAGAACGGCAGCAATGAGAAGCTGGGGCAATCACAAAGGCTTTCGTCCGGGTCCGCCCAAGCCGGGTTGACCCGGCGGCAGGTGCTGAAGCGCACGGCGCTTGCCGGGGGCGTAGGTGTGCTTGCAGCGCCGTATATCGTGCCATCCGCGGTATTGGGCCGGAATGGCGCGATTCCACCGAGCGAGAAGATCGTGCTCGGCGGCATCGGCATCGGCGGGCGCGGGACGCACATCGTCAAGTGGATGCTGCCGGAGAAGGACGTCCGGTTCGTCGCCGTGTGCGACGCCCAGAAGTCGCGGCGGGAGGCGGTCAAGAAGTTCGTCGACGCCCACTACGGGAGCAACGATTGTGCCGTCTACGGCGACATGCGTGAGTTCCTTGCCAAGCGCACCGACATTGACGCTCTGATCATCACAACCGGCGATCGATGGCACGCGCCGGCCACCGTCATGGCCATGCGCGCCGGCAAGGACGTCTACAGTGAAAAGCCATCGTGCATGACCATCGCGGAGGGGCAGGCGGTGGTGGACACCGCCAAGCAGCACGGCCGCATCTATCAGACCGGCACACAGCGACTCAGCGAAGCCAACTTTGTGTTCTGCATCGAGATGGCCCGCAGCGGACGGTTGGGCCAGGTTCACACAGCCCGGGCGCACATCGCACCCTGGGACGCGGCTGAATTGAAGCACGACTGGCTGCCGCCCGAGCCGCTGCCGCCCAAGGAGGAGGTTGATTGGGACCTCTGGCTGGGCCCATGTCCGTGGCGGCCGTTCAACTCCTCGTATGTCCGCGGCGGCTGGCGTGGTCATTACGACTTCCACACCAGTTGCATCGGTGAGTGGGGCGCCCATACGTTCGCTCAGGCCCAGGCCGGCATCAACATGCTCGACACCTCGCCGGTCGAATATGAGTACGTGAAAAACCCCACCGGTGACGGCATGGTCACGAAGTTTGCCAACGGCGTGAAGATGATCCTGCACCGCGAGGGCTGGTGGAAGGGATCGTGCGGTATGCGGTTCGAAGGTTCTGAGGGATGGGTCTCTGCAGCGGACAGAGATAAGCAGCCGGAGGTCTCCAATCCGGCCATGCTCGCGGATTTCGACAAGATCGTGAAGGAATACATGGAGCGGACCGGCCGCCCCATGAACCACGCCCGCAACTTCCTCGATTGCGTCCGGTCGCGCAAGCCCACCGTGGCCAACGCCGAAGTCATGTTTCACTCGATGTCCACGGTGCACGCCGCGAACATCTGCATGTGGCTCAAGCGGGACATGAAATACGACCCTGCCAAGAAGGAGTTTGCCGACGCTGACGCCAACGGCTTTCGTTCACGCCCCATGCGGGCACCCTGGGTGATCTGATCAGCCAGTCGAGTTTTGATGCAGCGCCCTCCCGTTAACCGAGCGCGGCAGGGATCTGACCGGCTCCCGGCCAGCCAAGGAGTGGGCGGCAGGCCCGCGTCGCGCCGTGCCCGCTCGTCCAGAGGTCTGCGCGGCTCGAAGCGTTGCGGCGTCTGCTTTGCCATGTACCTCATGCCGGGTGTCGATCGCTGCGGGGAGTCTCCAAGAGACGCAGTCGGATCTACTCGGGCAAGAGGAGTTCCTCCGGACAATCCTGCACGAGCCGAACCTCCACGTGTGCCGTCAGGGGCTGGCCGGCCTGGAGAATCACGGTCTGGCTCCCGTTCATTTGGACGGCCTCTGTTGGTGCAAGCTTCCTCCGCTCGCCCGCCCGCGCAGGGATCACCTCGGGTTGCTCGCCGGGGAAGAAGACCATCCGTTCACCTTCGTGCAAGGTCGCAGCGAACTCGATCCTCTGCGAGCCAGCCTTCAACACGGGATGTGCAAGCGTCGCCTCATCCAATTCTGCCAGCGCCTTCACGTCATCGATCCAGCATGTCGCCGTGACGCCGGCCGGCAAACCGTTGTAGTAGAACATCAGTTGCTCGACCTTGCGGTAGTCGATGGGCTCGGGCTGGGGCTTGGTGGGTCGCGGGAGCTGGAAATACCGCCATGCGCTGAAGTCGTTCGGGATGTAGTAGTCGGTGGCGTGACGATCGTCCCGAAGTTGGAGTTTGAAGGTTCCTCCCTTGCCGTCTCCACGAAGCCAGAGGGCAATCGCCTTATGCCAGGATAGATCCAGCGGAGGATCAAATCGTTTGCCAATGACGCACCAGCCGCTGGAGTCGGCCAACGCACTGGTAGCCACGTACTTGCCGCATCTGGCACCTTGCACGGGATCTTCCGCTACCGAGGTCAACTGTTGAGTAACGCCCTGCTTGGCGGAAACCGTCTTCGCATAGGAGGCCAGGTCATCGAAGGTTTCGAGGATGACCGCTTGGGGTGACTCGTATGCCTTGCCGGGTCGAACCAGCGGCCCGCAGCGGATCTGCACGCCGAGCTCTGTGCCGCTCATTGCCGGTTCGAGGGGCCAGACGTTCTGCTTGCCATCGAGTTCATGAACCTCCTGCCACGGCCCGAACACGACGCGTCGCAGCCGCGGCGGACCCGACCGCAGGCGATACTCGCGACCCGGCTCTCGCAGAACGCTCCGAATCGCCTCAGGCACCTTGCCGGAAAGGCGAAGCTTCTCATACGCATTTACCAGGTCGAAGATCGCACGGATCTCCGGGTGGCCTGCGAGCTGCTGGGGGTTGGTCTGCACCGAGATGGATGCACCGAATCCGAGGCATTTCTGGAGGACATACTCGAATTGGTCGGCCGTCACCTTGGAGTCGTAGACATAGTACCAGCCGATGTCGAGCGGCATCAGATTCTGTTCGTAGTCGGCCAGCCAACTCATTCGTTTGTCCAGGTACCCTTTGAGATCCCCGTGGCCGTCCGCCGAGGCCATCCGCGAGATCAGGTGCCACGAGTAATGGCTATAGCTCGATCCCTGCAGGAGCGCTTTCTTGTTGGCCAGTCCGCGGTAGTACATATCCTGCAGCTTGGCGTTGTAGTACCAGTGATCGCCCTGCAGACGCTCCGAACCGTCAAAGTAGAGCATGTCGGCGTCAATGGCGTTGGCCACCCTACAGACGTTGCCGACGACTTCCTCTGCCAGCGTGCTGTCCAGATCGAAGAGGAAATATCCGTAGGAGCGCAGGAGATGCGCAACCTTGTCTCCCTTGCGATGGGCCGTGGCCTTCGTGCCGCAGGCCCCGCGCTGACAGCGGGCCAAGCCAAACGGCGGCTGGGTGCGCAGTTCGCCGTACTGGATCAACTCGTTCCCCACCTGAACGAACGTGCCGTTGCCCATGTATCCACCGTCCTCCGCGGGAAACCCTTGCGGCAAGGCCGCCGTCGGGAGGAAGTCCGCGTTGTCATCGATGTCCGCGGCCAGCTCTGCCTGGGCATCCTTGAACAGTCGTGGGTCGGGGGTGGGCGTCACGTAGGGATCGTTCAGGTAGACGGCCGCACCCAGGAAGTGCAGCCCCACGCGGAAGCCCGCATCGCGGAGCTTGCTCACCGTCCGTTGGAGCGAGGGAAGGCCGTCGGGGAAGAACCGGCGATTGAGCTCGTAGTGGCCATGGGTGAGGCTCCAACTGTCCCCCAGGATGAGGATCATGTGGAATCCGCCGCGTTTGGCCCATGCGATGACCTCATCGACATCCTTCTCGCCGAAGCCGGTGATGAAGAGGTAGCTCCGCTGCGTCCAGGGCGAACGCTTGCTCCAGGCCCCGCCGGGATGCGGATTCGGCAGTCCCGCCGCCTTCTCGAACGCATCCAGGACCGCCTCGAAGTCCTTTCGTGGTCCCGCGATGCTGCCGAAACCGGCCGGCGTCAGGCCGTGCCTCGGCGCGACGTCGGCGCGAAGTCCGACACCCTTGCCGTCTGCAAGTTTTTCAGGATAGGCATGCACATTGACCTGAGTGGCCATCACGGCAGCGGCGAAGCTGTCATCGTAGTAAGCGTTGATCTGTGAGCCGACAGTGCGCAAGCCGTCCAGATTCAGGTTTGCCAGGTGAATCGCGAGGATTCGTGCCGTATCGATGCCTTCAATCGCGGCCAGGGTCCAGACGGAGAACCCACGGCCCGGCACCACCCTATACATCAGACTCGCTCCGCCCTCGAAAGCGAACGTGACCTGGTCGCCGTTCCGGGCTACGGAATCGGGAACGAGGACTGCTGAGTCGGACTGTATCCGGCAGAAAGGATGGCCCGGCAGCGCGCAGTTCCTGCCGGTGGCGACGTCCTCCAGGGCAACGACACGACCGGCGTCGTCAAATCGCAGAACAGCCGTATCCCACCGAACCTCGACGGCTCCGGCCGAGGCTCCCGCGAGAGCTATCAATGCACCCGCAATCATCATCATTGGCCACCTCCCGGGGTCGGCGCACACGCACCGCGTCGACAAGTCATTCTGCAAATCCATGGCGACTGACCTTCGCCGACAATGCTACCACATGCATAGGAACTGATCCCAGCACGAGAATGCCCGCGCACGATAGTCGCCTCGATAATGAGCAACACACGTGCGGAATTCGTGGAAGGGCAGACGATCGGAGAGTTGAGCAAAGGCAGTTCGTCCGCTGTTCATATAGAGCTCTTCCAGACCGTGGACGCGGATCAAGAATGCAGAACAGCAATCCCAAGTTCAAATCGATTGCGACTATTTTTCGCTCTAATATCTGTTTTGTAGGCCACTTAAGGCAAAGGGCCTCAAGCTCAACCGGACACTGCTGGTTTGGGGCCATTTCCCAGGATGTCCTCCAAAGCCGTTCAGACACGCGGATTGCCCCGGCCGTCATTGCGGCGACGGGAAGAGATCCTGACGGGGCATGAATGGGTCGCCGCCGGTTCTCAGACCCCTGCCTGGATCCCGAGTGCGGGCGCGCTTGGCGAAGCGGCATCTCGCCGATCGTGACCTCTTGCTCGCAGTAGCTTATCACAACTCGCGGCCTGATAAGAAGATACAAGCCTTCTTCTGTGCTGAAGGACCCGCTAGGCAACTGTTGGGAGCCCTCCAAGCTTGAGTTTGTCACCCCCCCAGAGCCGATCTGAGTCTCGCGGATGGGTTTCCATGTGTGGGGAGATGCGCCGACCTCGCGGGTCCGCCGGGAGTGGGCTACCATAGCCGGGGCCCGGGTTGGGCACGGGTTGCCCCCCATGAACCGGAGCCCAAGGACCATCCCGGTCCGGGAGATCCGTGACGACCTCGCGTGTTTCCTCGGAGAGTTCTGAAGCCGTCGGAGCCTCGCACATGCTTGCCGCTGTCATCACGTTTCTGGCAGCCCTACTCCAATCGGTGGCGGCCATCCTGGCGGTTCGGCTCTGGCGAATCACGGGGAGATCGCCGGCGTGGCTGATCATTGCTGCCGTCGCCGTGCTCATGGCTGCCCGCCGGATCATCAGTTACGGTCATCTACTCAGCTACCACTTGTCTTCTCGGGGAGATGTCAAGCCCGTCGACCTTGCCAACGAGTGGATCGGGCTGGCCATCTCCATTCTGATGGTGGCGGGCATGGCGTGGGCTGGACCACTGCTCAAATCGGTGTACCAATCGCGTGAGGACCTCCGCCGTCAAACGCGGGAACTCGATCATCGTGTCCGTGAGTTGAACTGCCTGTTCGGCATGGCCGACGTGATCAATCAGATAGGCACCTCGCCTGAAGACGTCATCCGCGAGACGGTGATGTTGATCCCAAAAGCGTGGCGATTTCCGGAGGATGCCTGTGCCCGTGTGCTCATCGGCGACCGCCAATATCAGACGGCCAATTTCCGGGAAACCTCGTGGTGGATGAGCGAACCGATTCTCGTCCTGTCCCTGCCATGTGGAGAGGTGCAGGTTGGGTACCTGGAGCAGCGATGGGCGGACGGTGATGCTCCCTTTATCCCGGAGGAGCGGCGCCTTCTGACAGCCATTGCCGAGCGGCTCGGCAAGATCCTGGAGCGCCATCAAGTCCAGGAGCAACTGAACCAGCACCGTGAGGAGCTGGCTCGCGTGTCGCGCCTCAGTACGATGGGCGAGATGGCATCGAGCCTGGCACACGAGCTGAACCAGCCCCTGGCGGCCGTCGCCAACTACGTACGCGGATGCCAACGACGGTTGAGCTCAGGAGCCTGGAATCAAGATGACCTCGTGCAGGCCTTGGCTGAGGCGGGGAACCAGGCGGAGCGGGCTGGGCAGATCCTGGGTGCCCTGAGGGACTTCGTGGCCAAACGCGAACCTCGCCGAGTGCCCGCTGACATCAACAGAATCGCAGAGACAGCGGTTGACCTTGCGACCACAGAGGCTAGAGTACGAGGCATCGCCGTCCGGTTCGCGCCGGCCCAGGGCCTGCCGCTCGTGCTGGCGGATGCCGTTCAGATCGAGCAGGTTGTGCTCAATATCGTTCGCAACGCGTTGGAGGCGATGGGCAAAACCTGCTCAAACGGCGGCGAGGTAGTTGTCGGCACGGCCGCGGGCAAGCCCGGCGAGGTAGAGGTCGCGATCCGCGACTCTGGCCCGGGTTTGCCGGCCGACGCGACGGAGAAGGTATTCGACGCCTTCTATACTACCAAGCCTGAGGGAATGGGGATCGGCCTATCCATCAGCCGCTCGATCATCGAGGCGCATCGCGGGCGGCTGTGGGTGACGTCCAATGATGATCAGGGGGCGACTTTCCGCTTCACGCTCCAGACCTGTCATGGAGACCACGGCCATGCCGTCTGACACGACTGTCTTTGTGGTGGATGATGACGCCGCGGTCTGCGACTCACTTCGCTTTCTGATCGAGTCGGTCGGTCTGCAGGTCCGTACGTTTTCCTCCGCCGACGAATTCCTTGCCGCATACACGCCCGGCCAACCCGGCTGCCTGGTGCTGGATCTTCGAATGCCCGGGATGAGCGGTCTGGAGCTCCAGGAGCGACTGGCCAGGCAGAAGTGCGCGCTCCCGGTGATCATCATCACCGCCCACGGCGACGTGCCCACTGCCGTGCGGGCCATGCATGCCGGCGCCGTGGACTTCATGAGCAAGCCGTTCAGCGATCAGCACCTGCTGGACCGCATCCACCAGGCCCTGACCAAGGATGCTCAGGCCCGCCGTGACGAAGCCGTTCGCGCCGGCATCGCGGCCAGGGTCGCCCTGCTCACCCCGCGCGAACGCGAAGTGATGGATCTTGTTGTGTCCGGCATGCCCAACAAGGGGATCGCCGCTCAGTTGGAGCTGAGTGCCAAGACCGTCGAGACGCATCGCGCCCGCGTCATGGACAAGATGCAGGCCCGCAGCGTGGCCGAGCTGGTGCACATGGCCCTGACGCTCAATCCAAAGTAGATCGGCGCAAAGCAGGCTTCTAACCCATCAGAGTCTTTTGTATGAGGAGGCTTACCAGTTCCATGTCCAGACTCGCCTCAGAAGCCATCTTCTCAGTCCGCCATCTCCTGGCGCTGGTGGTCTGTTGCCTTCTTGCGACCACGGGTTGCGCCGCGGAGTTTCGGCAGCCGCAGAGCCAACCCTGGGCCAAAGTCGGCCGGCTGGGCATGGTGGCCAGCGACAGCGCATACGCTTCCCGTGCCGGGGCCGAGGTTCTCCGCTCCGGTGGCAACGCGGTCGATGCGGCCGTCGCAACCTCACTGGCTCTGGCGGTCACGCGACCATACAGCACCGGTCTGGGCGGCGGCGGTTTCTTCATGTTTCGACTCGCCAAGACCGGCGAGGTGTTTGTGCTCGACGCTCGCGAGTGCGCCCCCGCCGCCGCGACGCCCGATCTCTTCACGAAAAGCCGCGAACGATGGCCGGACGACCCTCCCCTCAGCCGATTCGGAGGCCTGGCCGCAGCCGTGCCGGGCCTGCTGGCCGGACATGCCGTTCTGCTCGAGCGTTTCGGTACGCGCCCGCTGAAGGACCTCGTTGAGCCTGCCCGGACACTTGCCGAGGACGGTTTCCAGATCGATGCCGACTTCCGCGGCGCGATTCGAAGTACGCTTCAACAGATCGAGAGCCGCCCGGGCTTGTCGCAGCGGGCGGCGGCGTTGCGCCGAGCCCTGCTCTTTGACGGCCGCGTCCCCGAAATCGGAGCCGTGCTCGTCCAGCCGCAACTGGCTCGTACGCTGCGGGCACTCTCAGCGCACGGCCTCGCCCATTTCTATACGGGTGACATTGCTGCCGGGCTGGTACGGGCTGTTCAGCAGGATCGGGGCGTCATGACCGTCGATGATCTCGCCGCCTACAAGCCCGTCTGGCGACAGCCCATCCGCGTGCAATACCGCGAGCGGTTTGACCTCTTTCTCATGCCGCCGCCTTCTTCCGGCGGAATCTGCATCGCCGAGTCCCTCAACATTCTCGAACGCTGGGATTTGAGAACACTTCATCGCAAGGACCCCGGCCTGGCGGCACACCTGACGGTCGAGGCGATGAAACATGCTTTTGCCGACCGCGCCCGGCTCCTGGGCGACGCCGACCATGCGGATGTGCCCGTCGCCGTGCTGATCGGCAAAGCCCATGCCCGGCGTCTTGCCGGGCGCATCAACGAGCAGTCTGTCGCCGACTCGGCCGCTTACGGCGAGGCGGGACCGATGCTTGGCCTGCCCGAGGACGGCGGCACTTCGCACTACTGCGTCGTGGATCGCTGGGGCAACATCGTCTCGGCCACCGAGACGATCAACACCGGCTTCGGTTCGCTGCTCTATGTCGAGAGCCTTGGGGTCGTCCTGAACAACGAGATGGACGATTTCACGACCGAGTCGGGCCAGGTCAACGCCTACGGCCTTCGGCAGTCGGACGCGAACCTCGTTGGCCCGAAGAAACGGCCGCTCTCGTGCATGTCTCCGACCATCGTCCTGAGAGACGCCCGTCCCTTCCTCGCGGTCGGCGGCTCCGGCGGCCCGAGGATCATCTCCTCCGTTTTCCAGGTCCTGCTCGGCGTTCTCGATTACGATCTCGGACCCGCCGAAGCCGTGGCGTTGCCGCGCTATCACCATCAATGGCAGCCCGATGTGCTGTATCGAAACGACTATCCCGCCGACCACGCGGTCATCACCGGCCTCAAGCAGCGAGGCCACCAGATCTCCGACCAGAAGCGAGGCGCCGTCGTCCAGGCTATCCTCATCGACGCAGACACGCTCATCGGTGCCAGCGACCCCCGCAAAGGCGGCCAACCTGACGGATACTGACGGCTTCGCGGCCCTCAGATGCCAACCTTCAAGCCTTGCACAAAACGAGTTCTGATAGACGTCGTATCCGAGCTTCTGTAAGCTTATTACCGGTGGAGTACAGATCCATGCCGCTGGCCACCAACACAATCAGCGAGTCGGAGAAGGTCGTCAGAGAATCGAAACAGCGCCCAGCAGGCCGGCAAACGGTAACGGGGAAGAACGGTGAAGACATGCAAAGGCGACGTGGCAACATCAAGCGTCTGACTTCCACAGGCCTCCCGAACGAGTACCCCACGCTGCTGGAGGACATCAAGGCCCGTATTCGCTCCGCGCAGATTCGAGCGGCCCTTTCGGTCAACCGGGAACTCATCCATCTCTACTGGGACATCGGCCGGGCAATTGTTCTCAGGCAGCAGACAGAGGGCTGGGGAGCGAAGGTCATTGATCGTCTCGCCGACGACCTCCAGCGAGAGTTTACATCAATAGCTGGTTTTTCGCGAGCCAATATCTACAGGATGCGGGCGTTTTTCCTTGCTCACCGCGAAGATCGATCAGTTGTCTCGCAGCCTGCGAGACGATCGGGACCGGCGGTTGTCTCGCAACCTGCGAGACAGTCGACTTCCTTGGGGCCGCCGGAACCTATGGCTTCCCTGCCATGGTTCCACAACGTCGTACTTGTCGAACAGGTGAGCGACCCGGCTGTTCGGAGATGGTATGCCGAGCAGGCGGTTGCCAACGGCTGGTCCCGGAGCATGTTGGAGCATTGGATCGAATCCGACCTCCACTCGCGCCAAGGCAGAGCGGTGACCAACTTCAAGACCGTGCTGCCGCCTCCGCAATCCGACCTCGCCGAGCAGGTGATTAAGGACCCCTATCATTTCGGTTTTCTTACGCTGGACGCCCGGGCATGCGAGCGACAATTGGAGGAAGGCCTGACAGGGCAGATTACCCGCTTCTTGCTTGAACTGGGTGCCGGCTTCGCTTTCGTGGGTCGCCAGATGCATTTCGAGATCGATGGCGAGGATTTCTACGTCGATCTGCTATTCTATCACCTCCAACTGCGCTGCTTCGTCGTGGTTGATCTCAAAACGCGACGGTTCGAGCCGGAATTCGCGGGCAAGATGAACTTTTACCTTTCGGCCGTCGACGACCGGATGCGCAAGCCCGGCGACGCCCCCAGTATCGGCTTGATTCTCTGCAAGACGCGCAGCAGGATCATAGCCGAGTATGCCCTGCGTCACCTTCAACGTCCCGTCGGCGTTGCCCGCTACGTGATCCGGCTGACCGAGAAGCTGCCCAGAAAGCTAGCCGACAAACTTCCCACGGTCGGCCAGATCGAAGCCGAGTTGTCGGCCGGGAAAGCGGCGAGGCGACGAAGGCCGCGACGCCGCGGCGGGAGAGGTGAGCTTACATGACTTGCCGGCCTG
>CAZTQK010000181.1:0-11739 GCA_964615635.1 uncultured Planctomycetales bacterium
ATTAATGCTGACCGCCCAGAGGACCGCGATGAAAACAAACGGTACGTAGAAGGCCCGGGACGGCTTGCGCTCGCAGTAGGCACAGTAGATCAGGTAACCGCAGATGTGCAGGTTCAGCAGCAGGTAGCCGTTCAGGGCGATCACGTCCCAGGTCAACATGGAAACGGGGAAGTTGAACCGCTGGATGAGATGCAGCGAGCGGTCGGGGCGGCCGAGATCCACCGTGACGAACAGCAAACACATGATGATGACCGCCACGGCCAGGAGTTCACCGAAGATCACCACGTCGTGCAGATGCATGTTGCGATAGATGTAGACGGGGATCACCAGCATGGCGGCCGCGGCGGCTAAGCCCACCAGGTAGGTGAAATTCGCGATGTAGACGCCCCAGGACACCTGATCGGTCATGCCGGTGGTCGCCAGGCCGCCGACCAGTTGCCTGCACCACGCGTGAAGCCCCAGCAGGGCGAACACCGTCAGAACGCTCATCCACGCGTAGTAACGCCAGTCGCCGACGAAGCTGATCCGCAGGCACTGCCAGAGGAAGGTGAGATAGCGCTTCATGCGTCACCTCCCGAGACAGCCGGATCCAACGGCTCGTGATATCGGCTTCCTCGCTCGTCGAAGTAATAGAAGAACCTCGGGAGCGTGCCCACTTCCTGCTTGAGAACGAACACCCGCTTGTGCCTGAGGATGTAGGAGATCTCGCTGTTGGGGTCGAGAACGTTTCCGAACTTGCGGGACCCGGTTGGGCAGGCCTCGACGCAGGCCGGCATGCGGCCGACACGAGTGCGATGCAGACAGTAGGTGCATTTCTCCATGACACCCACGGCCCGCGGACGGTTGGACAGGTAAGCCATGTTCGGGTTCAAGTCTTCCGCGGTCAGCCCCGGCTCGGCGAAGTTGAATCTCCTCGCCCAGTAGGGACAGGCCGCCTCGCAGTACCGGCACCCGATGCACCAGTCGTAGTCGATCACGGTGATGCCGTCCGGTTCCTGCCAGGTGGCTTCGACCGGGCACACCTTGACGCACGGCGGATTGGCGCACTGGTGACACTGCACCGGCATGTAGTAACTCTCGTGCTCGGGCACCCTCGGCGGATCGTAGTGATGGTCCGAGGTCTCCACGTCGATGCTGCCCTTTTCCATCTTGAGCACGCGGATGTACTGGATCTCGGGCGAGCGGGACTGGTTGTTCTCTTTGACGCAGGCATGCACGCAACGGCGACACCCGATGCAACGGCTGATATTGAGGGCGTACACGAATTCCACGCCCGTCATCGGCTTGACGTCGGCCACCTGCGGGTGGACGGCGTACCGTTTCTCAACCTGGCGAGAGATCCGCTCGAGCACGGTCTTCATTTCCTCGGGCGTCATCTCCTTGTAATGCTTCTGCAGCAGTTGTTCGAGTGTCGGTATGTGGTCCGGTGAGATGTTCCGCAGAGGCGAAAGCGCGGCCGCCACTGCCGCCGCGCCGGTGGCGGCGACGGCACTCTTGCGAATGAAACCACGGCGGGTCATTCCCGGAGTGCCGGGCGCTGCGGCCTGCGATTCGCCCTGCCTGTCATTCGGACCGCTCATGCACGACATCCTCGCTTGACGGTCTCTGGCGATAGATCAACAACGGGTTCTTGGTCTTCTCGGTGCCCGCAGGATGATGCGTTTGATCGCCCATCCGCAACGTGTTGGGTCCCGGAGCCGGCTGCATCGCCTGGAAAGCCGGAGCGTGGGGGTCGTGACACTCGACACATTTCAGGCGCCGCCTCGATCCGAGCGAGTCATTCCAGTAGCCGTCGGTCCGCCCGTGGACATCGTGGGTCCAATCGCGATAGACCGGGCCGTGACACTTGGCGCACAGCAGCGGCGGCTGATCGAAGGGAATGGGGTCTCCGCGGTCGTCGGCGAACGCATTGCGGTCCTGACGGTTGTGACAGTTGAAACAACGTGCGTTGATGCCGTGCTCCAGCACGATGTGGCGATGCTGCGTCAACGGTCGATCCGTCTCAGGGGGTGAAGGAAAGAGATCGTGGCATTCGCTGCAACGGTAGGTCATGCTTGCGATGAGGGTCTCAGGCTTGAGCGTGGGATATCGAACGGGCGTCGTGTCGGTGGCCCACGCGGGGACGTCTACTCTGGGCGGGATGGGTACGGTTGCTTGCCATGGGTCCGCCAGCAACAAGCCCGCCATGACAACCAACACGGCCGGCACAAACCAGAACGACCGGCTTCGTGCGGGGCCAGACCGTCCACGCCGTGTTGGTTCGACTTCGACCACCTGCCAACTCCCGAGACAACCCGACGGGCGAATGCTCTTATACCGACGTGGCCCGGTTCATGTCAAACAACGGAGCAAAGGAGATCGTTTTCAAAGGGCGGGGTCTCTCGCGCGCGAAAAAGAGGAGTCGGCCCGGAAGGGATTCCGGGCCGAGCGGACGGCGGGGTCTCTCTCGCGCGCGAAAAAGAGACAACAAGAGTGTGCCCGTGTACTATTCCCTTCACGCCCGCTAGTGTCGCTTTCGGTTGGCGACTTTCGCCTGCCCGAAGGGTGCCACTGGCGGCTTGTCCGCCAGTGCACAACTGACGAAGCGAAAACAGCACTAGAGCTTTCACTCGAAGCCCATGAGACACTCTGAAGGGTCCGACAGATCGTGCCGGAAACACCAACAATGAAGCGTTTCGATCAAATCCTGCTCATTGCCGGCTTCGTTGCCTTCTCATGGCTTGCCATGCAGGCGATTCATGAACTCGGTCACGTGCTCGGTGCAAGAGCCACGGGCGGCACGGTGACCAAGGTGGTCTTGCACCCGTTGGCCCTGTCACGCACGGATGTGTCGCCCAATGCTCGCCCCCTTTTCGTGGTATGGGCCGGCCCGATCGTCGGGGCCGTGTTGCCGCTCATCTCTTTCCTGATTGCCGCCGCGCTGCGAAGCCCCGGCCTGTATCTGTTCCGTTTCTTCGCCGGTTTCTGCCTGATTGCCAACGGGGTCTACATTGCCGTCGGCTCTGTGCAGGGAATCGCCGACGCGGGAGACATGCTCCGCCACGGCTCGCAGCGATGGCAGTTGCTTTTGTTCGGCCTGGTCACGGTTCCGCTGGGGCTCTGGTTGTGGAACGGCCTCGGCCCGAAGTTCGGTCTTGGCCGGGCCAAGGGCCAGATGAGTCGCGCGGCGGCGATCATTTCATTCGGCCTGCTCGTGTTGACCATTGGCACGGAGAGTCTCTTGAGCTGCAGGTGGTGACCGTCCCGGTGAGCCGTTCTGACTATTGGTCGGTCGATGACGGCGCGATCAGCTTGCGCACGATAGTGCAGCCCAACTCGCGCTCCGCCTGTTCGCCGACGTGACGGGCATACTCACCCAACTGACGTACATCGTTCCCGAATTGCTGGCTCAGTTCCTCGCGGACGCGGCGCACATCTCCCACGGGGGAGTCGTCTTCGCGATTGTCCGGAAGTCTAGACTCGCTCATCGTTGAGTCCTCGCACGCACTAAAGAAACTCGTTTCGAGGTAGACCTTGGTCATCCCGCTCTATTCTATCATGGAAATGCCTGGAAAGCGACTGCGGCAGTTCGTCGTCCACCCTGCCAATGAGCACGCTCTGCCCCGGTTGGCCATCCAGTCTCGAGTCCGAGATCGACAGATTCCAGATCCGGGCTTGGACCGCGGACCAAAACCCCACATAATCTTGGTCATGAGCATCGTATCTATCGTTGGTTGTGCGAGCTATGAGGCCGATGTGGTCGACACCGCCGTTCGGCAGTCGCTCGATCATCTGGGCGGTATATCCCGGTTCGTTCGGCCCGGCATGCGCGTCCTGCTCAAACCCAATCTGCTGGCCCCGCGGGCACCATCTGAAGCGACCACGACCCACCCGGCCGTTGTGGCGGCGGTCACCCGACTCGTGCAGGAGGCCGGCGGCATTGTGACCGTGGCCGACAGCCCGGGCGGTCCCTTCGTGTCGAGTTATCTTAAAACCGTCTATGCCAAGACGGGGATGGAGCAAGTGTCGCGGGAAACCGGTTTGGCCCTCAACCACGACCTGGCAGACACGGAAGTGACCAACCCTTCGGGCAAGTTGCTTAAGCGAGTGCGCATCATCCGGTCTGTCGCCGAGGCGGATCTGGTGATCAACCTGCCCAAGCTCAAGACACACGGACAGATGGTCTATACCGGTGCGGTGAAGAACCTGTTCGGTACGATCCCGGGCACGGACAAGATCGACTTTCACCTGCGAATGGCCGACTACCAGGCATTCGCCGATGCACTGATCGACATCTGTCTGGCTGCCAAGCCTGGTTTGAATCTGATGGATGCCGTGGTCGGCATGGAAGGCGCGGGTCCTTCTGCCGGAGATCCTCGGCACCTGGGCCTTATCCTGGCCGGCGAAGACCCCTTCTCGCTCGACTACGTCGCCGTGCACATCCTCGGCGCCGACCCCATGCGGATACCAGTCATCAAGGCCGGTATCGAACGCAGCCTGTGTCCGGCAAGCCTTGACGACGTCACCGTCACGGGCCGGTCCGTCGACGACGTTCGCGTCAAACGATTCGACATGCCCGCGCTCAACGAAATGCTGACGATCACCTGGTCGCAGGGACGGCTGCTGGGTTGGCTGGCACAGTGGACCAAACCTCGTCCCGTCTTCGATCACGCGATCTGCACCGGTTGCAGTCTATGTGCCAGGAGTTGCCCGGCCCACGTGATCGCGATGGAGACCGGCAAACCATGCGTCGATCTCAAGGGTTGTATCCGATGCTTCTGCTGCCAGGAGCTCTGTCCTGCAAAAGCAATTACGATCCGCAGATTGAGACCATCCGTTGCCGCGGTTCTCAGGCTCGTGTATTTCGCCTTGTCCATGATCTCTTCCAGACTGCACCGTCGAAAGAGACAACCACGACAGGATTGAGCGCGGACGAGCAACGACCGCGGCTCGGTGCCGGCAGTTCAGGACGCGTACTCAATCCGCGCAGCGCGGGTCCGGGTGCCCCTCCGGGCCGCTGATGCAACGCTGGAGCCGCCCGAAATCCGACTGGTCTACGTCGCCGTCCCGGTCGAGGTCGGCAGGAATGATGCCGTCCGCGTCTGGACTCTGCGTACAGCCTGCCGGCAGATCCTCCGGATCGTAGGGCACGGCGGGCCCGGTGGCGCAGGTTTCGAACTGATCGAGGTCGTCGCCGTCGATGTGGCCGTCAGCATTGAAATCCCCCGGGACCGGCCGATTCAAGACCACCCAGAACTCCTCGGACGGCTGATACTGCTGCCCGTCAGCGAGATCGTCCACCAGCCGGAATATCGCGTAATGCAGGTCCTTGGTGTCGTAGACAGACGCGTACACCCAGTAGTTCATGTGGACATGGTGGTACGGGACACTGCTCAGGCGGATGCGTCCACCCGTCGTATACCAGGATGACCCGGCTCCGACCCACAGGTTATCCGAGACCTCGACGATCTCAAGCCAGAGGTCGTAGTCCGTCATGGCCACACCGGCAAACTGCTGATCGGGATTCGCGGTCTCCTCCGATCCCGGCTCGCCGTTGATGTACGCCTGCTTGGAGGCGCTGTAGTTGAGCGGGTAGTGGCTGGCGTACGGTTTGCGAACGGTGATCCCGTAGAGTTCGCTGACATCCGCGATGAGCCCACCCGTGTGTGAGCCCGCACCGCCGTCCTGTCCAATGGCAAAGTGATCCAGCGAACAGCCGTGCTGGCCGAACGCGTACTGCCGGACGCCGGCGACGAGCACGGCGGTGATGATCAATCTGAAGCACATGAGTTGTTCTCCTTACCTTTGTTGTCCCGTTGGCCGCTGATTCCTCTGCACGAGCTTTCCTTGCCTATGGTGGCGGTGGCGGCGGTGGTCCGGCCGCCTCGTGCCAGGCGGGTGCGTACTTGGGATCCCACCAATTTCGCTCACCCTCTTTCCAGGTCTCCCCGATCCGCAATCTGGCGACATGTGCGTCGACAAACAAGTAATGCGCCTTGCCCTGATGTCGTTTCGTGGCGATCTGGCCTTCGGGCCCGCCGGTCCATTCGAATCGTTCGGGGTGGATGTGATCGACCCCGAGCAGGCTGTCTTCTGATTCGCCGACAAGCACGACATAACCGGGCCTGCGAACGCGCGAGATTCTCTCGCTGTAGGCGGCGACCGGGTTGTTGTCAGCGTCCGTATGCGTCACGAAGAGATAATTCACTGCGTAGCTGGCCCACCGATACTTGCTCAATTCGCTGCTCGGCGGCAGGGGCTTGCTCCAGTCCAGGAAGCTCTCCGCCTCGTCGTCCGGGCATTGAAACAGCAAGGGTGCCTTGGAATACCGGGTCAGGATGTGCAACCACCAGGTCTTGGGATTGGGTCCGCCGCCATGTGCGCTGGAAGGAAACGTGTCCTTGAACTCCATCGCGTACATCTGAGCGGCCAGACCGATCTGCTTAACGTTGTTCATGCAGACCACGGCGCGAGCCTGGGCGCGGGCTGCCGACAAAGATGGAAGCAAAATGGCCACAAGCAACGCTATGATCGCCACGACCACCAATACTTCGATCAACGTGAACGCTCTTTGAGAGCACATGATTGATCTCCAAAGTGCCCCGGCGCAGGTCCCATGCGACACCCGGACAGGCCTGCCTCACATGCCCGGCAAGCTTGCCCGGATTGTCAGGACTGCCTACCGGCGACGCCGACCTGCCGCAAACAGCCCAGCGATCAAAAGCATTCCCAGGCTCGCCGGTTCCGGCACGACCGCGAAGCTGAGCGTGAACGGATCGGATGCGGTGTACAACCCGCCGGCATCGTAGACGCTGAACGTGGCCGACACTTCGCTTCCGATGTCGCTGCCGTCCGCCGCCAGCCAGAAATAGAAGCTCATGTGTTCGTGCAGGCCCCACGCATTCTCGTCGGCCAGCCACTCCTTCGGCAGTTGGTGAGTTGAACCGTTCGTGGTCAGCACAGACATTCCGCCGGGCATCTCCATGAAGAAGTCCTGCTCGGCGAGGCTGGTGCCTTCGCGCTTCAGGTGCAGGTCCCAGCCGGGGACCGTCTGCCCATCGACGCTCTCCAGACTCCACATGCCGCCCGGGCCGTGCGCCGAGTGCCAGCCGTCCAGGTGCTGGTAGCCCAGCGGATCGCCGTATCCGTTGGCCTTGCTATACATGAAGTGACAGGTGTAAAGCTGCTTGCTGGGATCGGAAGGATGAATGACCGGCATCCCTCCGGGTGCCTGCTCGGGAATCGCCAGCAGGAATGTGGAGCCATCGGCGTTCGACCAGTCAGGCCACCCAGGCGTCCCGGCAGGATGAACCGGCGGAATCGAGAAGAACCAGAGCTTGCTGTTGTCCGTCGGATCGGTATCCAGATCCCGATTGCCCGGCGCGCTCCAGTCGGGTCGCATGGTGGGATTCACGCCGATGTGCGTATGGGCAAGCGGACAGTCGGCCCAAACGGGTGTCGAGAAGGTCAACAGCGCGGCGGCAAGAGTTGCTGTCACGAGCGCAGACTTCATGTTTCGTTTATCCTCTCCAAGCAGGGCTCCATCCTGTTCACGCAGCAGCCTTGTGCGGCGCGCGGGTAACGGCCCTGACACAATGCTCAGCTCTATTTGTCCTATAAGCCATACACGGCTCTTTGCCCCATGTGGGACGACAGAGCGATGCGCTTCGGGATCGCCGTTCTTCGAACCATTCAGCACGCTGGGCCGGTGGTCGCAGAACGGCTTGGAGGTGTTGTCAGAACGACAGCGGATCGGAGATGGAACAAGGCGGGCCGCGCGGTAGGCGGGGTCCAATATGAGTCGCTGCGACCACCTCTTGGTCGGTCAAGACCGCTCGTCTCTCGAGCGGATCGGCGAGCGGGGGGGAAACCGAGACTGCCGGTAGAATGACCGCTGACGTCAGGATAGACTCCTGACACAATGGGCAGATGGCCCTGTTGTGGTTATGTCCTTCCTCGATACGGTGATGGACCCACAGGGCCAAACCGCTTGAGGTCACGACCAGACTGGCCAGGAGAAGACCGGATACCCAGTATCGACGCCACTGCATAGTCGTATTACATCGTAATCAGACTCCCGCAATATGCAAGGCACCCTCGTTCTTGACGCTATAGAAAACATAAAGTCTTTTCCAATAAAGTTTTATACTGCGACAATGGAGCCCATCAATCTGCTCCGATGGGAGAACCAGGCGTACGCGCGACGGTGTTTGGACGGGCTTTGTGCACAATGCAGGAAGCGGGCAGTTGAGCTCTTGGCGGATCTCTGGGCTGGCATGCGGTTCAAATGTTGTTTTTCTTTGCCAAAGAGCCGATTATCTTGACGGCCATGCGCATACGTATTATCGTTTGGTAATTCGTAATACTACAGGCCCCGGTCTCGGGTTGATTCCGGCAGCCTGGAGCGGAAGGAACAAGGAGACGACAGATGGACTCCCGAATTGCGCGATGGCTTGCGATTGTAGCATTGGTCTGTGCGTGGGCGACTGCGACAACCGCACAGGAGCCGGACTGGGCATCGATGGTTTACACGCCCCACCAGGATTACCAGGCCGTCGACGCTAATGGGCAAGGTACCTTTCCCACCACCTCACCCATCAAGATGAAAGGCGTAATCCTGAATCGTCCCTCCGACATGTTGAATCCCACACCCGGTTTCGATCCTTACATGGGCGGTCAGTGGCAGCAGTTCATTCAGACCATCGACGGGGGCGATTTCGGCGGCACTGCTTTGTACATGGGTCAGAACATCGGCAAGAACGTCGGGAATCATCCGGCCGGCAGCTATACGGATGCGGAGTGGCTCGCCGAGCTGAATCGCCTCAACCATGACCCGATCACCGGTCGGGCCTTCCGATCGGGCGACCTGGTTGAAGTGCGTGCCCGGGCCCCGGGTCTGTTCTTCCGCGGCAAGACCAACATCAATGAGCAACACCAGAAGACGACGCTGGCGGATTTCGACGTGGTTCTCCTGCAGCCAAACTACACGCTGCCTGCACCGCAGACGATCACGCTCGCGGATGTAAAAGACTCGGTTGATGAGTTCATCTTCGATCAGTCGCGCGCGACGGGCGCCGAGCATTACCAAGGCGACTTCGTACGGTTCGAGAGCGTGCAATTCGCCGCCGGCACCTGGGGCCCCAATCAATCGATGACCATCACCGACGGCGAGGGGCGGACGCTGCCGGTATTGCTTGGGTTCGGCAGCGGTTTCACTGAGTACCCGTCACCAACCGGATCCTTTGATATCGTGGGCATCTTCGACCAGGAAGACAAGATCTCCACCGACGGATGGAAGGGCGGCTATCGGCTGTGGGTGATGGACTACGATGGCGACCAGTTTGTGCTCTACCGATACGTCAGACCCGATTTTGATCGGGATGGCGACGTGGATGAGGCCGACCTCGATCACTTTGAGGCCAGTGCCTCGGCGCCGGGAATCGAGCAGACCGATCCGTCCTGCCTGAATGCCGACTTCGATGGCGACAGCGACGTGGATCAGAGCGACTTCGGCGTGCTTCAGCGGTGTTTTTCCGGCAGCGATGGACTGCCGGACCCGACCTGTGATCGTTGAGGTGTTCCGGATGATGCACAGCAAGCAGGGGACACGATCGACTGGGCCTCGCGACGCCACCGGCCGCGTGCGGAACGTGGTCGTCGGAGGCTTCAGTCTGATCGAGGTCCTTGTGGTGGTCGCGATCCTGGCTCTGCTGGCGGCCATGCTGCTCCCGGCTCTGTCCAGAGCGAAGCTTCGATCGCGGATCGTGATCGTGCATTCCGACTTGCGGCAGGTCACCGTGGCCCTGGACGCGTATGCATTGGAACATAAAGACCGCCTGCCGCCGACGCGGCAATCCTGCGGGACAGACATCCTGTATCAACTGCCCTTCGAGCTGGCGACAAAGAAATACCTGCCGAAAAGCCCGGACAAGCTCAAGCGAGCGTATCTGGAGGACCCGTTCAACCCGGGTCAGACGTATCGCTATCGGGCTCCCGGACCGGTTTGGCAGAACGGGGTTCTCATGGATTTTCCGGACAGCACGTGGCGACCGCGTGCGCAGATCTGGGTGCCCGACGACGTACCCAATTGCGAAAGCCGCGACGGGGACTACTATGCCGATCGCAACGGCGAACCGAAGAGCCCCGTGACCTATGCGGTCTGGAGCGTCGGCCCGGACCCGCAGTCGCCGAAATTCCCACGCTGGGAAGATGGCACGATTGACGAAGCGAAGCTCCCACTGCCCAAGTCCTGCTGGTTGCTCAACGATGGCCGTCCGACCGGGCTCATTACCCACTTCAGAGCCCGCAAAGGTGTGACTCACATGAGTCCGTGACCTGCCGTTTTGTCCCCGGCGGATGACAAGGGCGAATGACAAGGATGGTCGTCGAGACGGAGACTGAGATAATGTGAAAGATGCCTTTCAGGCATCTGCTTGATTGGCGAGATCGGAGGACGCGTGAATTTCTACACGAGCAAGTGCGTGGAAGATCCGGATTGGGTTGTGCGAGCAGCCTTGTTTCACGGGCACCTGGGGCCTTGGCTGATCGCCGGGGCGATGGTCGGACACGATGCCATCGGCAAACTGGAGACCCCTGGACAGTGGAAAATCAACGTGACTTGTTGGTTGCCGGCCGACAAGCATCGGACGCCGTTCACCTGCTTCCTCGACGGGTTGCAGGCAGGTTGCGGGGCGACGATGGGCAAACGGAACCTCTGGTTGAGGGAATCGCATGAAGTCCTCGCCGATGGCTGGCCCGTGGTTCATGTCGTCAGATTGCCCGAGAGTAATCGACCTGCCGAAGGGCTCAGCTACACCGCCACGTGTGCTCTTCACGGCTGGATGGAGAACCTCAAACCTGAGCGCATGGAAGAGACCTCTAGGGAGCTGGCTCGTGAGGATGTGGCGAATCTGTTTCGCATTACATCCATGCGCGAGAGGGAGTTTGTCTGGGTTGGCTGTGCCTCAGCCGGCCAAACGGGTACCACGACACGATGAATCGCCGATCAGCCATCCGGACACTCGTGCTTCTCCATCTGTCATGCGCCGTCATAATGGCCCTTGGCTGCGAACTATCGGCCACCCCGGCCGGCACGCTGCCGCCCAACCCGCTCGCCCATGTGGCGGCCAGCAACTCCTATCTCGAAGCGGCATTGATCGATCTGGTTGGCGAGGGCTCCCAGCCGTTGCGATTGGCCGAGCCGGGTATGTGTCCGGGCCATTTCGATATTCGACCGAGCCAGGTCTCGGCGCTGCGGGCCTGTCGCGTGCTTGTGCGCTTTGATTTTCAGCAGTCCCTGGATGACAAACTGAGGCCGCTTTCCCGCGACGGCCTGCAGATCGCATCCATTCGCCTGGCAGGCGGCTTGTGCGAACCGTCGAGCTACCTGGCAACCTGCCTCCAAGTGGCTGAGCCGCTCGTGAACGCGGGTATCCTGTCGGCCGAAGTCGCCCGACAGCGAATCGCGGAGATTGAGTCACGCATGGGCGAGCATGAGCAGTGGTGTCGTCGGCAGATGCGGCAGGCCGCTCTGGAGGGAAAGGCCGTCGTGTGCAGCCCGCACCAGGAAGCCTTCTGTCGTTGGCTGGGGCTGAACGTGGTGGCCACCTTTGCGGGGGCCGACTCCGCATCGATCGGCGACATCGAGACTGCCATCCGTGAAGGTGAACACGCCAAGGTCGGCATCGTGGTGGCCAACCTGTCGGAGGGACGCCGGTTGGCTGATGCACTCGGACAGCGACTCGGAGCAAAGGTCGTGGT
>CAZTQK010000182.1:0-4997 GCA_964615635.1 uncultured Planctomycetales bacterium
ACCCGGGCGGGTGGGAGGGGGGGGCTGGTGTGGTTCGGCACCCGGGGGCAAGGGAACTCGGGACCAACCTACGGCAATGCGGCTCTCGTCCCCCTTGTCGGAGTGTCCGGAGGCGCAGTTACGCAAACCGATTCTGTCGGGTGCTACTGGTGGGCTGGGGGAGGAAGCGGTGGTGGGGCTATTCTCATCGCCGCGAAGACCACAATCCATCTGGGCGGTACCGTCAAGGCAAATGGTGGTGAGGCATCGGGTAGCTGTGGTGACACCGGGTCCGGCGGATCCGGGGGCGGCATTCGATTGATTGCCGATACTCTCGCTGGAGCTGGGCATCTCCGAGCTGTCGGCGGTGTATCGACGCAACAGGTTGGCGGTTATGGCCGAATCCGAGTCGAATATCTGAGCCAGATGGCCCTTACCGATCCCGGCGTTCCACAGGCCTCCGTGGCAACGCTCGCGGGCCCCCCAGTTATATGGCCGGAAAATGCAACACCTGCCGTCAAAATCATCAGTGTCGGACCTGCTTCCGTCTCCAACTATCCTTTGGCAGACATGATCGAAGAACCTGACGTACGGATCACGCCTGATCAGGCCCAAAACCTCACCGTAACCATCGCTGCACAGTTTGTTCCTCTGGACTGGACGGTCTCCGTGCGTCTGGTGCCGACGAGCGGTGCGGATTCGGTCGTGAATGCAACCTTCCAATCTGGTGATGCAACCGCGTCGGTGTGGACGGCACAACTGAGCTTGAACGACGGCTTCAGCGCCCTCCAGGCGGCAGCAGTGGCTCCTTGACGTGACACGGGGAGGTTGAAGACATGGCAACTATAAGATGCGCATACCTGGCCTGCTGGCTGGTGGCACTCATGTTGTTGTGGGGCTCACCGATTGCTGCCCAGGCGGATGACTTTCAGGTTGATAGCGTTTGGTCACGAGAGGTGTCCGCCGCAGTAGGCTGGGATCCTTTCACGGTGAGATCAGCTTGGTCACGTGAAGTCTCTGTTGAGGTACGTTGGGATCCCTTCACGGTCAGATCAGCCTGGTCCCGGGAGGTCTCCATTGTGGTAGCCGACGTGCCGCATATCACGCTGGACCATCGGTTCTTGTGTCCCGGCATGTCTACGGAGATGACGGTCTCGATCGGCAGCCTGCCGCCGTCCTCCACCTATCAGTGGTACCACTCCGGCGTGCCGCTGGTGAATGGTCCGACATCCGGCGGTTCAAGCATCAGCGGGGCTACCGCGGACAAACTCCAGATCAGTGGCGTCTCGGCCGACGACGCCGGGCAGTATCTGTGCGTTGTAACCGGGGATGAGGGCGAGGTCGCCAGCATTCCCGCGACGCTCGAAGTCTACTGCTCGTGCAGTTCCGTCTCGCAGACGGCCGGCGTGGACGACAACTTCGCGCCGCCACCCGATGCCGCTGATCCCAGCGACGCCCTTGTCGCGGCATTCGAGCACCCGACCATTGATTTCGACGAAGTGCCCGGCTCCGGTTCCATACCGGAACAGGTGCATGCCGCCCACACGTTCGCCGGCTTGCCTCCCGGCCACCTGGTTGAGGGCATTCTTGAGCTTCGCGCTCGGGCAGGGACCGGTTTCACTCAGAGCGACCGGCTACGCCTGGCATTTGCGACGACGTCAGGGCTCAACCAGTGCTGGTCGGAGTTGCTGGAGGTTTATCTCGATCCGCCCCCTCAGGGCGAGCCGCCGCCGCAGTGGGACAATGGGGAGGAAGCCGACATTGAAGTCCGGCTCAGCAAGTTGAACTCCAATTCGGGCGGTACGGTCCTTCAGGCTGTCGAGAACCTCCAGTCAGACCAGCGCTTTATTGATGTGATCGTCAGTGACGACAGCGGCGTGGATTACATGAAGCTGACGATGACCCACTCCGCGGGCGACACGGTGGCTTTCATCGGCAGCCCACCTGAGCCGGTCGCGACATCGTGCGGGTTGGATGCATCGTTTGAAGTCACCGCCGGCGGCACCGGACCGTTGAGCTACACCTGGCGAAAAGACGGGATTGACCTGGCCGATGGGCCAACCGGCACCGGCTCCACCATCGAGGGAGCCAACTCGCCCGTGCTGGCTATACGCAGCGTGACGGCTGAGGATGTCGGAGCCTATGACTGCCTTGTGTCCAACGTCTGCCACATCGCGACCAGCGAATCGGCCGCACTCAGCCTCTCGTTCGGCTTCTGCGATTTCGACGAAGACTGCGACGTCGACCTGGATGACTTCGCCATCTGGGTACCGTGCGCTTTCGGTCCGGCGGTACTGGTTGCTCCTGAATGCGAGTTCGCCGACCTGGAGAACGACGGCGACGTGGACCAGTCCGACTTCGGCCTGTTCCAGCGGGCGTACACGGGGCCACGGGAGCCGTGACGAAGGGCGGGGCGACCGCGCGACGGCTTGTCGCGGACACAAAGGTTTCGGCCACTTGGGAGCGACTCACACTTATCCCACGCCGCGAGCCGATGGCGAGCAGGCCTTGGGCTGCCCGGCCCATTCAGGGCTTGGCAAATCCCGCGAGAAGGTATAGCGTGAGGTCATGGCCTCGGCTCGCGACGACAGGCGCGGCCGAGGCATCTGAATGAGACGTTTATTCGATGACAGGTTGAGCCCGCTCTGACAACAGCCTCGTGGCGGAGGCACAGTCAGGCGGGTCGCGATAGATGTCCGGCATGGCGGCTGGGAAGAACCCCTTCACCTTCTTCGTAGCCCAACCTGCGGGGTTTGTCAATCACTGGTTTGCACTTCCCGTACGTGTCACGCCGAATGCTCCGCGTCCCGTCATCGAAGGATACGCCGCGCGTCCGTCAAGTGCGCGGTCTTCTTGAAGAATCCGAACATGAGGCCTGAACACAACCCCGAAAGCACCTGGCGGGTGCGCGTCGAAAAACCCGCCGGCGGATATGTCTTCCTCAAGGCCGAGCACCTGCTGAAGGCCTGGTGGGCACAACGCACCGGAGCCATTGACCTCTTTGCCTTTCGCGTTTGGCTTGCCTGCCATGAGCTTGTGGCCCGGCGATGCCGCATGAACCGAAAGCTCACCGCCTGTTACCGCGTCGAGGAACTGCTGCCGCTGACCGGCTCGGACGACGTGGCTCGCCATCGGGCGGCCATCCGGCGGCTGCAAGACGTCGGGCTGCTCCGCTGGCTCGGCGACGATATCCGCCTGGAGCCGGTATCGCCGGGCGATGACGGCGTCGGCGGCACCAACGACGATTATCTCGACATGCGGGACAGTGTGCAGAACTGGCGGCGGAAGATCCCCGTTCCCCGCAGGGTTATCAGGTACTTGGCTGGCCAACGCCGCAAGGTGCTGATTGCGACGGTCCTCGGGCACCTGCTGCGGTGCGTGTACTACCGAAATCGGGCACCGCTGACCGGCGGACGCTGCAAGGCGTCCTGGATCGCCGACGTCTTCGGCGTCGATGCCCGCAACGTCAAGGCCGCCCGCAAGCAGCTCATCGACGCCGGCTGGCTGGCGGTCGTGGCCTCGTCACAGACCGCCCTGAACCGCTGGGGCCTGGCCGTCGTGGTCGCCCTGGACCATACGTTCCCCGCGTGTCGCCATGACACGCCAGCCCGGCAATCGCCCCCGCCTCGCGAGCTTTCCACAGCCAAATCGCCACCCCCTACACGAAACCGGGAACTCTCTGCGAGATCTGAAAACCACGAACTCAGGAACGGCCGAGCCGGTGGTGTCCCGACGGGCCAAGGAAGGCAGGCCCCGCCACGGCTGCGAAGCATCGCCCTGGCGGACCTGAAGCAGCCGCAGCGCCTGGATCGGCTGTTCTGGGAAGCCGTCGCCGCCGGCGTCGTCCGGCAAACCCAGGCCGAACGTCTACGCTGGTTCGCCGCTGCCGAGCGAGCACTGGCGTTAGGCACGCGAAATCCCTGCGGATTCTTCGCCGCCATGGTCCGCCGCGGCCTCTGGCACCACATCAGCAACGCCCAGGAAGATACCGCCCGGCTCAAGCTCAGGCGGCTCGACTACGGTGAAACCCCGCCGCGTTTCGAGGCCGCATGAATGACCCCGGCCATCCGCCGCAAGCCCGATCCGCCTCACGCCCGCCGACGGCCAAGCAGCACCGCCCCGAAGCCCAGCAGGATCAGCGTTCCAGGCTCGGGGATGCTGGCTTGTACCTCATCGATCCACGCGTTGAAGTGGGTGATATCCATGCCTATGGTCGAGTGGTAGTAGCCATACCCCGTTACAGCGCTTGAGATCCCGATTAGGAGACCATCCTCATCGTACCACCCACCACCAGAGTCACCGGGAGCACCTAGTCCTCCAACCGGGTTGTAACGAGAGTCCCCTGCAGGGAAGAAGTCAGAAAACATTGCATATTCTGGAAATGTTGGCACACCTCCGACATACTGAATGTTATTCTCGCATCCTCTCCGCTTCCAATCTGTTGGGAGATACCCCGTTGCAGGTGTTCCCGGTCGGCCGAAACCTACGATACTGGTCAGATCTCCCACCGACAAAGTCCCCCGATACCGCTGAGCATACTCCACCCCAAGAATTGGTTGCTCGAAGTACAGCAGAGCGATGTCGGCGCTATATGCTGGCTCTGTGTACCCTGGATGGCAGAACCATTGGTCTGCGATATACCAGTCCCCTGGATCGGTATATCCATCAGACCCCGTACCGATAAAGGCACCTTCGTAAAGGGGCTGCCCACTGCTGTTAAAGAAGTTGTGGGCAGCAGTGACAACCCAGTGTCCATCATCGATAACAACTGAAGACGCGCGATATGCGCTCGTATTCTCCGACCAATCCAGCCACCCTGTTATCAGGGTACTGCTGAACTGGTTCCCGTACGCGATGTAGTCCTGATCGTTCCCGTCGTTGTGCCGAACGACCGCTTCCGCCGAACCAACGAAAAGCCCCAGAACGAGGCCCAACGCCAGACAACTCCGTGAGGTCAACATGGTGAATCCTCTTTCCGGGGCGTTGCCCCTGTTGGACTGCAAGGCCCGCAGGCCAAC
>CAZTQK010000182.1:5097-11729 GCA_964615635.1 uncultured Planctomycetales bacterium
TTGCCCCTGTTGGACTGCAAGGCCCGCAGGCCAACACACATCCAGCACCCGGCGGGCGGTCGTTCCCGAGCACCTCTTCCCGAGCGGCTCTGCTCGCCGCAAGCCCGCTCCTCGCCGCAAGCCCGATCCGCCTCACGCCCGCCGACGGCCAAGCAGCACCGCCCCGAAGCCCAGCAGGATCAGCGTGCAAGGCTCTGGGACGGTGGCGTTAATCCATTCACTATGATCGGAGACGCTTGTTACCACCGTGGCTGCGTAGTAGTAGCTTCCAATAATGGCTTCATTAACCCCAGCAAGCCACCACTCCCCTTCATAGAAGATCCACGTACCTCCTCCAGAGTCACCAGGGGCACCAGAACCACCAAGGCGCATATAATCGGAGTCTCCAGGAGGAGAGAAGTACGTAATGAAGTGATCGTTTCCGTAGCCAAAACTCGGCCACCCGATCCAGTAGACCTTGTTCTGGACACCTCTTCGAGCACCATCCAATTCAGGTGGTGGACTCATAGGGCTTGAAGGAAAGCCATAACGACCAAAGCCGACAGTCGTTACGACGGAACGATAAAGGCTTTGAGTCGTTCCGGTATAAAGCTTCGCCGGCGTAATACCAGAAAGAGCTTCCCCGACTTTCCAGATCGCTAGGTCGTTTCCCGGATACCCAGGCTGAACAACGACCTCGGTAGTGCTGTAAACGCCCCAATAATCATCCACGAGATGCCTGCCGGTAAGGATACGATAGTTCTGGTAGAGCTCTCCATTGGCACCGTAGGCCACATGAGCCTTACCAAGAACATCTCCATTAGCAGAGATTACCGTCCCAGATCCAATGTTCCACCAGCGAGTTCCATCATAGCCGTAAAGCGCCACAGTCGAATCAAACTGACTCTGACACGCCAGATCGATGTACTCCTGCTGCCAGGAAGCATCAGTCCTTGCCCCTTCGTGCATGATGACTGCAAAAGAGTTAGAGGAAAACACACCAAGCCCAAGAAGGGCCAACGCCACAGAACGTCGTAAGGTCAACATGGTGAATCCTCTTTCCGGGGCGTTGCCCCTGTTGGACTGCAAGGCCCGCAGGCCAACACACATCCAGCACCCGGCGGCTGGTCGTTCCCGAGCACCTCTTCCCGAGCGGCTCTGCTCGCCGCAAGCCCGATCCGCCTCACGCCCGCCGACGGCCAAGCAGCACCGCCCCGAAGCCCAGCAGGATCAGCGTGCAAGGCTCTGGGACGGTGGCGTTAATCCATTCACTATGATCGGAGACGCTTGTTACCACCGTGGCTGCGTAGTAGTAGCTTCCAATAATGGCTTCATTAACCCCAGCAAGCCACCACTCCCCTTCATAGAAGATCCACGTACCTCCTCCAGAGTCACCAGGGGCACCAGAACCACCAAGGCGCATATAATCGGAGTCTCCAGGAGGAGAGAAGTACGTAATGAAGTGATCGTTTCCGTAGCCAAAACTCGGCCACCCGATCCAGTAGACCTTGTTCTGGACACCTCTTCGAGCACCATCCAATTCAGGTGGTGGACTCATAGGGCTTGAAGGAAAGCCATAACGACCAAAGCCGACAGTCGTTACGACGGAACGATAAAGGCTTTGAGTCGTTCCGGTATAAAGCTTCGCCGGCGTAATACCAGAAAGAGCTTCCCCGACTTTCCAGATCGCTAGGTCGTTTCCCGGATACCCAGGCTGAACAACGACCTCGGTAGTGCTGTAAACGCCCCAATAATCATCCACGAGATGCCTGCCGGTAAGGATACGATAGTTCTGGTAGAGCTCTCCATTGGCACCGTAGGCCACATGAGCCTTACCAAGAACATCTCCATTAGCAGAGATTACCGTCCCAGATCCAATGTTCCACCAGCGAGTTCCATCATAGCCGTAAAGCGCCACAGTCGAATCAAACTGACTCTGACACGCCAGATCGATGTACTCCTGCTGCCAGGAAGCATCAGTCCTTGCCCCTTCGTGCATGATGACTGCAAAAGAGTTAGAGGAAAACACACCAAGCCCAAGAAGGGCCAACGCCACAGAACGTCGTAAGGTCAACATGGTGAATCCTCTTTCCGGGGCGTTGCCCCTGTTGGACTGCAAGGCCCGCAGGCCAACACACATCCAGTACCCGGCGGCCGGTCGTTCCCGAGCGTGGACAGGGAATCCCCCGGCACGCTCACTTTGCCCTCTCCGACGGTGTGTCGGGAGTGGTTGGTTGTGTCGCACACGCGACGGCTCAGCTTGCCACCAGTTTAGCGGGAAGCCGGACGCAGTTCCAAGGCATTTCCGGATCAGGAAGAAGGCGGGACACGACAAGTCCGATAATGGCACAGGGAGCGGATGACCGGATTCGGGCCTTGCCGGCCTGTTTTTCAGCCGATCCGCAGCATCACCTCCGAGGCTCGGGCCAGGTCCATGGCGGCGTAGATCTCGGTCACGGCCGACGACGTGTGGCCTAGCACGGTACGGGCGGCCTCGATGCCGAACTCCTTGCGGATCTGCGTGGCCGCGTTGTGCCGCAACTGGTTCGGCGAGAAGCGGTGGGCCTTTCGCCATGCTCGCAGGGCAGCCCTTTGCTTGGGCGTCAACTCGTCGGCCTGCAGCTCCTTGGGCGGCGGAAATGCCTTATCACAGGCCTTGACGATTGCCCGGGCGTAAGTGTTGGTGGTGTACTGGTCGCCCGGGCCGCGCCTGGCCCGCGTTCGATGCTTGCTCAGCTTGTGCTCCGGCCGGCAAATCTTCGCTTCCTCGCGGATACGCTGACGATACTCGGCGACGACCTCGCTCGGATCGAACAGGTAGGCGGTCAGGTTCGGTTTGATGAACGGCTGAAGCTCCTGCTGGGCCTTGGGTCCCAGGTAGATCACGCGGACTCGGCCGTGGTGCTCGGTCTTGTGGCTCTGTGGCGTATAGGCCCACGCACGGCCGTTCATGTCGATGTCGGCCATTCGCATGATGGTCACCTCGCCGGGCCTCATGCCGGTAAGCAGTTGAAGCTGGAGCATGGCGGCGATCTGCCGGGGAGCGACTCGCAGGACACCGTCCACCAGGTGGCCGGGCACCGGTTCGACGGGCTTGGTCTCACGAGCGTTGGTACGCCCCGGCCGAAGCGGCGCAACCGCCCGAAGTCCTTCGAGTAACAGCGGCAGGACCATCTGATTCTCGACACCCCAGCGGAACATGCGGCGAATCCGATTGACGCGGCTGTTGATCGACCTGCGACACAGGTCGGCGTCGATCATGGCCTGGCGGACGGCCTTGAGCGCGCGGGGGCCGAACGTCGCGACGGCGGAATCGCCATACAACTGGGCGAGCGGCTTCAGGGCATCCTTGAGGTTGTGCAACTCGCCGGTGGGCCGACCGTTCTTGACGTAGTAGCCCTTGGCGAATTTCAGGTAAACGTCGATGAGTTCGTGGATGGTCAGATCGCCGGGTGGGCCGTCCGGCTCTTCGGCGGGCGCCAGCAGCCGGTGGTTCGCCAGCCACTCCTTGATGAGCCGGGCGTACTTCTGCTGGCTCTCATCTGAGCCGTGGGGGCCAAGGTAGGTGTCCTGTCCGTTGAGCCGGGCGACGGCCAAACCGGACGGTTTGTGGAGACGGTACTTCGGGATGCGCGAAGAGGATTGGATGGCCATGCGACTGCTCCTTCTCGCCGGAAAGTGGTATTTTACCACTTTCCGGGAGCATTGCAGCCGCACTGCCTGACGCCGGCAGGTACGCGTAAGTCGCGTTCGGCTAAGCCTTTATATCCACAGCGGGCGATCGGATTCGAACCGACGACGTCCAGCTTGGGAAGCTGGCATTCTACCACTGAATTACGCCCGCATAGCTACTTCCTGCACGATAAAGGGCTGATGCACCGATGTCAAGACCCTGTTGGCTACGGTCCGTCGTCTTAAGTCCTTTCAGCTACAGGTACTTACCTGCGCGCCTTCAGCTCACTCCCAGCTTGAGCAACGAATTCCTGCGGCGGCGGCAGACTGGGACCAGCGCAGGCCCGCCTGAAAGGGGCGCCCCCAAGAACACCTCGGAGGCTCCCGCAGTCTGGTTAGACTTGTCCGTCGTGAGACTGGCAGACACGTACCACCAGAGCCTCCAGCAATGGTATACCTCTCACAACGTCTTTGGAATGAAAAAAGGCAGCAAAGACGTTCTTATGAACGTCAATCACAGCCTACTCCAGCACGTGGATATTCTTCCTTTTGCAAATCGCCTTGAGGATATCAGGCCACACCGTGGTGCTCACCTCGCCGATGTGCGCTGTCCTCAACAGATACATGAACGTACGTGACTGACCGATGCCGCCGCCGATACTCAACGGTATTTCCTCGTGGAGGATCGCCTGGTGGTAGGGCAGTTGAAGAAGATGTTCCTGCCCGGTCTCTTTGAGCTGCTGCACCATGGTCTCCTTGGTCACCCGGATACCCATGGACGTCAGCTCGTGACGACGTTTCGTGACCGGGTTCCAGACCAGAATATCTCCGTTGAGCCCGTGCAACTGCCGGCCGTTCTTCTTAATCGTTGGCGTGATCCAGTCATCATAATCCGCCGCCCGCATCTCATGTGGATACCCGTCTTCCAGAACGTAACCGATGCCGATGATGAAGATCGCCGGATGTACTTCCTTGACCATGGTGGTCTCCCGCTCTTTGCGGGTGAGGTCCGGATAGAGATCCAGGATTTCCTCTGCGTGAAAGAATTTTAACTCCCTTGGAATATCCGGATACTTGTCGGTATTAAGTCCGGGGAAGTCTTTCTTGGCCATCTGGCCGGCCTCGTAGATGACCGACCAGATTCTCTCCACGACGTTCCGCAGAAAGTCAAGATTACGCATGTCTGCCGTGACGACCCGTTCCCAATCCCACTGATCGACATAGGCGCTATGATCATGGTCCAGGAAGTAGTCCTTTCGGACGGCCCTCATATCTGTACAAATCCCTTCACCCACGTGGCAGCCAAACTGCTTCAGGGCCATCCGTTTCCATTTTGTGGCCGCCTGGACCACCTGAGTCTCGATTCTCTTCTCAAGACCGAGCCCGCAAGGAAACTCAACGGGCGTGCGCGAACCATCCCGGTCAAGGTAGTCATTGACCCCGCTGTCTTTGGTGACGATGAGCGGAACCTGAACCATAAAAAGGTCGAGCTCCTTGCACAGGTTTTCTTCAATAAACTGCTTTATCCTGAATAGTGCCTTCATCCTGTCCTTCGGACCCAGCAGCGCCTCATAATTATGGGGAAGGATCTTGTCCACCTGCTCATAGGTACTGATGCCTGGTCCTGCCAGATCCGCTTTCTTATCTGCCATCACATTACCTCCTCGGCATAGATACGTGGTCGCACCCGACCGGCCCGTCCATCGGGCTCTGACTACCCAGCGAGATGACGCAATACAGGCCGTCCTGGATCTCCGTCCATGACGGTCAAGCCGTGGGAATACCCTATCGACCCTGAACGACAAGATCAACCTGCCGGCGGCTGCCTGCCCGGGGCCATCAAACCCTGGGCGGCTTCTTCAGAACCCTGAGCGTGAGCGGGGAGCGAAGGCACAAAGTGGCCGCGTCACAGGGGGGCGCTCCCTTCCGGCTTCGCCGGCAGGCTACGCCGGAGAGGTACGGTCGCCACGACGAACCAGGGTCGCTGCTCTGAAAGAGCGCCCTGACAAGTGCTCCTTTGGGCGATCCCTGGGCGGTCACGATGTTTTGACTTTTCCGGCTTGTTTTGTTCAGATGATGCGAAGACTTGTCTTCGAGGTGGTGCATCAAACAGCCCGATGTCCTGGGCTGATTGACAAGTCACGGTTGATGTTCTGTCGCGATGATATTTGGAGCACGGGCGGGCTCATGGCTCATACCGGCTTGGTACTCTCTGAACGCTATGAGCATCACGACACGGGCCCGCACCACCCTGAGATGCCCGCGAGGGCAAGGGCTATTCGCCTGCGGATGCATCAGAGCGGCCTGGCGGATGCAGCCCTGCTCATCGACCCGAAGCCAGCCGACCCCTCCGTGATTAACCCCGTTCACCCTCCGGAGTACGTGTCCCGGTTCCGGAATGCCTGCGAGTTGCGGGCCGGTTTCATCGACACACCCGAGTGTCCCGTGTGCGACGAAAGCTATGAGGTTGCATTGACAGCCATCGGAGGACTGCTTCAGGCCGTCGATGCGGCCATGGAGGGTCGCATTTACAACGCCTTCTGTGCAGTGCGGCCGCCCGGTCACCATGCTGAGCGCCGGCGGGCGATGGGCTTTTGCTACCTGAACAACATCGCGATTGCCGCGGAGTACCTGCGGTCGCACCACGGCCTGGCTCGCGTGGCCATCGTCGATTTCGACGTTCACCATGGCAACGGAACACAGCACCAATTCGAGCGAGACCCGAACGTGTTCTTCTGCAGCATCCACCAGGATCCGAACACCCTTTACCCGGGATCGGGCTTCGAGTGGGAGAACGGGCAGGGGGATGCCATCGGTACCACGCTCAACGTTCCCATGCAGGCCGGCAGCAGTGACGACGAATATCAGCTAGCGTTCGAAGAGATCATTCTGCCGGCCGTCGGCGATTTCAAGCCGGAGTTCAGTGTTGTCTCAGCAGTGTTCGACGGGCATCGCGACAACCCGCTTGAATATGGTCAGCT
>CAZTQK010000183.1:0-11663 GCA_964615635.1 uncultured Planctomycetales bacterium
CCGAAGCTCAAATGGAGCTGGAGGCGCCCCCCCCGCCCGAGTTGGCCAGGCTGATTCAGCTCCTGCGCGAGCATCGGCGTTTGTAGCGTTGGATCGTGAGGCGCCAGGCCGCACGCCGCACGATCAGAAAAAGGCGGCACCCCGACAACCTGGAAGGGCAACCTGTCTTCATGTATCCTCACTGCTTCAGGCTTGCGGGGTCGCCCGGGTCTGCGGGGATACGGCGGAAGGCTTTCGCTGCGAGCGGATTTGCGAACCAGGGATCAAGTCTTCGATGTGGAGGATCAATCGATGACAAAGTATCTGATCGGAACAGCGTTGCTGGTTGCGGTGGCGGGGACAGTCGGGTGCTCGGGACTCACAATGGGCGGAGCCAAGGGTGACAAGAGAATGCCCCACTGGCGGCTGGCGATGATGAGCTATACCTTCCGCGAATTCACGGTCTTCGAGGCCATCGACAAGACCAGCGCACTGGGCCTCCGGTATCTCGAGGAGTTCTCGTGGCACAAGATCGGCGGGCCGTGCGGCGAGGCCAAGTTTGACGAGACCGCCTCCCCCGAGGCTCGCCATGCGGTCAAGAACAAGCTCAACGAGGCGGGCGTCAAGGTCGTCGGCTGCTACGTCCAGGCGATCGGCAAGGATGAGGCTGCCAGCCGGCGCACCTTCGAGTTCTGCAAGGACATGGGTATTGAGTACATTGTCTGCGAGCCGGACCCCAAGGACCTGGCCTTGGTGGATAGGCTGGCCGGCGAGTACAAGATCCACGTCACCATCCACAACCATTGGAAAGACGTCAACAAGCCCGACTACCGGAACTGGGACCCCGACAGCGTGCTTGCGATGATGGAAGGCCGCAGCAAGTGGATCGGGGCTTGCGCCGACACCGGCCACTGGGCCCGCTCAGGACTCGACACCGTCGAGGCCATCCGCAAGTACAAGGGCCGGCTTGTGTCCGTGCACCTCAAGGACGTCGAGAAGGCCGATCCCAAGGCCCGCGACGTGATCTGGGACACCGGCGTCGCCAATCTCAGCGGCGTTCTGGCCGAACTGGCCCACCAGGATTTCCGCGGCGTTTTCTCCATCGAGTACGAGACCAACCCGGCCGACAACATCGCCGAAGTCGCCCAGTGCATCAAGTTCTTCAATCAGGTGTCGAACGAACTGGCGAGGTAGTCAATCGGGCTTACGTCCGTCGGACGCTTGCGAGAGTTGAACGGCAAGCACTGCCGGAAGGTGAAGAACGGGCATACGCCCCGCCAACGCTGACAGTCCCATGGAGTATCCAGAGCAACAGTTCCTATACGATGATCTCTTGGTGCGCTGGAACAAACACTTCCACCGCTCATCCCCGCGGGGTCTCGGTGGGCGTGAGGTGGCCGGCGTGTGCCTCGTGATGCTCGATGCTGGCTTATTCGAGCTGGTGGACGCATTTCTAAAACACAGAGAACTTGCGCCCCGTGCGATCAATGTGCTGCGCCAACTCCACGAGGACGTGCGGCGGGTACTCCCATCCCTGTCGGGTGAATCCGCTGAGTATTTCGAAGAATGGGAAGAAATCGCCTCCGGGACGCTCCGCCTCGCAGATCCCCGCGAGGGCTGAAGTACGAGCGGACGTACAAGAGAGGCGGCGCCCTCCCCTCCGAGAGGCAGAAACAGGCGCCGGGCGCCATCTGGCCCGAAGACACGCGGAGCATGCGGAAAACGACGTAAACGTAGTCTTTCTATTCCCGTGTCCCGATCCCGGGGCGAGAATCAACGAGAATCCGGGCACGGGGGGTGCCCTTACCTGTGGCGGGCAGAACAAGGATGCTAGGGTCAACTCCTGGAGCGTTGACTACGGAACGAACGCCGCAGGCAACGCATCTCTCGAGGAGAACTGGAGGATGTCTATCCGCAAGCTATTCTATGACAAGAACTTATAATTGAATTGGTGGACCCGCTGAGCCATGCATCGCGGGCGATACCCCGGACCCTTACCCTCTTGAACTTGGATTTTTAATATTATCATACGATAATAACCCTGTATTTTTAACGAGGCAGGTTAGAAATAACCTTGGATTGTTAACTCAACGGTCCTGAGATCGCCGCGTATGAAGCGATTCATCATAGACAGGCTGAGAGACTGGAAAAGCCAGGACCGCCGCAAGCCGCTGATTCTGCGCGGCGCCCGGCAGGTCGGCAAGACCTGGGCGGTAAGGGAGTTCGGCAGGAAGCACTTCGATGGCAGGGTGCACCTGATCGACCTTGAGAAAAGGCCTGATTGGCATCGTGTCTTCGAGGGCAACCTGGTAGCCGAGCAGATGCTGTCAGAGATGGAGATCCTTATCGATGCCCGGATCACGCCGGGCAGCGACCTGCTTTTTCTTGATGAGATTCAGAGCTGTCCTCGAGCCATCACGGCTCTGCGATACTTCTATGAGGAATGCCCTCAATTACATGTGATTGCTGCCGGCTCACTTCTGGAATTCGCGATCAAGGACACGCCGTTCCCGGTGGGCCGCCTTCAGTTCATGAACATGGGGCCGATGTGTTTCGCCGAGTTCCTTCTTGCCCTGGGCAAACACCGGGCCGCGGAAGTCGTTCTGTCAGAACCCGCGGCGCAGCCCGAGAGCATCCATCGTATGCTGCTCGACGAGCTTCGTCGATACCTCTTTGTTGGGGGGATGCCCGAGTGCGTCCAGGCCTACGCGGACTCAGGCAAGATGCGCGATGCTTTCGAGGTTCAGGACGAGCTTGCCAGTGCGTACCGAGAGGACTTCTCGAAATATGCTCCATACGCCGACAAACGTTGCCTCAACACCGTGTTCTCGTCGGTGTCCAGATCAGTGGGCCGACAGATCAAGTATGAACGCTTGGCCGAAGGTTGGTCGAACCCGGCGATTCGGCGAGCCTTCGATCTTCTGTGCTTGGCACAGGTCGTGCGAAAAGTCCCCGCTGCCAGTCCGGCCGGTTTGCCTCTGGGCGCTTCCGCATCCGCCAGGAAATTCAAAGCTTTGATGGTGGACGTCGGGCTCATGCAACATCTGTGCGGCATGCCCGTCGACGTTGAATACGCCAAGACCGACCTGCTGGATGTCCACGAGGGGGCCTTGCCCGAGCAATTCGTTGGGCAAGAGTTTGTCGCCGCCGGGCAGGATGAGCTTCACTACTGGGCCCGTCAGGCAAAGAACAGCACCGCTGAGGTTGATTACCTAGTTGCCGTGGGTGGGCGAATCTACCCTGTCGAAGTGAAGAGCCAAGCCGCCGGACGCCTGCGCAGCCTGCACATGCTGTTGAAGCAGTATCCGAGCTGTCCGAGCGGGCACGTGTTTTCTTGTGCGCCCTACTCTGAGCTGCCCGAGCAGAAGCTGGTCTTCACTCCGTTGTACTATGCCTATCGCCAGGGTCTTGCGAACGTAACAGAAGCTGGACCGCCGACAACCGAGAACTGACGGCCCAAAGCCTCTCTTCCCTACAACAGCGCCGTACTGAAATACCGTTCCGCGCGGTCGGGCAGGATGGTGGCGATGTTGCCTGGGATGCGTTTGGCCAGTTGTCGAGCGGCCCAGACATTGGCGCCGGACGAGATCCCCACCAGCAGGCCGAAATCACGACCAAGCTGGCGTGTCGTTTCGATTGCGTCCTCGTCGGTGACCTCGACCACCTCATCGACCAGCTTGACGTCCAGAATCGCCGGAATAAAACCGTCGCCGATGCCCTGGATCTGGTGCAGGCCGGGCTCGTGACCGAGCAGGGCCGAGACGTTTTTCGGCTCGACGGCCACCAGGCGAACCTCGGGCTTGTGTTCGCGGAGGAACTTGCCCACGCCCTGCAATGTCCCGCCGCTGCCGACGCCGGCAACGAAACAGGCGATGTCACCGTTCATCTGCCGCCAGAGCTCGGTGGCCGTCTCGGCATAGTGGACACGCGGGTTGTCGGGGTTCTCGAACTGCTGCGGAACAAACAAGCGCGGGTCCTCGGCTGCCATCTCGCGAACCCGCCGCACAGCTCCGCCAAGGCTCTCCCTGTCCGGCGTCAGAACCAGCTCAGCCCCGAGCGCCTTGATGAGCTTCTTGCGCTCCTCGCTCATGCCTTCGGGCATGACGATACGGACATGGTAGCCTTTGAGCCGGCCGACCAGGGCCACGCCGATCCCGGTGTTGCCGGACGTCGGCTCGACGATGATCGAATTGGGCTTGAGCCGGCCATCCCGTTCGGCTCCCTCCAGCATCGCCAGAGCCACGCGGTCCTTGATGGAACCGCCGGGGTTCAGAAACTCGGCTTTCGCATAGATGTGCTCGCCCTTCAGTCGCAGCAAAGGCGTATTACCGATGAGACTCAGAATATTGTCGGTCAGCATACCGTGTTCTACTCCTCGTGATGGATGGGTCGCCGCGTCAGGTTTGGAGGGTCCTCCCAAGACCAGGAGCTGAAAGCCAACATCTAGAAGCTTATAACTTCTTTCAGAACTCATCGTACCGGACGAACGCTTCCATCGCGTAATACTCCGGCAGGCCGAGCTTGTTGAAGATCGCGGCCGTTTCCGTGTTCCGGGCCTCGGCTCGCTGCCAGAACTCGCGGTCATCGTACGGGCCGGGAAACAGCGCCTTGTCCTTCTGCGACTGGTGCTTGAAGATGGCAAAGATCTTGTGCAGCAACTCCGTCTTGGAGAACGGGACCGTCACGTCAATCACGTCCGGCTCCCATTCCTGCCAGGCTCCACGATAGAGCCAGACCTGTATCGGTCTCTCCTCGGGGCTCAGCCGCTTGAGCGCCTTGAAAATGGCTTCGGCGCACAACCGGTGAGTTCCGTGCGGATCGGACAACTCGCCGGCCACAAATACCCAGTCCGGGTGTATGCTTCGCATCAGCTCGGTCACGATCTCGATATCGTGCTCGCTGATGGGGTGCTTGCGGACCTCGCCGGTCTGATAGAACGGCAGATCGAGGAAGTGGGCATTCTGCGTCGGAATACCCATCGAGCGGCATGCCGCAAGGGCCTCCGCCTCTCGAATCAGCCTCTTGATCTCCTGCACCTCGAAGCTGTCCACTTCTCCGGGTTCCTTGTCGGCCAGGAACTTGTGGACCTTATCGTAGAAAGCTGTTGTATACTCGGTGTCGAGCTTGAAGGTGTGGTTCAGGTCCGACCAGACATCCAGCAACTGGAGGGTGTGATCATCGGCCACGGCAATGCTGCCGTTGGTCATGTAGGCCACATGAACCTCGTTCTCGCGATGGACGAACCGAGTCAGCGTGCCGCCCATGCTGATCACATCGTCGTCCGGGTGCGGGCTGAAGCAGAGCATTCGCTTGCGTGCCGGCATCATGTCCTTGGTGACGATGCTGGCCGAAACCCGGCGGAACGTGCGATGATTCAGCCGGTCGGGCGAGCCGATCTCTCGCACGAGCGAAGAGAGATGGTTCGCGTCGTAATCCTCCGGATCAAGCTTCAGAATGCTCTTGCCCGTCTTGAGGCTCAGCCAGATCACCGCGCGGAACTGGTTTTCCGGCACCCACTCGATTTCGCCGAGCTCCCAAGGTGATGCGACTCTCGTCAGATCGCCGGCGGCCGCCCTGCCGCAGAAGATCTCGGCGCTTGGATGGCTCTGGAGGAATGAGCCCGGCACGGCGTGAGTGATCGGCCCTTCGACAGCTCGTCGGATGATCGCCGCCTTCTGCTCGCCGAAAGCCAGCATCAGAATCCGCCGGGCCTTCAGGATCGTCCCCACGCCCATGGTGATTGCCTGGCGCGGCACATTCGCCTCACCGAAGAAGTCGGCCGCGGCATCCCGCCGGGTAACCACGTCAAGATCGATGAGCCGCGTCCGCGAATCGACCAGCGAGCCGGGCTCGTTGAAACCGATATGGCCGGTGCGACCGATGCCCAGAATCTGAATGTCGATCCCGCCTGCCTGTTCGATCAGCTTCTCATAGTGCTCGCAATAGGCCGCGACCTCCGAGCCGGGAACCGTGCCGTCAGGTACGTGGATGTTCTCGGGCTTGACGTTCACATGGTCGAACAGGTTCTCCTGCATCCATCGCCGGTAACTCTGAATGCTGTCCGGCTTCATGGGGTAATACTCATCGAGATTGAAGGTCACGACGCGTGAGAAATCGAGGCCTTCCTGCTGGTGCAGGCGAATCAACTCCCGGTACACGTTGATCGGCGTGTGGCCGGTGGCCAGTCCCAGAACTGTCTTGCGGTTGTGCGCGTTGTTCTGACGGATCAGATCGACAATGATCTCGGCGACCTTGTGGGCCGCCTCGGTATCATTGGCACACACGTTGACTCGAATCTTCTCCAGAGCAGTGAATGCCGGACCAGTTAATATGGGTTCCTTGCGTAACACAATGGTTCTCCAAGGCAGGCTTGTTTTTGGCCGGCCGTGCCACGGTCCCGGACCGCGGGCCACTTCCGGCAGCGATGAAACGAGACACTATATCGTCCCCGAACCTGCGGGCAAGGCCGGGCGATGATGTTCCGACCCGTGGGGTGATGGCAAAGAGGTGCGAGACTCGATAGTATCACGGCAATTCTGTGAAGTATCAGGCAGCAGTTCAATCGAGGGTGGCTGGAATGCCGGATTCGAATCTCATTGAGACCCGCAACAAAGGGTCGCGTCAGCTCTGGGAAAGATCCTGTCAGTGCATCGTGGGAGGCGGCCAGGCCCACAAGCGGCCTGTCGACATCATGAAGCTTGGCGGACCCTCGTTTGCCGCCCGGGGCAAGGGAGCCAGGTTCTGGGATGTCGACGGAAACGAGTACCTCGACTACCTGCTGGGCTATGGCCCCATCGTGCTCGGCCACTGCGACCCGCGGGTCAATGAAGCGGTTCGGCGGCAGATGGAGGAAGGCACCGTCTTCAGCATCGAACATCCGCTCGAGATCGAACTGGCCGAGACCCTCATTGAGACGATCCCATGCGCCGAAATGGTGATGTACTTCGTGGGCGGGTCGTCGGCCACCATGGGGGCCATCCGCTGCGCGCGGGCACACACCGGACGAGAACGCATCATCCGTTGCGGTTATCACGGATGGCTCGACTGGTGCGTGCCGGACAATCCGGGCGTCCCGAAGTTCAACCGCGAGGTGAGCCTGGCCGTTCCGTACAACGATCTGCCGGCGCTCCAGAAGGTGCTCGAGATGGTTCCGGGCGAAGTCGGCGGCGTTCTGGTCGAGTCCGTGCAGGACAACGGCCCTTCACCCGACTACTTTCCCGGCGTGCGCCGGCTGTGCGACGAGCACGGTGCCGTGTTCATCCTGGATGAGATCAAGACCGGCTTCCGTTTTGGTCTGGAGGGTGCGGGCCCGCGATTCGGGGCCGAACCTGATCTGGCAACCTTCGGCAAAGCGATGTGCAACGGTTATCCGGCCGCGGTGGTCGTCGGTAAGCGCAGCATCCTCGAGAAGCGAACCGATACGCATATGGCGGCCACCTTCCACGGTGACTTGCTCTCGATGGCGGCTACACTGACGACGATTCGAGTCATGAAGGAACACGATGGCATTGGGCATTTCTGGCGGCTCGGGCAGCGCCTGATGGACGGCTTGAATCGCGTCGCGTGCGAGGGAGAAATCCCGATCAAGTTCATCGGGTTCGCGCCGATGCCGGTGCTCAAACCCACCGGCGAGAGTGATCCGACACCCTGCCCGAAAGAACTTCGCGAAGAGGTTCTGCGGCAGTTTTGTGCCGGCCTTCAACGCAGGGGTGTGTTCGCGACGCCACACCCTTGGTTCCTCTCATTGTCACACACCGAACAGGACATCGACAGAACCATCGACGTGGCGGCCGAGGCCGGACGAGAACTGAAAGAAACCCTCGTTCGCGGGGCAGGAACATGAGTGCGCTGTAAAAACAGAGTGCCCCGGGCACTGGTCCCGGGGCACCTCGCGTGCTTTCCCATTACTTCTCAGCTCTGAAGCTGATGGATGCTGTCAACGGCCCATCGGTCGGTCGACCCGCTTGACCGATTTGCGGATCCGCCGACGGCGACGCTCGCTGGGCTTCTCATAGTAGGCCGTCCGCTTGATTTCCTTGGTGAGGCCTTCCTTCTCGCACATCTTCTTGAACCGGCGGAGCATCTGCTCCAGGGATTCGTTGCCACGGGCCTTCACCTTAATCATACGGAAGCTAGTCCTTTCGTTCTTCTCGAAGCGCTGTCACGCGTCCTCGACCCTACCGCCGAAACCATTTATCACAGACCCTCAAGTATAGTCGGTCGACATCGCCCTGTAAATGACCTACCGGCGAACCGTCGATAGGGGGTCCGTGACAGTCTAGGCAGGGAGACGCTACGCCTTTTTCAGAACCGCGACCGTGAGGGAGCGGCCCCCCATGTGCTGTTGCCGCTTTGCGGCCTGGCCTGTCCTTGACCGACCTGCAAAGGTCGGTCAAGGGCCCCTCGCTTACGCTCGGGGTTCTGAAAGAACCGCCCAGCCTTTCGCGTACCCGTCGACGGGGGATCAAACCCCTGAGCGACGACGCCTGCGACCCTTAACCCTTTTCAGGTCAGAAGGTTAAGCGCGAAGTCCGTCCTGGGGATGAACCTCGAAGGCTGGTCACAATCCATCGAGACTCGCGGCCACCACACAGATCGCTATCATGAACGCCTGACGGCCCGGGAAACACGCGGTCAGGGCCGCAACCCGTTACTAGTCGGAGACATCCATGAATCGGACCAGTCATCACTGTCGGCAGATTGCCGCCGCTACGTTGGCGACCCTTCTCGCTGTTTCGCTGCTTAGGGCCCAGGACAAGCCACAGCCTTTCCCCGTTCGCGCCGACGAGGCTCGAATTGCCGAAGTCCTCAAGGATCTCGACACCAAGCGATCGGGAATGATGAACGTGCCCGTCGAGGACGCCCGGCTGCTGCGGCTCATGGCCCTGACCGCCAACGCCAAGCACGTCGTCGAGATCGGCACGTCGAATGGCTACTCCGGGCTCTGGATCTGTCTGGCACTGCAGAGCACGGGCGGCAAGCTGACCACGTTCGAGATCGACGCCGGTCGAGCGGCGTTGGCCCGCGAGAACTTCAAGCGAGCCGGGGTCGAGTCCATCGTCACACTGGTGCAGGGCAACGCACACAAGGAGATTGGCCGACTCAAGGGTCCGATCGACATGGTGTTCATCGATGCCGAGAAGCCGGGTTACTTCGACTATCTCAACAAGCTCCTGCCGCTCGTGCGACCCAACGGGCTGATTCTGGCCCACAACACCACCAATCTCGGCTCCCAGATGAAGGACTACATCGACGCGGTCACGAAGAACCCTGATCTCGAGACCATGTTCCTCAGAGTCAGCGATCAGGGCATGGCCGTCACGGTCAAAAAGCCGGCGATGCCCAAGCCTGCCGAGAAACCACAGGCCGCCGCGGATGGAAACGCTGAGGGCAAACCGGTTCTCGGCTACATCAATGAGATCCCGCCCGAGTCGGACGAGCAGCGAGCCGCCCGGCACAAGAAGATCGCCGAGCGCCGCCAGGGTACGCCGGTGATGGTGCATCGAGGCGATCGCACGGCCGCTCCGGAAAACACACTGGAGGCGTATGCGGCCGCGATGGACCGCGGGGCCGACGGCGTCGAGATCGACATTCGGCGAAGCAAGGACGGCGTGCTCTATCTGCACCACGACGACACCGCCGGCCGGATGATCCCGGGCGAGGGCAAACTCAAGGATCTGACCTACTACGAAATCCTGAGCCGCGGCATGACCAAGACCTTCGGTACCGCCGACAAGGACACCCGCGTGCCGACGCTGGCCGCGTTTCTGGCACTGGCCCGGCAGCGGTGCATGCTGCTGCACCTGGACGTCAAGGAATCCGGCTTGCAGGAAGAGATCGAGCGGATGTTCGACGAGGCCGATATCTGGGATCACGTCGTCGAGGTGAACGCCGGTAATGCAGAGAGGCTCCGTTCGCACCCCAAGGTCAAGCTGCTGCCCTACAAGGGCTGGTGGCCCGAGGGCAAGTACGCGGAAGACCCGGCGGCCGCCAAGGACGTGATTGGCAGGGATGGAGTGATGGTCTTCACAAAAGAGCCCGGCGCGGCCGTCAAGATGCTCAAGAAACCCGTCCCGTCCGCCCCCGTGCCGCTGCCCAAGAATCTGCGGGTCCTCTGGAAACCGGAAGGCCCCGCACCGCAGTTGTAGCGTCGAATCGGGTCTTCACCGCCTCCCTCCGTTTGGTACAATGGCCGGCAAGGTGGGTCTGCCTGCTGCGAGCAGGATTCTGTCTTCCTTCCTGCCGCTGTTGCCTTGGCCTTTGTACTCACCGGAGGGATCCCGATGCGACAGCTCAACTCTCTCCAAAGCGGCAGAAAGCGATCCTTGAGAGCAAACACGCCCTGCACGCATTGTTCAGTCACGGCTTGCGGATTCGCTCGCCGCTGCTGTGTCGCGGGCATGACACTCGCCCTTTCGGCCACCGCCCTCGGACAGTCAATTGTGATGAACGACACCAGCTTCCTGGATGCCGACTGGGCACACGGATTTCGCCCGGACTCTACCCCAGCCGCACAGAGCATCGCCCGACAAGTCACGGCCGACAACCCAAGCGGCTACCAGCAAGGCGTCCACGACTGCAACGCTGGCACGACTCGTTCGTCGCACTTCTTCACCGCCGGCACGTACAACCCCTTGGCCATGGGACCAATCTCAACGCTCGCCTTCAGCTTCGATTTCCGCATGATCGACGCGAGTTCGAGCATCAAGATCTGTCAGGCCGGTCTGCTGCTTCGTCAGGCCGGCCAAATCTACGCCCATGTCATCCTGGAAACGTTCAACGTTGATCCCACGTGGGCGACAATCGCCAGCGCGGACACAACGGCCGCGGACTTTGGGCTGGTCACCGCTACAGGAGTCGACCTCGCCAGCCATCCCGATTTCTCGTGCGCCGGCAGTGTGATCGAATTCGGCTACACGGTCATCAACTCGTCCAACAAATCCGGCAACACCGTCACCTGGAACATCGACGACTTCTCCATCACCGTGCGATACACAACGACCGGTGACTGCAATGACAACAGCCTCTCCGACGAGTGCGAGATCGCCAATGGCGTCAGCACGGACTGCAACGGCAACGGTCATCCCGACGAGTGCGACGTCATCTCGGGCACCAGTCTGGACTGCGACCTCAACGGCGTGCCGGACGAGTGCGATCCCGACGTCGACGGCGACGGGAGAACCGATGCATGCGACAATTGTCCTGCCATCGCAAACCCGACGCAGGCAGATACCGATGGAGACGGCGTGGGTGACGCATGCGACGCTTCCCCCTTTATGATTGGGTACTGGCGCTTCGAGGAAGGGGCGGCGGACGCTCCGGCAAGCGGCAGCAATACGGTCTTGGACAGTTCCGGAAATGCCCTGCACGGAACCCCGGTCCTGGGGCCAGTCTATCGCGCGGCGGTCCCCGGCTCGGGCCTGTTCTCCAATATGCGATCCATGGAATTTGACGGCATCAGCGGGCAGCGGGTGACCGTACCGGACGGCCCCCAGGTCACACTGACGCACAGCCTGACGCTGGAGGCATTCATCAAGGCCAGGCCGATGATGCCCGGTACAGGCGGTGGCGGCATCATCGTCAAACGGGCGGACAACCATCCCGGCCTGGACCCCTACCAACTGGTGGTTGAACAACCTGGTAACACCCTTAACTTCCAGATCATCAACGCAGGCAACCAAGCG
>CAZTQK010000184.1:0-11611 GCA_964615635.1 uncultured Planctomycetales bacterium
CGTTTCTGTCGTTCCTCGTCCGCCGTCTGCCTCAGCGCATTCCTGCCCGGCTGGTCCTGGTCTTCGCCTCGAACCGCCTGAACTGGTCCGACAACCTCGACCCGCGGGTGCGATCCTTCCTCAAACTCAACGAACTGGTGTTCAAGCCCTACGACGCCGTCGACCTGCAGCACATCCTCAAAATCCGGGTCCAGAAGGCCCTGCGGGAAGGGACGGTGGAATCGGGGGTGATCGAAAAGATCGCCGCCCTGGCCAGCCGCGACCACGGTGACGCCCGGCGGGCCGTGGCCCTCCTGGCCCGCAGCGCCTACCTGGCCGAGAAGGCCGGCAGCACCATCACCCTCGGCCTGGTCGACCAAGCCGCCGACCAGATCGAGCAGGACAAGTACATCACCATGATCCGCACGGCGCCCGTTCAGCTCCAGGCAGCGATGGCGGCGGTGATCAACGCCGGCCGCACCCCCGACCAGCCGGTCGGCACCGGCCAGGCCTACGACGCCTATCGCCATTTCTGCGACCGGACCGGCCTACGCCCCCTGACCGCCCGGGCTTTCGGAGACCTGCTCAACGAGTTGGACATGTACTCGTTCATCCGGGCCCGGATCCAGTCCCGCGGCCGTCACGGCCGTACGCGCGAGATCCAGATCGACCTGCCCGACGACGTCCTCGCCCGCATCCGTGAAACCATCCTGATCAATTTCGACCTTCGCGGCACGCAACGACAATGAGGTGAATCATGTGAACCAAGCCAACCCCATCGATATCGACAACGCCGCCGACCTGCTCAGGCAGTACCAGAGTCTCATCGAGTTCGGGCTGCTGCTGATCCTGTTCTTTGCCGTCGCCCACTCGGCGATGCGCCAACGGTTTCCGGGCCGGGCGGGCACGGCCATCTCCGGCGTGATCGCCGTGGCCTTGGCCGGTTCGCTGACCGCCGCGCTGGGGCGGTGGAGAGTATCTCTTTTCGACTCATCGTGGTCGGTGGTCGTGCTCGGTCTGGCGGCCACAGTGCTGATCGTCCGCCTGAGACTGCCTGTCTTCACTCACGCCTCAACCGGGACGCCCGGCCCTGCCGATTCAGGGCGGGCGCTCACCGGCCTGACGAACGGAACGCAGGCCGGCCTGCGGGACAACGACCGGATTCTCCGGCAACTCGAGGGCTTGTCGCGGGCGATCCGAAGGACCAACCGGGCTCGCGCGACATGCAGTCGGTCCGGCAGGAGCTTCGCCGGCTGCTGGAAGTCAGCCAGGTCATGAACGCCCAACTCAAGAACCTGCCCAAGTCGGCTCGAAGGCTGGAGCTGACCGAGGCCAGAGACTATGCCCGGCTGGCCAGACGACCGAGAGGCCGCGGTTCATCCGCCGAAATAGCCCACCGGGCTGAACGGCTGCGAGAGGAAGACCGGATGCGCCACCTGGCCCGTGTAGCCGCCCGCCGGACAAAACGCTTCCGGCACGCTCTCAACCGGGCGGACCTGTGCCTGTGCTCGAACAAGCCCCATCGTGCAGAACGCTGGATGACGGACGCCCTCAGGCACGGCCGACGGCTGACTGCGGTTCTGGCCGAGCTGGCGGTGCTGGAGCAGCGCCTGGCGCGAGATAACAGGTGAGACCGTGCCCGGGGACCTCGACTATCGACTGGCCGAGCCGAAATACAAATCCTACGGCGAGGGACGTATTGCCACGGTGTTCGATCAGTACGGGGTTCCTTACCAGTACGAGCGCCCGCTGCTGGTCATCGACCGGAGCAAGGAGAGAATCTGGTACGCCGACTTCTGGCTGCCGGACGCCTCGGTGGCCGTGGAATACTTCGGTCTGGCTGGTCAGCCTGAGTACGATCACATGAGCGACCACAAGACTCGCGTTTATGCGGACAACGGCATCGCCATGGTACCCGTCCTTCGCGAACACCTCGGGCGCGACCTGCCTGACTATCTGATGGGTGGGATTGAGAGAATTCTTCAGAATCGATACGAACGGTTTCGGGCAGCCCGCCGGTGTGCCCCGTGCCCCAGGTATTCTCGGTGATTGCGCGGGCTTTGTTGTTGGGAGAGGCAATCGCGAACGATCAATGCTTGGCCCGGTTAGCGCGGCGCCGGGGCTTCTTGGTTCGGCGCTTGGGTTCGAGTTCGGCCGCATCGACCCAGACCGATTTGCCATCCTGCCAGATCACCACCGGCACGCCGGCCTGCTTGTGGCGACGAATCGCCTCACGGGCACCCGCAGCAATGGCTCGATCAATGAGCGTCCCCTCACGGAAGATCGCGGTGATGTCCTTTACTGGCTTGGCCTTCATGATTCGAACCCCTGCCGGACAGTCTCCCATGTCCGACGATCGACTATCCGCGTCGTGCGGACGCCCGATCCCGACGCAACCAGCCTCGGACGTCTTCCGCGTGAATTATCGTACATCCGCCACGTCGTGGCAAGCGGCTGGTACAAACGAAAGAAGTTCCGCAGGCCGACTTGGTATCGGCGGCGAATGGTATCCCCAGGCACATCATGGCCTCCCATCCGCACCCGGCCGGCCACCCGATCGACAGCCAGATCCGCGCCGGGCAGCCACAGGAAAACCAGATGAAACCGGTAGCCGCCCTCAAGCAACTCACGAAGCCAGGGAGCGAGCGAACGGCTGGCAAGAGTCGTCTCGAATGCGAAGGTCAGCCGTTGCCGGGCAAGCTCACGAAGCCGCAGTAACATGATCTCCGCTGCGGCCAGCGCAGCCCGCTCCGGAGCAAAGGCGGAAAGCCCCTGGGCGATCACATCCGTGTTCACGAACTCATCGACGCCCAGTGAGCCCTTCAGTAGTAGAGGGGCGCACGAGGTCTTGCCGGCCCCGTTGGGACCCGCAAGGATAATCACGCTCGGGGTTTTGGTGTCCATCCGCTCTTGCGCTCACTGAGAACGACTCCGACGAGGTCAATCACAACGGCCACATCCTACCTCCAGGACAACGGCACGGAAAGCAGATCGTTCGTCGATGCATCTGGTGCCGCCGGCCGCCCGCTACCGAATAATGGTTCATGGCTGCCGGCGGCTGGTTCCGTGTCGCGAGTGAGTCAATGGCCAGAATGCGGTATCCCGGCCACCCGCATCCACGCTGAGAACTGCTCAAGGAGTCCGGCGAAATCATCCGCCTCGGCCCGCCACGGTCCGGCGCTCTCGGCGGTTCTGCGAACCTCTTCGATGGCCAGCATCAGCTCCTCCAGATACGCGCGGGCCACGGCCATCTCCTCGACGATCCGGATCTCGATCATGTGCCGGTCCCGGCCATCGTCGCTGAGTTTCCACTGCCGGCGCAAATCGACCAGCCGTGCCAGGCATTCTCTTGCCGACTCAACCAACCCGTCCAGTCGGACGCGCCCGGGTTCGTACCAGCGGAGTTCCCATAATCCAGCAGACGGTTGTTCGTTCATGGGGTGCGGGAGCATATACATCTATATATGTGTTTCGCTCAAAACCTCCTCGCGCACTGAACCAGCTCCAGCCGCTCGTCGCCGGGCGCCTCGCTGGCAATCCAGCGGGCAATCCGGGCGTGTGCGTCGTCACTCGTGGCGGCGATGATGACCTTGTCGAACCCGGCGGCCAGGCACTTGCGGACATTCTCCGGCACATCCGACCGGCCGGTCTCGATCTCGACCACGATACGCTGTCCGTCGCGCTCGGCCAGGATGTCCACGGCCCCGTTGCCGGCGATCTGGTACTCATGAGTCAGCGAATAACCCTCGGCCTGCAGCCGCTCGGCGATCCGCGAGCGCCAATACTCATGTTCGACGCCGCCGTGGGCCAGGTAGCCGGTCGTGTCGACACCCGCCCGTTGCAGGATAGCCTTGCCCGAATCGGTTAGGGCCAGCAGCACCGTGCGGCCAGTACCGGTGGACACGTCAACAGCCTCAAGCCAGCCGCGGCCGATCAGGGCGGCCTTGACCGCGTGGACCTTACGACGGGTCAGGCTCAGGTCTCTCGAACGCTGAACGACCCCGGATTCAGGATGGTGTAATACATCCGTCAGGAACGATAGTTCCGTGGAATTCGGGATTGTTGGGGTGGTATCGGAATGATGCTCTGTCTTTTCATCCGCGGCCGGAACGGCCGAGCAAACCGGTGTTTCGACCTCCGGCGGCCGGTCCTCGCTGGAATCGGTGAGATAACCCTGCATCAGCTCCCGAATCCGTTCATCAGTCACCGTTCCCTTGCGAACGGGGATCCGGGGGACTTCGACCAGGAATGGCCGGACATGGCGGTCCTGGAGCTTAACGATCGCCTGGCCGACCTTGAGTTCGCCCAGCATGGCGATCTGCTCGCGGTCCAGAAGGGTGTAGCTGGCGGCCGTGTTGAGGTCCGGCCGGGTCTTGAGGTTCATGGTGATGGTGCAGTAGGTGTTGCCCAGGGCGGGCAGAGCAATCAGTGAAGGGTGCTGATCGATCAGGATGATGCCTGTGTTCAGCTCGCGGATCTCGCGGAGAATGGTATCTGTAACCGTCTCGGCCCCGTCGTGGTCCCGCAGGACGTGATGGGCCTCCTCGATGATGATGCAGTGCTGAAACTGCTCTCTCGTCGGTTGCCCAAGACGGTAGTGATGGATGGCCAGCAGGAACGCGTCGATGAAGAAGGTCTTCTCCGCCCCCTCCAGGGCGTCCAGTTCCAGAACCACATTGCGGGTGAGCAGTTCCGCCAAAGGCAGGCTCTGGTTGCAGTTGATCACCCGGCCCATCTGGCCGAAACACAATGATCGCACGGCCCGAAGGGTCGAGGCCATCCAGTTGGCCGCCCGCCCCTTGGCCGGATGCTTGTCCAGCCAGTCGAGTACGTCCTGCATCACCGGAAACCGGTTCACCAAGCCCTCGTAGACACCGCTTTCGGCATAAACCGAGTCGATCGCCTGCTGCAGAAGCGAGATGACACCATCGCCGCAGAAGTACGCCTTGGCGATGATGTTCACCAGCAGCTTCAAATGGACCTGTGGCTCGACGCCCAGCGGGGGGATCAGGGGATTGAACCGGATGGGGGCTACCGGCCGGCCGACGGTGAAGACCAGGATCTCCTTGTCGGTCAGTTCCAGGAGATCGCGATAATTCCGCTTCCAGTCGAATATCAGTATCGGGATATCGGCCTTGAGAAGCTGGCCGATGAGCTGGAAGGTGGTGTTGGTCTTGCCGCTGCCCGATCGTCCGAAGATGGCCGTGTGCTGGATCATCTCACCGGCCCGAAGGCCGAAAGGGTGAAGCTTGCGATCGTTGTAGACCACGTCGCCGACGACGAATTCCCCGGCGGACACCGCGGCATCCGGCGGCGGAAGGAGGAGCGGAGACTGGTTGATCTGCTCGCCGGTCTGGCGGGCATAGAGCAGGCGAAGGACGGTCTCGATCTCCCGCTGGCCGTCGGCGTCCTCGGCCAGCCAAGCCAGGCGAAGCTGCTCGAGTTTTGGGCCGATGAGCGGCCGAAGTCGGCTGAAAAGCTCCTCGGCTTGCATGGTCTCACGGCCGTGCATCATGGGCAAGCCCCTTGTGGACCATCTCATACCGGCGGGCGGTGTCCCGGTACATGCCCAGGGCCTCGACGAGTTTTTCCTTGAGCCGGGCCACGTCGCGCCAGCATTCAACCTCCTCCATCCGTTTCTGCTGCTCGAGGCGGGTCAGTTCGGTCGCCAGCCCGCTCTGCAGGCGGTCGATGCCGGTCAGGTAGTCCGGATGGGTGGCCATCAGGCGCATGATCTGACTGTCGATCTCGACCTCCTGATAGAGAATCCGCGTGAGGTTTTCGTCCCTGATCCGCTCACGCTGCTCAATCTGGTAGACCAGAGAACCGACACTCATCCGGCCGAGGTCGGTCTTTTCGCCGAGGATCGCCCGGGCGGGATCTTTTTCGATGGTCGGGCGGTCTTCGCGGGGCCTCCAGTCGTATCCGACGCCGATCAGGTCGCAGAGGTCCGGCTGTCTCGAAGGCTTTTCCACGGGCCAGGTGATGTCCTCGGCCGGGATGTTTTCCAGGGCGGCACTGCCGATGGCCGACAGGCCGACCGTGGTCTGGATGGGGTAATACGTTGTCATGGTAGTCACCGGTTGTCATTATCTTCCGGTAGTGACGGGGAATGGGGATGAGAATAAAAGCTTTGCGAAAACGCCGGCCGGAACCGGCCGCTGCGAGGCGATAGCTTTATAAACTCGGGACGATTCGCTACTGCCCAATGGCAACACAGAACCCAGACGAAGATGAAGAAGTGGAATGGCAACGCGTCAAAGCCGCGATCCTGCGGATCGACCAGACCACTCGCGAGATCGAGATGATGCTGTCGCACCTGATCGACCGCGACGAATGGTAGGGCGAACGGCGTCGAGAACGGTTCCGGGGAGCGAAAGCTTTATCAATCCAGGCCCGTTCACCTGCCGGCTGAAAGCCAAAAGGTGATACAATTGAGCGAGATACCCTGCCCGAATCCAGCTGAAAGCCCCGAAGAAATCGCGAAGATCGAAGTCCACCTGACGCCGGAAGGCACCCGCGTCAGTCTGCAGGGAAGCCTGCTGCGAACCCAGCGCCGGGCCAGCCGCCTGACCGCCGAACTGATCCGCGCCGCCCGAGCCTCGCAACCGGATAACCGGCACCTCCGCGAACTGGCCGAGGGGATCGACTTTGAGCACCGCCTGGCCGCCCGAATCCGCCTGGCAATGGTCGGAACCGGGCCGACAGCCTGATTTCGAGTTGGGATTCGGGGCCGCATTCTTCACCTTCCACACTCCCAATCCGACTTAACCCCACACTTCCACAACCACTTACACATCCCAACCCGACTTACCCACTCCCAATCGCAACTTCTCAACTGCCCATCCAATTTGCGCATCAACCAACGCTCACATTCAAGGCTCACGGCTCACCACCGCAGCCTGCGTTGCCAGCCCGTACCACGGGGGTCCCGCAGGGACCCCCCAGGCCGAAGGCCTCGGGGCTTTGTCTCACTGATCCACATCAGTAATCTCCTCACCTTCAACCCACTCCAGACCATTTACCTGCATACCTCACATCAACTATCTCAACCTCCACAACCAATCATCCTTACCATCCGACCCTTTCCCCAGCATTCCTTCACATCTCATTCAACCTCAGTCAAGCCTGCCTACCCATTCCCGCACACTTCCTTCTCATCCGCACCCCTTTCAGCCAATCCTCCGTTCCATCCAACCATTCACCCGGCTCCTTCTTCCCGCCCATCTCCTTCCACACAAACTCATCCCTCCAGCCATCCCCCCTCCACAGCATTCGTCCTCTCCATCTAAACCCTCTCCGTCAACGCATCCTTCTCAACCAACCATTCCCCGCCTTCTTCGTATCCATCTCCCTTTCACACCAACTCATCCCTGCCAACTCATCCACCCATCGCTCTTATGCACCACGAACCCAGCGTTCGTCGTCCCGGCCTGACCGCCAAAGGCAGGCCGGTATATCCGACCACCCCCGAAGGGGGTCCTCCTGTCCTTATCCGCATTCATCCATTCGTCATACCCACCGTCATGCGAACAAGACTTCGATCTTCCAGTCTTCTCGCAGCCCCTGCGCTCAACCGCGTCCGCGCCCCAGCACCATTCTCAGCAAGGGCGCTCCGCATCCATCCCAGCACCCTGCAGCAACCTCGTCTGCTTCATGAAACGTCGTCTGCATTGTCTTCGTTTCCAGCACTCCATACCCGCTCTACCCTTGTTCTCCGCTCGCCATCTCCCACAGCCTCCCGGCTCGATCTTCATTCTGTCCAGCATCTCTCAATCATCATCCATTCTTCCTTCGCCTCACCCCACGCCCCCGCGCTATAGTCAACGGGGGCGTTCAGCATTCCTCCGCAGCGATCCAGCAGCAGCCTCGTCCGCCGTAGCCGGGCAACGGCAGCTTCAGCCCACGCCGCCCTCCGGCCGAGGCTTCCGGCTGATGGCCATCGCCTTTTCGAGGGCATCCTCCGCCCGAAGATGCCATCGCACCGCCTCACGCATCTCCCCGATGCAGTGATCCTTCGAGAGCACACCCTGCTTCAGCAGCCTCATCACCTCATACTTTCCCAGGTTCCGGATCCGATCGAAGATCATCTCGAACATCCACACCCGTTCCCGGTACTCCTGAAAGGCTCGACGTACCGCGTACCTTCGCTTCTTCGCCCATCCGTCACCGTACTGACGCTCAAAGTCATACGTATTGAACGCGCTCTCATCCAGCCCGTTCTCGTCGATATTCCGAGGCAACCACCCCTCGTCGTCCTGATCCGGCAACACCAGGATCGGACCCCAGTCTCGCTCAAACAGCAGCCGCTGCACCTCGCTCCATTCAATCGCTTCTTCGTCCTGCTCCCCGACCTGGCTTTCACGAACCAGCCTGAGGGCCGCACTCTCCGGCACATCCTCGATCATCTCTTCGTCATATCCTTCGTTCATTTTCGTTACCTCCGAGCGCGTCCCCGCTTCAGCCGGGCGGCTCTCTCGGCCTGCCCGAGAGCCGCCGACGTGCTCAGTTCCTCGCACGCCCGTAGCCGACCCCGAAGGGGGGAAGGTTTACGGACTCGATGGCGACGAGCCATCGGGTCGATAAACCTTCAGGCGTGAAGCGGGCCCTTCACACCATCCCACGCCTCTCAGCCATTCCGGCACAGTACCGCTCGACCTCCTCGTCGCTCGCGCCGTCCATGAACGCCTCGAACGCGTACTCCGCTGCACGGTCGATGGCCAGCCACTCTTCATCCCGCTCCATCTTCGTTCACCTCCGAGCTATGCCAGCCCGGCCCCGTCGTCGTCATCTTCCGGCCGCTTCTTCATCGCGAGCCACTTGTACGCTTCCTGCAGCGCGAGGATCAGCCGCGGCAGGTCCGACATGTTGAAGCTCGCCGTTGACTTCCACTCGCCCGTGCTCCGGTCGCGATACCTGCGGTCGACGGTCACCCTTTCCATCGTCCGCTCGCCTTCCGGCATCTTGACGACGTTTGACCAGATGGCCACCGTCGTTGCTCCGACAGCAATCTTGTGTGTCGGCCGGTTTCCGTTTGTGTTTGTCATGTTCTCACCTCGGTCTTCCTTCGTGGGAAGGCCTGTCCGATCTTCGACAGGCCTGCCCCGGTTGATTCCGCCTTCACGGCTCCGCGCCCTCCGCCCGCTGCGGGCGGGGCTGCAGGACGCCCGGCGCCTCTTCGGTCAGGATCACGTCATACTCTTCAATCGTGTCCGGCCCGGCGTCGCAAACCTTCACCCATCTGGGCGCCGGCGGGGTTTGTGTGTCGCTCATCGTGCCACCTCCGGGATCACGGAGCCCCTGCGGCCCGCCCCAGAATCCGGCCTTTTCCACGACACCACGAACACTCTCTCATGCCGCAGACCATCTGGTACCGCCGGCAGCCGCACTCCGGGCAGCAGAACGGCTGCCTCGGCACCACGATCCCGGCAAACCGCTTCACCAGCCGGACGCTGGGTTCCCGTTCGACCACGTCCGCCCGGTGCATCGCCCGGATCCGGGCTACTGCCTCGTCCAGCACAGACCTTCTGCCGCTCCACAGGCGCTTGTTTGTCGCATTCATTGTCAAACCTCCGGGGTGCCGTTAAGCGACGGCTCTCCCCGAAACGGAGGGCCGTCGCCATCCCGCTGATACCCAGCGTCGCGTGCGGACACGCCGGACTCGATCAGAACAGGGTGGACCGCAGCGGCATGAGTTGCCGCAGCCGGATTCGCCAGTGCATCCAGCAGTCGGACCAGCCTGCCGTGGTCGTGAGTCTTCTTCAGTTCAGGCAGACGGTCTGCAATGTGCCTTAGGAACCTGGCATCCCAGTCTTGCGGTCCGACGTCGTCTCCGTCGATGTACTCCGCTTCGAGGGTGGCCCACTCCCAGAACAGCCTGAGCAGGGCGTCGTCGAACGCCTTCTTCAATGTCGCGTAGTCGGCTTGATGATTCATCTTCGTGCCTCCGGGCTGACCACTCTCAAGGCGGTTCGCCCAGTCTCAGGCGAACCGCCGGGGATTCAAGGTCTCTGCCAGACCGGAGCGGCCGACCATCTCAGACTATGTCCCTCCGTTTGCCGATCGCCACCCGGCGGGGGGGTCCATGCTCCTGCACCGTTCCGTTCCGTCCATTCCTTATGGTGGGGAACGCGGAACGGCTCGGCCGCACGGCACGCCATGGTCAAGATTCGTACCACGGCAAGCGGCGTTGTGGGTGCAGATGACCCGGCAAAGGGGGCTTCGGCGGCAGCGATCAGCAACTCTGCCATCTGGCAGCTTCATTTACGCCAATCCGTGTTCCCGGCTGGTCGCCATGTCACTGAGTTTCCGGAAAGGCCGGCCTTTCGGGGATATACGGAATCAGCCCCTTGCGGAACGCTTCTTCCTGAATCTCCCGCTTCAGGCACCGGGCGTCCACCAGGAAACCGTTCACGGTGATCATCCAGGTCGCCGGGTTCTCGTCGATACGGGCACGGAGCGACCATGCCGGGTCCATCGGCTGGTTTCGATGACGCGGTGCCGTGCTGTGTCAGGTCGTCTTGGCCTGGGCAAAAGCCAGAGTCAGGTACGGCCAGACTGACGAGAATCAACAACCGCGCTGAGATCCAGTTCGAGAGGCGCGAACGGATCGGCCGAATCGACTGATTACCTGCCGACGTGCCGGGAAAACCGGCCGCGCATCGGCGAAGAATCTCAGTGACTGAACCGAAGCCATTGGGCGACAGGGAGAAAGGATCGCGACGGGGTCAGTGAGAGCGGATGGCAGGCAGAGCAGGGGCCGAGTTGGACGGTTGGCCGCCTCCAGCAAGAGCGTCTGGAGTCAAGGAATAATGCAACTGGTTTTCAGCACGACTGGACGCGGCGTTCAGTGATACCACACGTGGGATTCATCAAGAACTCTCTCGCAACCCTTCCATCGCTGCTTGGTCACCTCCAAAAAAAGTATGCGAAGTCTATCGGAATTTCAGAAAACTGCTTGACGTCCGGTGATTTTTAGTGTATCTTCCCTACATCTGTGGCACCGAAAAGGAGACGAGAGGTGAAGTAAGGGTCAGGCAGGGTGTGGTTCAGGCTTCTTCTTCTTCTTCTTCTTCTTCTTCTTCTTCTTCTTCTTCTTCTTCTCTTCCAGGGTAGCCAACGGGTTCTCCAGTTCTGGTGAACGCGAGCGAAGGAGGTCTGCGCACATGAAACGGCTTATCGTCTTTTCGGCCACCGGGTTTCTGATCGTCGCTACGATTGTCCTTCTGATGCGGGTAGGCCCCGGCGCGTCCCCCGCGAAGGCACAAGACCCGCCGCCCATGCCCACCCCGGCCGAACAACTGGCCCAGGCCGAGCAACTGCGATTCCAGTTGAAATGGGACGAGGCTATCGCCCTGCTGCGAGAAGTTGTGGCGCGACAACAGGAAGATCGGGCGTCGGCGGCGAAGGCCCAGGCTCGGATTGGCAAGTATCTGCTGGACAAGGGCAAGGCCGAGGAGGCGCGACCCGAGTTGAATCTCGTGCTGGATGCCTTCGGTGACGTCGGTGAAGCGGTCTTCTGGGCCCGCGTCCATCTGATTGACGTCTTGTTCGCTAGCAACGAGTTGACCCAAGCGGAGGCCTGGGCTACGCAGCTTGCTGACGATGTTACTCTGTCGCCGCAGCAACGTGC
>CAZTQK010000185.1:0-11590 GCA_964615635.1 uncultured Planctomycetales bacterium
CCGGCGACGAGATCGTCGAGATCAGCGGGGCGATTTCCGAAACCTTCATCAAGGAGCGCACCCTGGTCGAGACCGGATCTGCCGGCGGCATTGCCGGGGGGGCCAAGGGCGCCAAGAAGAAAGGAAAAGCCGACGTCGACGATGCAGTTCTGTTCCTTACCCGGTTCAAGAAAGGCGCGGTCGGCAGCTTCGAGGCCAGCCGCCTGGCGACCGGCTACCAGAACATGAACGGCATCGAGGTCCACGGCGATAAGGGTGCGCTGCGGTTCCGCTTCGAGGACATGAACTACCTCGATTACTGGGACAACACCATCGAGCGTCGTCTGCAGGGCTGGAAGCGGATCATGTGTACCTCGGGCGGCAATCATCCGTACGTCGGCAACTGGTGGCCGGATGCCCATATCCTCGGCTACGAACACGGCTTTGTTAACCAGGCCGCGGACATCATGAAGGTCCTCGGCGGCGAGAAGCCGGAGGTGCCGATCCCCGATTTCGCCGATGCCTACGAGACTCAACGTGTTCTCGAAGCCGCCTTGCTGTCGGCCGAGAACCGTTGTCCGATCAAGATGAGCGAAGTGAAATAACGAGACCGGCTCAGCCTGGCGCCACGGCCAAGTCGGCTCAAACGGGCGGCTCACGCCAAAACGGCATGAGCCGCCCGCTCATTTTTCCAGGGGACTGTCTTCTGTCAGCGCCTCGCCCGGCTGGGACGCGGCGACCAGGTGGTACCGGCGCCTGCGCATCAGCGCCGGTCCAGACGACTCCGTGACAGCACACTTCAGGCGGGGGGCGCTACGGCTTCTTCAGAACCGCGACCGTACTCGCCACGCCGAAGCCCGGCGAAGGCGGGAGGGAGCGGCCCCCGTGCGATGTGGCCGCTTTCCGATCCGGCCTGCCCGTTGACGCGACTTGCGAGGGCCGGTCAAGGGCCCCTCGCTTACGCTCGGGGTTCTGAAAGAGCCGCCTGAGCTGCCACGGCACCGGTCTCGAGTCATTTCGCGGCTGCAGACTCGACCAGTCTCAGGAATTCTTCCATCGTGATGATGTAGTCGTACTGACTGTTGAGCAGGCCCGGGCGCCAGAGGGACATGAGCCCGGCGAACGTTGCATCCTCGACGCACAGTGTGCGATAGCCCCGTTCCTTGGCGGCGATCGAGGTCTTGCCGAGGCATGCGTCGGTATGGCCGCCGATGAACACCAGGTTCTTGACCCCGAGATTGCGCAGAACAAAATCGATATTCGAGGATCCGAAGGCATCGTGGTCCGTCTTGGCGATGACATATTCGCCCTCGCGAACGCCGAGAAACTCGGCCGGGCGGGCGTGGGGGCTGGAGACATGGTTTGGCCACTTTGAGGGATCCGGACCGAACGTACTGACGTTGAACTGACGGATGCTGGGCTCGAGGTCCATGCCGTCGGCAAGGCGATGCCCCCAGTGAACGAAGATCAGGGGCAGGCCGAGTCGCCGGCAGGCATCAGCGACCTTGCGTGCGTTGGGATAGGCAACGTCGAACTTGTGGGCAGTGGCCGCGTTCAGGTCTTCAGGCTTCATGCCCGCCTCGCGCCATGATTTCGGCAATGATTCGAGTGTGGCGGTGGTTCGCTCGCCGGGCTGAATGTCGATGCAGAGGAACGCGCAGTTCTTGAGAAAAGAAGAGTCGAGCGGCGAGGCCACCTCATCGGCGGCTGGAGGATTGGCCTTCCAGGCCAGAAAACGCTGATAGGCCTCCTCAAGCGTGCCCTCGTGAAGGAAGACGATGCCCTTGACACTCCTGGCCTCGGCCGCGGGAATGTCGAAGTCGGGAGGCTGGACGTGGTTGCACGCCACGATACCCGCCCGATTGTAGAACAGGCCGACAGCCGGCTGCCACGAATGCCCGAGCACGTACCTGCTGTCTTTCGACACGACGAATACCGCACCCTCGGTCAGTTTTCGCTTCGTGCCGTCCTGCATCTCCACGGCCTGCCCCACGCCGCGCGTGCCCCGCATGCCGGGGTCGGTGATGGCCATCCGGCACGTCGGCGTGAGTTGACCGTCCAGCACCCAATACGTGCGTTCACCGGTGTTGTCCTCGTAGTCCGGTGCCGCCGACAACTGAAGGCAGCTTCCGACGTGGACGTTCTTCCACACGTCGCCGCTGTGGTTCTGAAAGGTCTGGGTCAGATGCAGGGTCGCTCCGTCCTGGCGAACGGTGCGGATGAACCGGCCGCCGCGCGGGATATCGCACTGAGCCCTCAAGCCGGTGGGCGTCTGCTCCCAGCGGGCCGGATCGGTGAGGATGTTCATGCTCCAGATCGGCTTGCCGTCGGGGCCGTCAATCTTGGCGGCTTCAGGACACCACATCCGAACGATGTTCCATGGGTACTTCTGGTGCCGCACCGGCGAGGCGATCCAGAATTCGAGCGCGCTGGGTTTGCCAACCTTGAGCGCCTGTTCCACGTAAACCGGTTCGGCCAACTGCGGGTCAGACGCCGACGATTTCCGAAGAGCGCCGGGATCGGCAGCACACCCGCTCATGCACAGTGTCAGGAGCAGTAGACTCCGCATGTCATACATCACCCAAGCCTCCGTTTTCGAGTAAGAACCCCTTCGCGGGCCGCAAGCGCGAGCCACACGATACGTCCGCGCCGGTCGCGCATAACAGCCCCTCTCCGGCAATCCCGGCGCAATGGAACCCGATCCGCGCCGTTGTTGTGACCGCGTTTCGCCTCACGGCACCGCGGGAGAATCCGGCGGCGGAAAGCGACGGATCGGACTGTGACGCTTGTATGTCTCGAACACATCTCCGCTGCCGGTCACGCGCGGGTCGTTGGTCTTGCGAAGGTAGTCATCCATCTGCGATCGGAGCTTGTTGAGCGCTGCGGCATGCTCCACCGAGGTGATCAGGTTGGTCAGACAACCCGGATCCTCCCGGATATCGTAGAGCTCTTCCGCCGCCCGCTTATCGACGGCCAGGTGGAAGAACCGTCCGATCGTGGGGTCCGACTTGTGCGCGATGAGATGCGTCAGGCTCGGACTCGAATCGATGTCACAGTACCCGCTGTCCGGATGCGCGAGGCTGCCGTCGGCGTTGAGCTGCCGCGGATCACCGGCGGGCCAACGGTCGGGCTTGAAGTTGCGGATGTACAAATACCGCTGCGTCCGCAATGCCCGCTGGGGATAGCCCAGGTTCTGATACCGCGAGGAGCTGTGCCGCTCGCGAGCACTGAAGACCATCTCGCGGGTCTCGTCAACCAGGCCCCGCCTGTCGGATACGAGAACGCTCATCAGGCTTCGGCCGCTGAGGGAGCGGGGTTCATCCGGTGTCACCCCTGCCGCTTCCAGAAAGGTCGGCGCGAGGTCCACGAAGCTGATCAGATCATCCACCGTACGGCCGGCAGGGATGCGCCGAGGCCAGCAAGCGGCCATCGGCACGTGGATGCCGTACTCATACACGTTGGCCTTGGCCCGCGGAAAGGGCATGCCATTGTCGCCGGTCACCACGATCAACGTGTTGTCGAATTCGCCGGCCTGCTCCAAGGCGGCAACCATGTCCGCCAGGTGCCGATCGAACCATTCGATTTCCCAGCAGTAGTCCAGGATGTCGCTGCGGACCTCCGGCGTGTCGGGCAGAAACGGCGGTATCCGCGCCTCCTCCGGCTTCTTTCCACGCCGCAGACCGATCCCCGCCTCGTAAGCCCGGTGTGGCTCCTTTCCGCCGTACCAGAAGCAGAACGGTGTGCCTTGGGGCCGTTTCTCTAGAAACAACCGGAAGTTGGTGGAATAGTCGTAATCCGCAACGCCCGGAGGCGCATCCTTCATCCTGATCTGATTGAACTCCGGTCCGGCCGGGTTGCGGGTTCGCCCGCCGGCTTCCCAGTCCCCCGGCCCCCAGCCCTTGCCGGTGTAACCCACGAAGTAGCCGGCCTTCTCGAGCAGATCCGGATAAACGACGAGTTTCGCCGGGAAGGAACTAGCGTGCGTGCCGGCGTGTTCGTTCTGCCACGGATACCGCCCCGTCAACAGCGAGGCGCGCGACGGAGCACAGCCTGGCGAGGGACAAATGGCATTGGTGAACAAGATCCCTTGCCGGGCAATGTGATCGAAGGTGGGCGTCTTGACTCCCGGGCAGACGTACGCGGAGGCGTAGGGATAGGATTGGTCGTCGGAGATGGCCAGGAGAATGTTGGGACGGGCATCCAATGCGGATTTCGTTTCCGCCCCCGACGTTGCAGCGGTCGCGGCAAGAGCCAACGTCATGCCGACAGCGAGCACCTGCTCGCAAGAGACCCAGTCGTGTCTCATCAGCCTCATTGGTGCTCTCCTACTGTGGTCAGCCCGGCGAGCATGGTAAACCGATTCGTCAGTATCGTCGAGGGCAAGCGAAAGCGGAACAGGAGAACGGCACACCCGCCAGATGTCTCATGCCCAATTCACGACCCGGAATCCGAGTGCAGATCGATCTCCACAATTTAACTCTCGATGATGGTATTTAATGTTCATAGAAGGGCCGGATCCATGACACCGATGAGCCTGCCTTCGAGAAGAAGCACACGCGAGCGTACACCAGTCATCGGGCAAAGGTCTGACAGACTGATTACACCCCAGTTGAGCGACAGAATCTCGGCCTATTATCGGACTTCCCCGTTCCTTCAGCCCGGTCCTGCGCTCGCCGATACATCTCCCATGAGCATGATCGGCGATATCGCGGGTTTCTCGACCGCCCTGAGCACCGCCCAGGTGCAGAGTGCTGTGGCCACCAAGGTTCTCAAGCTGGCCACTCAGCAGGAGGGTCAGGTCGCCTCCCAATTGCTCGAATCCGCGATGGAGAACCTGCAAGCCATCATCACGCAATTCGCCGGCGATGTCGGCAACACCATTGACATCGAGGCGTAGCCGTCTCCACGAAGCTCACCCATAAGACAACGCAGTCAGATCGCTACTGTTCGGCCTTCGGCATGGTGTACGCCGGATTTGGGCCGGGACGCTTCGCTTCAAGCTGCTTTCGCCATTCTCTCAGTTGCTCGTGTAGCCGCGTGGCTCTGTCGGGCTGTGCGGCCGCCACGTTGTTCTTCTCGCTGATATCGTCGCGCAGGTTGTACAACTCGATGCGTCCGCCCTCATACCATTCGATCAGCTTCCAGTCGCCGTCGCGGACAGCCCCGCCGGGCGCGCCGCCCTGGTTGCCGTAGTGCGGGTAGTGCCAGAAGAGCGGCCCCCGTTTCAGTGTGCCGCCTTTCAGCAAGGGAACCAGACTGACGCCGTCCAGATGTTGCCGAGGCCGCAGCGGCAGACCGGTCATCTCCAGGATCGTCGGATAGAAATCGGTGCTGGTGACGGCCACGTCGCACACGCTGCCTGGTTTTGCGACCCCCGGCCACCGGATCAGCATCGGCTCCCGGATACCGCCCTCGTAAAGCCAACCCTTTCCCGCCCGCAGCGGAACGTTGCTCGTCGGCGAGCCCTCGGAGGTCGAGAGGCCACCATTGTCGGACATGAAGAACACGGCGGTCTTGTCGTCGAGCTGCAATCGGGCGAGGGCGTCAAGGACTTTCCCAACGCTCAAATCCATCGCCTCGACCATGGCTGCGTAAACTGCATGATCTTGCACGAGGCGGACCTGCCTCTCGCCTTCAGTGCCGAAGTCCGGCCCTTTGTGCTCGACTTTCTCTGTCTTCTTGAGGTACTTCTGCGTGAGGTCCTCGCGGGCCATCAGCGGCGTATGGACCGAGTAGAACGACAAGTACGCCAGGAAAGGCCGATCGCGATGGGTTTCAATGAATCGCACCGTCTCGGTGGCGAGCCGATCGGGTAGGTGCTCGCCGGGCGGCCCATCGGACAGACGTGGGTTGCCGTAGGGCGAGAAGTACTTGTTGCCGCCGTGGGGGTTGCCCCATTCGCAGCCGCCCTTGTTGATCTCGAAGCCTTGGTTCTCGGGATGGAAACCTTCCGGGCCGAGATGCCACTTGCCGGCAAAGAACGTGGCGTAGCCGGCCTCCTTCAACGCCTCCGCCAGCGTCACCTCCTGCAGGGCCAGGCGGTCGTTGTACGGGGCAGGCAACAATCGCGTATTGCGTTTCCAGCCTTCGGGCTGGTTGCCCCTGGCCGGATTGATGTAGTCGGTGATACCGGTTCGAACGGGATACTTGCCGGTGAGGATGCTGGCCCGCGTCGGACTACACACGGGACAGGCGGCGTAGGCATTGGTGAACCGCATGCCGGTCGAGGCCAGGCGATTGACGTTCGGCGTCTCGTAGAACGTCTGCGGGTTGTTCGCCCCGATGTCCATGTAGCCCAGATCGTCGACAAGAATGAAGACGATGTTGGTTTTGCCCGAGCGCGCCGAGTCCTGAGCGGCCGCGCAGCCGACCAGGAAAAGCACGACTACTGCGGTTGATCGAATTGTCATGTACGAGCCTCCCAAGTCCGTATGGGTGCATCTTCTCTTCAGGGGCGGGCCTCATGCGTGTGCCACCGCTCTGAGCAGTGTTGGAGGTTGGGGGCACTGCTGAACACAGCAGTGGCACACGACGGCGTCTGCCCGCTCTGCCAGCCGCCACGATCTCGCGGATGCACCACGTCCATCTGCCAAACCGACTGCAGGATCGTGCTTCTCATCCTCAGGGCCGACAACAACTACTTTCTCAAGGTCAACTCCAGCATCCGCACTTCCATAACCTGATTGCCCGATATCTTCAGGGCACGGAGGGTCAGAATACCGTGGCCTGGTTTCAGGCGGATCACGCCCAGACGCAACGGCCGGAAGTCCTTGACGTAGGATTCGTGGGTCCGCGGAACCCTGTCGTTCTCAGCGCCGAGAATCGGAGGATCGTGAGGCTCCTGCACTTGCCCCTCGATCCGACCGTCGCCACAACTCAGCTCGATGGTCGATCCGACATCTGCTTGCGGGCAGGCATAATGAATCGTCGCCTCGTACTCACCGGCGGTCAGCACTTCAATGTCCCAGGTAATCGAATCCTCGGTGCTCGTCCAGTTCTTGAAATACGAGCAGTTGGGTGCCGTGGCGCTGCGCCGCACGTTGCCGTGCGGCACGCCGTCGCGGGCGGGCAACTGAGTGAGCGGGAACTGCGGATCACCCACCGGATAGGGGCGGCCTTCACGTTTCAGTCCGGGCAGAAGCTCGCTCTTCCATTCGTCTCGCGATTGTGACAAACGCTTGGCGATCTCCGCTCTGTCCCGCGAGACGTCGCGGTGCTGGCCGGGGTCGGATTGCATATCGAACAGGTGGCCGGCGTCATCGAGGCGGTATTGCTGCGTCCGGACACTCACTTTCCCGTTCCAGTGGGAGAATATCATCCGGTCGGGCCAGTCGGCCGGCTGCTCATCTCCTATCAGAAGACGCTTGAGGCTGATGCCGTCCAGTGGTTTGCCTTCGGAGACGGGGATGTCCGCCAGATCGGCGAGCGTCGGCAACAGGTCGATCGCCCCGGCGATCTGCGGGATGAGCTTCCCTTTGGGGATACGTCCGACCCAGCGGATGAAGACCGGTGAACGGACGCCGCCCTCATCGGTTGAACCCTTGCGGCCTTTCATGCCCCCGTTCCAGCGCCAGCCGTTCGGGCCGTTGTCACTGAAGTAGATGACAACGGTTTTCTCGGCCAGCTTCAGCTCATCGAGCTTCTTGAGGATGCGGCCCACGTTCCAGTCGATGTTCTCGCACATGGCCAGAGCGGCGCGGGTGTGCGCGACATCTTCGCTCTCCGGGCGATCGGCCCGCATCTTGAGTTCGAGGTCCGCGAACTTGCGGTAGAATCGGTCCGGCACCTGCATGGGTGAATGAGGCGTGTTATAAGGCACGTAGCAGAAAAACGGCCGATTCCTGTTCTGCTCCACGAACGCGATCGCATGGTCGGTCAGGTCATCGATGATAAAGCCCTTGCCTCGAACCGGCGCTCCGTTGTGGTCCAGCGGCGGGTCGAAGTAGGTTCCCCAGTGCCCGGAGGTGAAACCGTAGAATTCATCGAAGCCGCGTGCCCGCGGGTGATAAGGGTACTGGGTTCCGTTGTGCCATTTGCCGAACACCCCGGTCGCGTAGCCGGCGGCCTTGAACACCTCGGCGATCGTTCTCTCATCGAGGTTCAGCCGCTCGCCCCCCGTCGAGGTGCTGTATACGCCGCCGCGCGGGTGATAACGGCCGGTCAGGAACTCGGCCCGCGTCGGCGAGCAGACCGGGCAGACAAAGAAGCGGTCGAGAGTCGCGCCGGCCGCCGCGAGCGCGTCGATGTTCGGCGTGGCGAGGTTTGTATTCCCATTCGCGCTGAGGTCGCCCCATCCCTGGTCATCGGCCAGAATGACCACAATGTTGGGACGCTCCGCGGCCAAGGCCGAAGATCCCGGCAAGGCAACGATCGCGCAGGACAGCAGTGACACCACGCAAACACTCTTCATGGCTGTTCTCCTTCCACCCGCACAGCTTGACCCTCGCCTGGCCCCTAAGGAAGTGCAAACACGCCGTCGAGATCAACTCGTGTTTTCGCCAGGTAGAAAGCTTTCACTCTTCGACATAGCCGAGATCCGTAAGGTGCTTGATGACCTTCGCTTCTTCGAGGGCGGTGTACGAGCCTGCCTCATGTCCCTGCGATCCCGTCTCAGGCGGTTCATCGATGACCGACAGTCGGCTCCGAAGCCCCTCGGCCACCTCCGGATGGCGGGCGATCAGGTCGTGATTCTCGTGCGGATCGGTTTGCAGATTGAACAGCCGTCGAACCGGCCGACCGGCGAGGACCGAGAAGGGCTCGATCGTCAGGGCCTTGAGCGTTCCGAGCAGTCCGCGACGCCACTGATGGCCATACAGCACCCGCAGCATGCCGGGCCGGACCATCACCGACAGACCACGTCCGAACTCCTTGAGAAGCTTGCGGACGCGCCTGCGAAACGGCGGTGGATTGTATTCGACGTATTTCCAGGATCCCTCCCGCACCAGGCGAGCCCGCTCGCTACGATCGAATGGGAAGGGCGTTTCCATCACGATCGCGTCGTGCAGAGCGGTCGTCGGGCGATCGAAAAGCGGTCTGAGCGACCGCCCGCGAAACGCCGGTTGCGGAGGGATGCCGAGCAGGTCGAGTGTCGTCGGGGCCACATCCATCAGGTTGACCGGCGAATCGCACCGCACGCCGCGGGGAATCATCCGCGGGCACCGCATGATGAGCGGCACGCGCATGAGTTCTTCCCACGGGAACTTGCCGTGGCCGGCGATGCCGTGTTCGAAGAACATCTCTCCATGATCGCCGAAGAGCACAAGCAAGGTGTCGTCGAGAATGCCGCGACGGGCCAACTCGTCGGCGAATTCTCCGAGCTTCTCGTCCTGGTAGCGGATGCTGCCGTCGTAGAGGTCGATCAGTTGCCGCAGATCGCGTTGATGACGGACCCAGCGGAACGGCCGGCCGTGACCGGTCACCGGCCCGCGATATTCCGGGTCCGCGTACAGGTTATATCGAGAGGGCTGACCGAACGGCTCGTGCGTGTCGATCGACCAGAGCAGCATGAAGAAGGGAGAGCAGTCACCGTTTTGCGATTTCTCGTCCAGCCAGCGCAGAGCCCCGCGATGCAGTTCCTCCGAAGGTGGCAGGCAATAGTCCTCTCGGCGAAAGTCCTGTCCTTGTTCGCGGCAGCGAGCCATTGTCTCCTCGTCCTTGAAGAGATCTGCGAAAGCGTCAAAACCACGGTCATAGCCGCGGAGCTTGCTGACCTGGTATATCGCCGAAAATGCGGCCGTGCGGTAACCGTTCTGGCGAAGGATCTCCGGAAGCCAGGGGATGGCGGCGTTGAGCGGGTCCCGCATTTTGTGGATGCCCGTGGCTGAGGGGTACTGGCTTGAGAGAAGGCTTGCGGCCGAGGGGGCCGTCCAGCCGCCCTGAGCATAACACCCGCTGAACGCTATGCCCTCCTCCGCAAGCCAGTCGAGCACCGGCGTATTGGGCCGCGAATACCCCAGACAGTGAAGGTGATCGGCCCGCAGGCTGTCCATCGAGTAGAGAATGACGTTCATCAGCCGTCACCCGGCGCGGTTCAAACGCGTTCGCACGGCCTTGTGGCCACTCCCAGGATGCTACAGCAGTTGACGACGTGAAGCGAGGTCTGAGCAACAAGACAGGAAACTCACTCCGTCCTCAATGGTCCGCAGGTGTGGAGTTGGTTCGCGAACGACACTTCCTCACACTCATGCGCGAATGCCAGATGCTGTAGGCACTTCACAAGATCAGCGGACCAACGGGCTCGTATGCCCGGTCCGCAATATGGGTACTGCGAGTCGAATCGGCCGCGTTACGGGTAGACGCCAACTGAATGGCAGGCAGGCCGGCAACCCATCACGCCCAACTGGTTGGTGCCCGTCGGAGCATATCAGGCCTTTTTCAACAGGTCTCGGATCTCCATAAGCAGCTCCTGGTCCCTGGTGGGCGGCGGCGGAGCGGCCGGAGCGGCGGCCTCCTGCTTCTTGAACTTCATGATCCAACCGAGGAACTTCACGATGAAGATGAACATCGCAAGGGCGACAATCAGGAAGTTGACCACCTCGCCGATAAACAGCCCATAAGGGACCTCCTTGGCCCCGATGACCAGCTTCCAGCCAAGGTAGCTCTGTTCGCCCGGCATGATCAGGCTGACCAGCGGCATGATGATGTGCTTGACGAGGGAATCCACGATCTTCCCGAAGGCCCCGCCAATGACGACGGCGACCGCTAGGTCGATCACGTTGCCCTTGAGGGCGAAATTCTTGAACTCCTCAAACAACGACATTGCTTTCTTCGTCGGGTCCATGTTGGCCTCCTCTGTTGAAGAGATTGCGAAAGATCTGCAAACGGCATGAATCGAAACAACACATGCCGACCACCATCCTAGCGTTTGCCGGGCACAGGTCAACGACGCAGAAATCCATCTGCGATCGAGCGCGGAGCTTCTCTGGATCCGTGCGTCCTCATGACATGAACGCGGCGGCGGACGCGAAAAGCGGAAATCAGACCACGTTTCCTTACCTATTGCGTCTCAGCCAGGGTCTGCTTGCCGCCTTTCACGACAAAGCGAGCATCGCCTTCTACCAAGCGACCGGGTGAACGCCGCGCGCTCCCCGTGACTTTTCTGGCAGAATCGCCAAGGTCCTTGCGCATCCGGTCGGCAAGCTTCTCGATCGCCGCCACGACGTCGGGATGCTTGTCCTTGACATCGATTGTCTCGCCCATGTCGTTCTCGAGGTCAAACAGCGTCAAGGCGACGTCGGCCTGTTCATAGGGTTCTGGTTTGCCGTCAGTGCCGCCCCTGCGATTGCCCAGTGTTCGGTAGCGGTGCGGGTAATGCAGCTTCCACCGGCCCATGCGAACGGCCTGAAGCTCCTCACCCCAGTAGAAGTAATACGCCTCTTGGGGTGAATGCCCACCCGGCGGGCCTTCGATCAGCGACCAGATGTTCTTGCCGTCGATCTTGTGGTCCGGCAACTTCGCGCCCATCGACTCGGCGATCCTCGTGAGACTATCGATGGTCATGGCCGGGGTGTTTCAGACTGTGCCCGCCGGAATCGTTCCTGGCCACCGCGTCACCGTGGGTTGTCGTCCTCCTCCGTCCAGTCTCTTCCCCTTGCCCCCGCCAATGGGCCTT
>CAZTQK010000186.1:0-11571 GCA_964615635.1 uncultured Planctomycetales bacterium
GGGAGCCTTACGGTCTCCTCGCGGCCAAGGACACCGACACCGGCGGCACCATCCCGCACAGCCACATCGGGCATCAGGGGCTGTTCTTCTACCGGTTCAACCCGCAGACAGGCGACACCGCTACCCTCAGCACGACGGCCGTCGGGTTGTATTTCAACCGGAACAGATGGTATTCTCCCCACCTTGGGCGTTTCATGACCAGAGATCCTCGGGGCACGTCGATGCCAGGTTTTGCTCAGCCGTGTCCTCAGTCGGTCTTTGGTCCAGGGTGCGACTGCGAAATGCCGAAGATCGAGGAATGCCAGGGTTGCGGCTGCGGCGGCGGTGCTGACTGCTCTGAGACCGGCATCATCGAGCCGTGCAGCGCACGCTCGTGCTTTGAGGATGGAATGAATCTGCACGAGTACGTGCAATCCAACCCCGTGTTGAATGTGGACCCTGCAGGGACCTTCAGCTTGGGCGAAGTGCTGGGATCCGTTGCAATCGGTGCGGAGACCGATGCTCGGCATGACGCGGGTGTAATCGCAAGAGGAGGAATCATTGCGGGCTTTCTGTCATACTGGTTGTATGTGCACCGCGAAGCCCTCGAAGAAGCTTTCCGTGAGATCGGCAGGACGACAAGACGCGAGTACGACAGACGCGAGTGCTACGTTCTGTATCTGTGGTGTCTTTCGTGGGGGCGTGACATGAACTGCTGGGAGGCGCTCCAGCATTGCAGACGGAATGGGTATTGGCATCCGGGTCATCCTCCACTGCCTCCGCAGGCCGATCCGGGTACGCCACCTCCTGGCTATTGAGGACGTGAGATGAGTGATTCAGAGAAAGTCGATTCACGAGTCTGTTTCTTAATTGACTGGTTGGCTGCTGCCGTGCAGGTGCTGCACGAGCGGAATATCAGTCCTGGCCTCGTCAATATGATTGTCGATCGGCTGGAAGGATACAGCGGGAGACAGGACGCACTGGGCTTGAAGATGTTGATGACCGGCCTCGGCATGAAAGGCCAGTGGGCTCACGAAGAAGGTAGACTCGATGAGGCGCTCGCTCTTTATGAGAGGCTTTCGTCGCTGGTTGGCCCGGACGATCCTCGCCACTATCTCGATATCGCCGGTGTCGTACGGGTCCTGCTTGAGAAAGGCGAACAGGCGGCGGCTTTTCATCGGATGGGTAGCTCCGCGGCAACAGCGGTGGATACCACGACCCTTTCAGCACAAGTCGCATTCGACATGCTGGTTCTTGCCCGTTACGGCGATCTGGCAGAATCGGTCAAGACTGAAGTCTTCCTCGAAGCGCTGGACAAGTACGAGCGCCGATTTCTGCCGGAGGAGAACCTTGGTTTGGTGGACCTCTGGCGTCGAGATCCCCAAAGGGCCCTGGACGTACTGCTCGACCACTCGCCTCATCCACCGCTGCGCCAAGATCCGGATCGCACCGCGCAAGATGAAGGCGAATCGAGTGGATCGCCGAACACGGATCGATGAAGAGGTTGGCGAGAGGCCTGACATGAGCCGTCATTTCAGAGGTTCGACTCGAATGAAGCGATTCTACGAAGCCTGTGACGTCAACCTCGTGAGTGGCGAGCCCCGCCCCGTACTCGTCTTGACGAGGACCGATCGCGGTTGCGAGTACGTCAAGACCTAGCGTCCCCCTTTCTGGGCAGTCTACTGTTGCAGATTCGCTGCGGTGCCCGCAGATCCCGACTCCCTGCGAGCGGATGATGATGCCGTCACACTCGCCATGGCTACGGGGGAATCACATCGTGACAGACCACTGAGATACGGTCGCGTGGTTATCCTCCGAGAGGGACCTGATGACGAGATTGGGCAAACGGTGGGGTTCTTTCGGACATGGCTCCCGAGAGTGCTGGACGAGAAACGTCTGTTTGTCTCGATGCTCAACCGTTCCGCCGACCAGTGTGATGCGGAAGAACTGGAAAGAGCAGTCCACCAGGCTCAGGTCGTCCTGTAGCATAGGGCCGGATTGATCGGCGACGCAGACAGAGCCCGGCAACAATGCTGTCAGGGACACCGCGGTTTACAGGGGCGGGGGGGAGCAAGGACATTGCGACTGCAAGTGCATCGTACAGGTCAATGGGGTGGGCGTTGGAGGCTCCGACTTCGTCGGACGAATGTCGCGATTGGCCTGTGAATCGTACCCTTTTCGCCGCTGAATACTGGCGGGTACACATACTGTTTCTGCCGAGGTGACCCATGACGAAATGCGAGCGGGATCGCGCGAGGTTGAACAAATTCGCCCACCTCCTTGGGTGGGGTGATCTGTACGTGGAGCAGCACAAGCTGCCACCCGAAATCGCCGCAGCCAGCGGGTGCCGGGTTATTCGATCATACATGTATGGCGACCCAGGCGACGTTCTCTTTCAGATCAACGAATTGCCGAGATGGCAAGCCGCTGTGTACGCGATTCGATATCGGATCTGCACGGGCTGGCACAATTTCGAACTCGGAGACGAGAAGACCAGTCGCAAGGAAGCGGAGAGGCTGCGAGATATCCTGGCGGCCGATTGGTTCCTTGATCGGCAGAAGCGGAAGGAGCACCGACAGAGACACCCGCAGTATGCCGGTTACACGTGGCGCCGTTTGAGGGAGGAAGGTCCGCCGGGTGGCGTGAAGGCTCGTTTCGGTCGGCGATGAAGTTGGCATGGCAGCAGACCGCATCCTTGGTCGCATTGGCCGGCTGCGGCGGATACGCGAGGAGTTGCCTGCGGTCTGGGCGTGCTCCTTGACAACTTCGGACGCCGCAGGTTGTCTTTGGTTGGCTCAATCTGTGCATGATCGCGAATACGGAACTGCGAGGTGTTGTTGCCCGCAGATGGACGCAGATCCACGCAGATGTCTGCGCCGGAGGTGGATGCCTGTCGCCTTTTCCGAAATCTGCGTCCATCCCATGATCTGCGGGCCGAAACCTTCCCGAGGACTTCCATCCCGGCATCCGGCGTATCCAGACCACCGACAATCTGGTTACGGTCTCGACGACCGTCAGTCTGTCCGAATGGGCATTGAGAGAGCCTGTTACCGTTTTGGCAGCCTGCCCGGTTTGTTGTCGTGCGTTCGGCGGGTTGCGGCGATGGGCGCATCGGTGTAGTCTCAACGGCGTGTGCGGAGCTTCCATGACGCAATCACACCAACGAAGGCTGGTTGCACAGAATCCGGCAGTCGGAGGACCGGCCATGGGTTTGCGACCGGTCTTGGCGAAGACAGTTGGCGTCGCAATCGCGGCTTGTTGTGTGCTCACGCTTGGTGCTTGCCACGAGTCCGGCCGTCGGGTCGAGCGGATCACGACTGAGGCCGCCGAGTTCGCCATCACTGTGGCGGGGACGGCCGATCACCACCGCATGGGGCCGGGCTGGAAGAGCGACCCCGGCTCGGCCCACAACCCCACCCGCCTGCTGCGGATCAGCAATTGCGGAGACCGTTCAATTATCAATCCGCGCATCCTGGTCGACGGAGGCGCTGACTGGTTCGACATCAATCACATCGTGGGCGAGATCGTACGCCTGGGCATGTCTGACCAAGAGAAGGCCTTTTGCCTCTGGCAGTGGATCCGCCGCAACCTCAGCGACGGCCCGACCTATGGCAGCCCGATCTGGGGCGACACGCGCAGCATGACGCGGTTCATGAACGTGTGCGGCACGGGGGCCTGCGGGACGTACCACATCGTCATGCCGGTCATCGGCAGGCACGCGGGCTTGCGAACCTTCAGCGGCTGCTTTGCCGACTGCAGTCACGCGGTGCAAAGGGAGTTCTTCGATGGGCAGGAACGATTCCTGGACGCCCACATTCCGCATGAGGCCGGCCAACCCGGCGGCTGGTTCGCTCTCAAGCTCAACAATGCCGAACTGGCCGGTGTCGACGAGATCATGGCGGATCGCTACCTGATCGACCGAGCGGGAGCCGGGTCCGGCCGTGCGGGCTATGTCGCCTACTTCGGCCCGGGCTGCCAATTCCACGAAGAAAAACCGCCGGCCGACCCGCGCAACATGGGCATGGTTCTTCGTCCCGGCGAGAGCATCGTCTGGCGGTGGGAGCTGCTCGCGCCGTCGTGGACTAAGGGCGACGAGACGAAGAAAGCCGACCGGCATGGCTCCGGTTACATGGAATTCCAGCCTCGGCTTTCGCAGGAGCAGGTTCGATACTGCGCCGAAGGGGCGGAGAATGTGCAGTTCACCGAGTGTGTGGGCACGGAGGCGATAGTTCCGCTGGATGCCTCAAAGCCTGCCAGGGTGGTCTATCACCTTTGCTGCCCCTACATGATGACGCGGCTGACGGTGGGGGGGCGATTTGAGACCGGCGACGGCGGCAGCTCGCTGATTGAGTATAGCTTCGATGGCCGTGAATACAGGCCCGCCTGGCGTTCAACCGGCGGGGGTGTGCACGAGCCGCAGGTCGAACTGCCCGATGACGATCGCTTCCACGAGCCGCGATTCACACACGAGGTTTGGCTGCGGATTGCTCTTGAGGGTAAGAAAACGTATGCGAGTCATCTGAAGCTGCGCGGTGATTTCCAGGCGTATCGACCGTCGCTGCCCAGCCTTCACGCGGGCGACAACCGCATCCGGTTTTCAGGTCGGGTCGACGTCGCCCCCGGTGGCAGTCCCGCGCCGTCGAACATGGTTGTGGTTGAATACCGGTGGCGGGATCTGCCCACTCTCCCGGTGCCGAGGCCACCTGCGGTGCCAGTGCACCCGATGCCTGGCGGCCCATTCGGCTTCAGCGAGACGTTGCGATGGCGGCCGGCGGAAGTGGCGGCGCCGGCCAGGGTTTCGGGTTATGAAGTCTACGTTTCCGCACGGCCGGACCTGGCTTGGCCGGTGATGCCCAACACGCACCGGATTATCGATGGCTCGCAGCCGGCCATGCAGTTGGTTTCACCGGATGTTCTGCGTCATGGGGCGACATACTACTGGCGCGTCCGCGGCCGCAGCACCGACGGTGTCTGGGGTGACTGGAGCCCGACGTGGTCTTTTGTGGCCGCAGGTCCCGGTGCCCCGCGCGATCTGACGATCACGTACGATCAGAACACGGGAAACACCGTGTTGGCGTGGTCGCCGCCGGTGGGGGGGCTGCCCGCGGATCATTACGAGATCTATGCCGGCAGCGAGCACGGTTTCTCGCCGCTGCGAGCGGATGAAGAAGCCCACGCACACGGTAAAGCGATCCTCCGGCCGAAAACGCTGGTGGCGACGACGGCCGCAACGACCTGGGATGCCTCCGCTCGACCGGAGGTCTTCTATCGCATCACGGCCGTCGATGCACAGGGCAACCGCAGCGTTCCGACACCCATCGTCAAGGTTCCTTCACCGGCCTTGCTGCCAGTCGAGCTACCCCCGGCCAGGATTGGTCAAGAATACCGATTCACACTGCCCGCGCGTCTGCGTGGCGGCCGTTTCGCCCTGTCGCTCAAGAAAGGCATCATCGTTGATGGTGCCGACACGCCCAGATTCACACTGCCCGATATGCCCGGCCTGGCCTGGCTGAGAATCGGTCCATCGACCGGCGAGTTGAAAGGTACCCCCACGGCCGCGGGAGGCCATGCTCTCACGGTACACCTCGAAGATGGTCGGGGCGGCAAGTGCGAGCGGCGGTACGAGCTCACCGTGCAACCTTGACCTGTGGGCTGTCAAACCCGCCCTGATCCGGTATCATGTCCCCCGGCCCGGGGTGCGGTTGCCCGGCCACGACTGGTTCAGCTTGTCAACGAGAAAAAGGAGATGGATATGAGAGCTTTCTGCACGACCTGCGGAATCACGGCGGCCGCGTTTGCCGCAGTTGGGTTCTGGTGTGCCACAGCGTCCGCCCAGCAGGCTGAGAAGTTCAACGGCCTACACATGAGCCTGGGCAATCTGTCTCGGTTGTCGGACGCCAAGACGCGGTCGATCTCTCCGGAGAGCTTCACCGGCGAGAAGGGCAAGGCCGGGATGGCCACCGAGGGGACCGGCAAGAACGCCGCCCGGGAATTGGGCCAAGGGTGGAAGGTGTCGCCCTCAGTGCGCATCAAAGCCAACAGCACGTTCACACTGGCCGACATCCAGGGGGCAGGCGCGATCCAGCAGATCTGGATGACCCCGACCGGCCACTGGCGGTTCCTGATCTTGCGGATGTACTGGGACGGTGAGACGGAGCCGTCGGTCGAGGTCCCCGTCGGCGATTTCTTCGCTTGCGGATGGAACAAGTACGCCCAGGTCAGCTCGCTGCCCGTCTGTGTCAACCCCGGCAGCGCGTTCAACTGCCACTGGGTCATGCCCTTCCGCAAGTCGGCCAAGCTCACGATCGAGAACATCAGCGACAAGGATGAGACCGTCTACTACCAGGTCAACTACACGCTCACCGAAGTGCCCGCGGACGAGGCCTATTTCCACGCCCAGTTCCGTCGCAACAACCCGCTGCCGTACAAGCAGGACCACGTGATTCTCGACGGTGTCAAGGGCAAGGGCCACTTCGTCGGCACGTACATGGACTGGCAGTCGAACAACGTCGGCTGGTGGGGCGAAGGCGAGATCAAGTTTTTCATGGATGGCGATAAGGAGTTCCCGACCATTTGCGGAACCGGCACCGAGGACTACTTCTGCGGGTCCTACGGATTCCACGCCCGCACCGCCGACGGCAAGAACGAGTACCGCGAGTACACGACGCCTTTCGCGGGCATGCCCCAGGTCATACGGCCGGACGGCCTCAACGAGTCACAGACGCGATTCGGCCTCTACCGCTGGCACGTCATGGACCCCGTTCGCTTCGACAGCGACCTGAAGGTGACCATGCAGGCTCTCGGCTGGCGTTCCGGTGGGCGGTACCTGCCGTTGCAGGATGACATTTCCTCGGTCGGTTTCTGGTACCAGGCCGAGCCGCACGCCGCGTTCCCGAAGCTGCCGGACAAGGATGGGCTGGAGGTTAATTAGAGGCTATTAACTTTTGGCTCTCAGTTCAGAAACGACCCATGGGTCGAGGAGGCTTTCACGTGGACAGACAAGAACAAATCGGGCGGCGCAATCTCCTGAAGTGCTCGGCGGCTGGACTGGCGGCGGTGTCGGCCTTATCGAGCACGATTGCCGGTTGCGGCAAGATGAGCGAGAAGCCGGCCGGCGCGCCGAAACAGAAGGGAACCACCCCGCCTAACGAGCGCGTGGTCCTCGGAATGATCGGCGTCGGCGGGCTCGGTTACGGGCACCATTTGCTTTCGATGCTCAAGAACGATCGCGTCGAAGTGGCGGCCGTGTGCGACGTTGATCGCAACCACCGGGATCGGGCGGCGTCAGAAGTATTGGAGAAAACCGGCAAGCGGATCGCCGCCTATGAGGACTTCCGGCAACTCATCGATCGCAAAGACCTCGACGCGGTGCTGATCGCCACGCCGGATCACTGGCATACCATCCCGGCCATCGCGGCCGCCGAAGCCGGCAAGGATATCTACTGTGAGAAGCCCTTGACGCTGACCGTGAACGAGGGCAAGGCCCTGGTCGCGGCCGTGCGGCGGTACGGCGTGGTGTTCCAGACCGGCAGTCAGCAGCGATCGGACAACGCCTTTCGCAAGGCCTGCGAGCTGGTTCGCAGCGGGGCGATCGGCCGGCTCAAGAGGATCGACACCGTGTTGCACCCGGTTCGCAAGGGTGATTGGCAGCCGGTGGGCACGCCGCCGCCCGAGTTGAACTGGGACTTCTGGCTCGGCCAGGCACCATACGTCGACTACTCGCCGAACCGCGTCCACTACCAGTTTCGTTGGTTCTATGCCTACAGCGGCGGCGTGATGACCGACTGGGGTGCCCACCACAACGACATCGCCCAGTGGGCCAACGGTACGGATGGCAGCGGGCCGGTGTGGGTTGACGGGACCCGTGCAGCATTCGCCGAGAGCGGCATGCACACCGTTCCCATGAACTTCGACGTTCACTACAAGTACGAAAACGGCGTCGACCTCTGGTGCCACACGAACGACCAGACCTACGACGACGGAACGAAGTTCGGCAACGGCGTGAAGTTCACCGGCTCGAACGGCTGGATCTTCGTTGCCCGGGGCAATCGTATCGAGGCCTCAGACCCGGACCTGGTGGACAGCGATCCTCAGCTCAAGCTCTACAAGAGCAAGAACCATCATGAGAACTGGCTCGACTGTATCAAGAGCCGGCAGCGCTGCATTTGCGACGTGGAGATCGGTCACCGCTCGGTCACGATTTGCCACATCGGCAACATCTCGATGCGACTGGGCCGAGCCCTGAAGTGGGACCCGGTGAGCGAGCAGTTTGTCGGCGACGAGGCGGCGAATCGGATGCTCAGCCGTCCGATGCGGGCGCCCTGGCACCTGTGATAGCGGGCGAAGGTCAGGACTTGTGATAGGGACGCACTGGAACAGCATGCAACCGCATAAGCGGAGGAATAACAAGATGGCATCGATTGGAGAGTTGATCGCACAATTCAGCGGTGAGCAGGAAGCCGCTTACAAAGCATACCGGCAAGTAGAACAGATGGTCGTGAAAGCCAACGCTCCGGGCAAGGAGGCTGAACGCGCCCAACTCGCGGCCGACCTGGCCGGCGAATTGTGGGCCCTGACCGAGCCGAAGAAGGACGACAAGGGCAAGGACGTGCCGCAGACGCCCATCCATTCTGTGGGGGCACGGATCAAGATCTTGCGTTTGCTGCAAGGTGTGGCTGGGGACAAGGAAGTGCCGGCGATTGCCAAGGCGGTCGGGGATCTCGAATTGCGTGAGGACGCCCGATGCACTCTGGACCGGATTCCATCTCCCGAGGCCGACAAGGTGCTCGTCAGCGCACTGGAGACCGCCGTTGGGGCAGAGTTCCGAGTGGGGATCATTGCCTCCCTGGCGGGCCGGCCGAACGCATTTGTGATGGCCGCCCTGCGGAAGGCGACGGCGGACTGCGAGCGCGAGGTCGCCCTGGCGGCCGTCGAGGCACTGGCTCATTTCCCGGAACCGGCCAACGACGAGTTCCTTGCCAAGGCTGCCCAGTGTCCGTGTGCGTTCACCCGTCGCCGGGTATCCAAGGCTCGCGTGCGGTTTGCGGAGAACCTGGCCAAGTCGGGCGCCAAGCCGGCTGCCAAGAAGGTCTACGCCGCCATCGCGGCCGGCGACGCTGAAGCCCCACAGAAAAAGGCCGCCGAGATGGCCCTGAAAGCCCTGTGAGGAAGATCGCAGGTCGATCTGGTGGATCAGCGCGAATGGTCTCGATCGTGCGCGCAGCCGGTCATGGCCGGCTCAGTCGATCGCGTGCTTTCGCGTCGCGCATGAAGAGGGCTTGCAGCCAGGTCCAGCTATAGACCAGATGGCCCTCGTACCCGCAGGGCCGGCCGTCCCAGGTGAAGAACTCCGCCCCTTGCCCCCAACGGTCGATCACGCCGTTCTGAAAGCCGCCGCCGTTGGGAAAGACGCCGCGCCGCTGACGATCGAGCATCGCACGCAGGACCATGTCCGCACGCTCGGTTCGGCCTGTGAGATAGCCGGCACATAGCCAAGAGCACGTGTTGCTGACACAGCAACCGCCGTTGAGATACTTGCCGAAAGTGTCGGAGCCGTCCTCTTTCTTCCCGCCGAGATCGCGAAACTGGTCATCGCGATGGACTGGCCGTAGATTGAGCGGGATACCGAGGTCGAAGCGTTTGAAGCCGGTCTTCTCCAGAGCCGCCCAGTGAAGGTCGAGCATCTTGCCGCCTTCGTCGCGCGGAATCAGACCATACATGACGGCCAGACTGGTGGGCGTGTCGCTCCAGACATCGTGCAATACCCCGTCGGCACTGCGCCACCAGCCGAGCCAGCCTGTCTCGGGGTTGAAGAAGGTCGTTCGGAACACAGACTTGAGCTTCTCCGCCCAGGCCGCATAGTGAGCCGCCTGTTCAGTGTGGCCGACGCGTTTCTCCAGATCGGCCAGGCATCGCAGCGCATGGTAGGCCAGGGCGTTGACGTAGGCGTTCTTGTGGCCGCTGCTGTAAGTGTCCCAGGCGGTGTCACCGAAGGCGTGCGTGCCTCGGTTACCGCTCTGCGGCGATTCGATCAGGCCGTCGCCGTCAATATCTCGCCGTTCCATGTAGCCGGCCACCCATTCGAGCCGGGCCAACCTCTCGACCAGCCATTTGGTATCACCGCTCGCCTCGACATAGCACCACGCGGCGATGAGTGTCGAGGGATTCGAGTCAGCCATCACCGGAGTCGAACTGCCCATGCTCTGTTCGTTCACCACGTACTTGAGGCGGGCGGTTTGCTCGTCGGCCGGGTGATCGAGCCAGTAGTCAATTGTTCGACGGAGGATATCGGCGGCTCTGATGCCCGGGGCCAATTCTGGAAGGAGCAGCACGTATTCGCCCAGAAAGAGCGTTGTGTTGCACACCGGATCGCTGATGACGTTGTTCGCCCACAGTCCGGGGGGAATTGGGCCGCGGGCTCCTTCGGTCACCTGGGCAGCACTGAGCTGATACAGGTTCAGCCAGCCACGGCGGGCGGCGAGCCATTCATCCTTGCCGGCGACGCTCTGCGGCTGCGGAATGTGCCAGGGTCGGAACTGCAAGGCAAAGCCTTGGCCTGCCGCGGGGATAGGCAACTCGAGCGTCAAGGTCGCCTGACGCTTGGCACGACTGCCCTCCCAGCGGCCGAGTACGCCGGGTTGATCGGGACAATCGACGCGCATGGTGCCGATGTCGGGAGCGTGGAGCAGCATGGGCAGCCGCAGCTTGCCCTCGCGTGTCCACTCGCCGGTGATAGGGCACGTTGCGGTTGTCGTGATATCGAAGGGAAACACGAGCTCGAGCCGGTCCAGCCCGTCGACCGGGTCACTTGACCGGCCGAAGTGCATGGACAACCCCCCGTCGTGCAATCGCATCGACCATGTTATGTTGAGATTGTCGGCAGCAAGCTCAAACACAGCCTCGTGTTCGCCTCGCCTTTTGACTGATCCTTGCAGGCGCAGCGTCCCTTTGTCTCCGACCGCTCGCAATTCGAGCGGCTCGCGGAGCAGATTGTGCTTCATGCGATCGCCGCCCTCGGTGTCCCAGCCGAGGAACACGCAGGCTCCTCGGCCCATGTCGGCTTTGATCCGCACCGAGGGTCTCTCTGCCGCGCCATTGTCGAGCGTGATCACTTCGCGGTCGGCAGCGGGTGCGTCCGTCTTTTCGATACCCGCGGGGTCTTGCACGTCGGGACTGCTGGTCGGGCGGCCCGGCTCGGCCGCATAGGCCGTGGTGAGCCACGCGCACAAACCGGACACACACAAACAGAGTCTCATGCGCATCTACATCTATCCCTTTGCTTTCTTGGTCGGTATGGCGTCGCTGCCCGGAATCGGCACGTGAGCCAGGATGTTCTCGGGGGTGAGTTTGTAGTCCGGCTTCTTCAGCTCCAGATCGGACTTGATGAACTCATCCCAGAGGACCTCTTTGCCGGTGTAGGCGGCCTGGCGGATCATGATGTTCGACATGGTGGATTCAGCAACGTTTTTCGCTTCGTTGATGTGCTTGCCGCTGCGGATCGCCGCGATCAGGTCAGCATGTTCCTGCACGTAGGGGTTCTTGCCCTTGGCCTCGACCTTCTCGACCTTGCCGTCCTTCGAGAACATGTTCTTG
>CAZTQK010000187.1:0-11551 GCA_964615635.1 uncultured Planctomycetales bacterium
CGGCGTTGACGTAGCTGACGTACTCGAGCGAATTCTTGAGGAAGCCCTTGAGGAACGCCAGCCGCAGCAGCGTACAGTCGTGCCGGGCAATGCTGCCTTTGTACGTGATCTGCAGTCGCTGCGGTGTCCAGTCCATGAACTGGGCGGCGAAAGTGCCCAGCCGCTCGGCCAGGACGGTGTAGGAGGTCATGATGTCGCCACCCTCCAACATCCGGATCTGCGGCATGTTGACCGGGTAGTCAACGATCCCACCGCGCAGAGCCCGCGGCACCTGCACGGCAATGCTCTCAGCCACGCGGATCTGGGCCTCGGCCGTCGATGCTCCGATATGCGGCGACATGACCACGTTGGGCAGATCGTGGAAGGGGTTCTTCTCGGGCGGCTCATATTCCCAGGTGTCAATGCCGGCCCCGGCCACGTGACCTGCCTTCAACGCCTCCAGCAGAGCCGACTCGGTCACGATCCCACCTCGGGCGGCGTTGATGATCACCACTCCCTGCTTCATGTGGGCGATCTGCTCCCGCCCGATCATCCCGGTCGTTTCCTTGTTCTTGGGCGTGTGGACGGTGACGATGTCCGATTCGCGGATGAGCGTGTCGAGGTCGACCTTCTCGGCCCCGTGCCGCTCGAAGACCTCGTCGGCGATATAGGGGTCATAAGCCAGGACACGCATCTCAAATCCGTGGCCAAATCGGGCGACACGGTGTCCGACGTTGCCCAACCCGATGATTCCGATCGTCTTGTTCATCAGTTCCATGCCCTGGAACCGGTGGCGGTCCCAGCCGAGGTGCTGCATCGTCTCATGGGCCTGGGCCAGCTTGCGGGTGACGGCCAGCAGCAGGGCGATGGTCAGTTCGGCCGCCGAGTTGGTGTTCTTGCCCGGCGTGTTGACCACCAGGATGCCCTTCTTGGTCGCGTACTCGACGTCGATGTTGGTCACGCCGACCGCCGCAACCGCGATCACCTTCAGCTCCTTGGCGGCGTCGATCAACTCCTTCTTCACGGGTGTTTCCGACCGGACGATGATGCCATGGTAGGGGGCGATGATCTTGACAATCTCCGCAACAGGCATGTCGGGATGGAAGTCCACCTGCAGGTCGGGCTCTTTCGAAAGCTTCTCGACGCCTATGGGATGAATCTTGCCGGTGATCAAAACACGGTACATACTGCTCTACCTCAAACCCGCCCGCAGCGGCCAACCTCGGCTCGATCCAGCCTCGCCAAAATCCAGGCCGACCGTCCTGCGTCGAGTCAAGTGCCGGAGGCCGTCCGGGCACCTCCGACGCCGGACGAAGCATTCTAACAGAAGGGGGGTGGGGCTGTCGTGAGGCAAGCCGGGCATGTCTGCATCAGGGGTCAGTGACAGTCTGGGCGGCTCTTTCAGAACCCCGAGCGTCAGCGAGGGGCCAAACCATAGAGCTGCCGCGACACAAGGAGGCCGCTCCCTCCCGCCTTCGCCGGGCTTCGGCGTGGCGAGTACGGTCGCGGTTCTGAAAGAGGGCCCTGGCGTGTGCCCGCCGAATGTGTCACGGACGCCTGCACCAGAGACGCTCGCTGACTCAGCCGGGCGGCCCTGTCGCTTTCCATAGGTCGGGGAGCGACGATTCGCAATCATCCGTCCACGCCGGCTGCACTCAGCCCGGTAGGTCGTGCTCCGCACGACATCCTCTTGTCAGATCAACAGCTCTGTAGGTCGTGCTCCGCACGACATCCTCTTGTCAGACCAATAGCCCGGTAGGTCGTGCTCCGCACGACACCTTCTTGTCAGACCAATAGACCAATAGACCAACGGACCAACAGATCATTATTCATTCGTCGATCCAGGCCCATCTGCCTCGTTTTCACCTTCGCCCTCTGCCTTCTCCCGTCTCGCGCCGCCAAAAGCAGCTGCGTCCCGGTTTCGACTCCCTTCCCTCTGTCTCCGTGGGAAACCGTAGAAATTCGGGTCTCCATAGTCTGCGTTCGCTCGACGATACTGCTCAAAGTCGTCCATACTGCATGCCACATGGTCGGCGATCACGATGATCTGTTCACTCAGGTGTTTAGCCAAGAACTTGACTACCATTTGCCCCAATTCCTGATCTGTCAGATCTGGGATCCAGAAATTTGCTGGTTTGCCATCTGCATCCTTTATTAGTTTGCCCAGGAAGATAAATTCCTTGCTATCTACGGCCAGGATATACCCTTTCGTGGACATGTTGGGACTCCTTGTCAGTTGTTACGGGAATAACTGATTCCCACCTCCATCGAGACAACAAAACGGGCCAGACAGAAAACGAAGACAGAAAACAGGTTCGTTTCTTGGCACCACGCCTCATGATGAGTCTCCTTCCGCTTACCCAAGAGCCCGTACGCCGCATCGGCAGGGGCAAAACACCCTTCACGGCCGTTATCGTTCCCCGTTTATGAGCCTTCTGAGCCTTTTCGCGGCTAACCCTTTCCGGCCGTCTCCTCATGTGGCCGCGAAGAAGCTCAAAAAGCTCAGAAACTCCCCGGCCGGCCACCCCCAAATAGACCCAATAGACCAACAGACCAATAGACCAATAGACTAATCGACTAAAGGACCAACAGCCCCTTCCGTCCCCGACGGCTTCTGTATCGATCGGTTTGAATCACCCACTGAGTCATGTTCCGCACCTCTCACGGCGTCTTGCGTGCCTGGATGTTGATCATGTCGAGTGCGATGGCAGCCTGGCCGTGGATGATAAGGCAAAAGGCGCAGTCCGAGTCAGCCAGTGGCGGGACCTTGAGCACCCGCGTGCCGACATGGCCGTCGGGGGCGCCCCAGTAGCGATGGTCGCCCAGGACGGGGCCTCCAGACAGCGAGCGAACGCCCATTTCGAAGGGGGCTGCCTCGGCGCCGCCTCGGTCAATGACGCGATAGACCAGCGTGATTTGACAAGGCGCGCCCGCGGGGAGCGTCACGAACTCCGGGACCGTGCTCAGGATCTCATGATGGCCTTGCCCCAGAGGCCTCGTGTCGGCAAGGAGTGTTCTGCCTTCACCGATCACGGATTGCACGTCGCCGGTGATGCTTGCCCCCGGCCCGAGCTTGAAACGACGGTCGTTCTCGGAATCGTTCTGGAATGTGATCCGATGGAGCGAGACGAGGTTATCGTCCGGGTCGGCATCGAGATGGTCCCACATGGGCAGATTGGCTCTGGGGATCGAAAGTGACAGGCTTCGCCGGACGAGGTCCAACTCGCGCTGGAAGCGGGGCAACAGATCACGCCAGTGGCCTTGCACCAGTCGGTAGCTGTTCCAGATCTGGTTCTGTGTCCAGGCCGGCGGCGAGACGATCTGTGACTGCCAGAACCGCAACGGCTTGGTGTACAGCCGGCCGCTGATGTCGCAAACCGCCTGCCATGCCTGGATCGAGCTCTCCAGGGGGCCGGTGCAGTCTTCAATGCTGCCCTTGCCGGCTTTCAGACGCTCCCAGGCCAGCGCCGCACGGATCTTCCGGCTGAAATGCTCGCCAAGGGCCGCGTTGAGTTCCAGCCGATCGAGAACCACGGCCAGGGCCTTCGCCTGATCGCCCGATTTCGGCTGGATCTGCCGCAGTGCGGTCATCCTGGAGCGGCAGGCCATCGCATGAAGCTCGATTTCCCTGGCGATGTCTGTCGGCAACGTCGCCCCGGCCGGCGCGGTTCCCACCACCGTCTCACGGATGGACGCGACCCGTTCTCCCCAGTCGGGGTTCGGCCAGGTCAGGCCCAGCCGCGGTGTCAGGTAGCCGCGATCGTTCAGCGTTTGCGTGTTCTCGAAGATGTAGCTCGACAACGTGGGCATCTCGAGATAGTGAGCAAGTGACACGCCGAACTGGGGCATGAAGTGGTCGGACTGACTATGGATGAGCGTGAGGAATCGGGGCACGATGGCACTGGCGTGCTGCATGGCTTCCAGCAGTTGTCCGCCGTGCGGCGCGACGCCGTAGAATTCCTCCAGACGATGCGCCCATTTTGCCCGATCGAATTGCCCCGAAGGATTGGCCGCATAGTAGGTGAAGGCCTCCTGGGCCAGCCAGCTTTCCGGACAGTAGGGCTCAAAGAAGAGCCCCTCTGCGCCTTGGCGTCGCAGATCATTGGTGATGAGTCGAAGCCACTCGGGATCGCCCCAGAACAGACAGGCCAGGGCCGACTTCGGTCCGCCCAGCGCGATGCTCGACGTGGCTGTTCTGGCTTGTCCCAACGGAGCGGCCGTGGCCCAAGTGGCGAAGCGGGCCAGGCGCGGATCGACCATCGGCTTGAACCACTGCTCGTATTGCAGGTAGTGCATCAGCTTGGTGTTGGGGTAGCTCTCAACGACGCGGCGAGCATCTTCCGGATAGGTACACCAACTCCAGAAGATCAGTTCCGGCAAAGCGTCGTGATCTGAAGGGCGACTGGTTGACGCATTCCTGGCATCGTTCATGCCCCCGGCGACGGCGTCCACGACGAAGTCCACGCAGCCCGGCGGGCTCTCAGCCGCCATGGTGGCCAGGCCCGCCAGATCGGGGTACGTCTCGAACAACTCTTTCACGGCCTGTCGGGTGTAGGCTCGCGACAGCGGCGTGTCGGCGCCAAGTTCCGCCAAACCATTGGCGTTTGCCCACTTCGGCGGCAGGCAGATATTCCAGGTCAACAGATAGATGCGGATGCCCCGAGCCTTGGCCTCGGCGAGCAGCCAGCGAAACTGGTCCATGTGCGGGGGCAGCTCATCCGGAGGGAAATGCGAGGCTCCAGGGTACTGCTGCAACCGCAGCAACCCCGAGTACGGATGCGGATGCAAGAACAGAAGGGCGTTGTAGCCTAGAGACGCCATGTGGTCGAGCTTCGATTGCCACCGAGAGCGATTGAGCCACGGCCCGGCCGGGTCTGTTTCCGCCTTCTCGAATCGTTGCCACTGGTTGGCGTACATGGTCGTGCCGAGCCACAGAGGCAGAGATTCGGTCAGACCTCGCAGGGCTAGTGGGCGCCGTATGCCGATCCTGATCCGCTCCCAAAGACGGGGCACGGCTCTGTCTGCATTCGCTTCTTGCGGGGCCGTGGCGGGAACACCTGCTCCGTCGGTGGTGCCGCCGTTGTTGAAGGTGTTGATGAAACACACGCCGACTGTTCGTTCAGGGTTGGGCGGCGCGTTGATGCCAAGTTCTCGCCAAGGAATGGCCGCTTCGATGATGTAGCCGTTGTCGAGATCGCGATGGTTGTTGAGCGTGCTTGCCGGCTTGAGGATCACCGCCCGGCGCACGGCGGAGTCCCACGTGGTCGGCTGAGTCGCGGCCGGGCCGATGCCGCCGTCGGCGACGCGGTACCAGTTCACCGCCCCGGCGACACTGAAGCCATATTGATGCACGATGGGCGCGTAACCGGCTGATTCAGCGTCACCGGTGTCCAGGAAGAGCTGCACCGCATCGTCGCGGGAGATGTTTTCGAGACGCTTTTCGCTGGTGCCGGTCACGTCCGGGTCGTTCACGTCGGCGGCGAAGTATACCGTGTCATCGTCGAAGCCGAGGTGGAATCGCGCGGAGTGGCCCGGCAGGTCGGGCCGATAGGTCGTCCACACACGTGCATCGGCTGACCAGAAGGGATCATCCAGAAAGCCGTCGACGGTCGGTGGAATGGCCCTGCTCGCGGATGAGATGCACAGGACACAGATCAGCACGCTGACGAATCGCATGCGTCGATTCCTGTCGGGCCTTCGTTGGGTGTACCGATCCCGGACGATCGGTCATCACGGGCCCTTGCCTTCGAGCGCGTTTGTGATGGCCTCGATGCGATAGCTCTTGGGCCCGGACCCCATGTCCAGCTCGACCGTGTCGCCGGCGCAAAGGCCGCGCAGCTTCATGCACACCGGGGCCTGATAGTTGAAAACACCTCGCTCAACGTCGGCTTCCCAGGGACCGAGAATGGTCATGTCCCGCCGTTCGCTTCCGTCCACGGCTTGGAGTGCAACTTGTGTTCCGATGCCGACCTCGTCGGTCGAGATGTCGTTAACAGTCAGCAGGCGCCCGATGGCCAGTTCGTTCTGTATTCGCAGCAGGCGGGCTTGCAGGAGATCGCGTTCCTCCAGCGCAAACTTGTACTCGGAGTTCTCGCTGAGATCTCCGCGCGCCGCCGCCTCGCCGATGGCCTTGGCGTTCTCGGGGATTTTGACCAGACGAAGATGGTTCAGCTCCTCCTGTCGCTTGCTCATGCCGGGCTGGGTGCAGTAGATCGTATTCTCGTCCGTCCACGGATCGACCTTCTTCTTCGGCGTGATCAGCTCCGGATGGGTGTGGATAATGATCCTGAGCAGGTCGGCGTGGACCACTTCGCCCAGACCGTCAAGGCGGTCAATCGTGCGGTGCACGGTCGAAGCGAGGTCGGCCTCCATCTCCGAGATGACCTTCCGGAACCGGGCGTACTTGGCGGCACTCAGGGATGCGCGGATCTCGCCTTTCGCGTGTTTGAGCACCTCGGCGGAGGTTGTCTCGGAGCGGGTCAGGTTGCCCAGATGATCGAGGAGCCGAAGCAGGATCTCGCGCAGCGGGATCACCTCGGGCATTTCGACCTCCGGCCCTCGCCACAGCCAGCAGACTGCGTCGAGGTGTCGGGTGAAGTCGCTTGGAATCCGCTGGACCGCCTGGTCGAGAAGGTCCTGACGGCCGGCATCAATCAGGGACTTGGCGATCACATCGCAGGCTTCCCGGTGGGCCAGAGGCAGGAGCTGAGCGAAGATCTCGGGCCAATCCTGCGGGCGGGCCTCCTTGAGCAGGGCGACGGCCCGCAGATACAGCGGGTACTCACTGATTGTGCCGAGCAGACCCTCCGGGTCAGCGGCCTCTGCCAGAATCGCCCTTGCCGGACCGCTGCTCTGTTCGGCCAGGCCCGCATGCTCCGCCAGCCGGTCGAGAACCAGCGACTCGGCCAGTGCCTCGGCGGGTGCTCTGGATCGCACAAGATTGATGCGAGTCTGCAGGTCGGCTTGAAGGCGTGAGATCATCTCGGCATCGCAGCTCACCTTGCGATTTCCGGCCTCGCGAAAGTACGCGTCGATGACTGCCAAGCGCTGATGCGGCGTGTCAGTGGCCGTCCATTGCGGGAGGACTTCGTCTTCGAGCGTCTGCCCTTTGGCATGGTAGGTGAGGATAGTTCTCGCTTTGCCTTCAACCACGACATTGGGACACTTCTTGAGGTCGGCCTTCGCCTTGCTCCACCATTTCTTCCATTCGGCGTTGGCAATGAAGCGCGGGCTGAGCAGATGAGCAAGTTCATCAGAATCGATTCGCCCGCGATGGCTTTGCAGAATGCCGAGAACGAGGCTGGTCGGATCATCGTCCATCATGCTGCGGATGCGATCGGGGTCCATCTGGAGCAGAACGCGGAAATCGTTCGGCTCGGCCGGGTCATAAGCCAGGGCCAGCGCGTCGGCGTCCATGGTCTCGTCGCCGCGGCTGGTCTGGATGGCATACAGGCAGGCGTCGAAGTCCGCCATGGTCACCTTGGCCGCATGCTCGTCGGACCGAGAGACGAGGAAATCGCCAACCTTCACGTTCAGACAGATATCGAGCGTGCGAAGCGCACGGCGAACCGATTTGCTGCCGCTCAGCCCGGACACGTCGATAAGGTTCTGGATCTCCGGCCGATCGGCGTACACCTTCTGGTAGAGCCCGACCGCCGCCTGACGCATGTCGTCGCTGTCGTCACAGCGAACGATCATCTCCCGGACAAGATTCAGCAGGTCCTGGGGCTCAGACCGTTCCTGCTCGGTCTCCAGCCACATCCAGGCGAGGGCACCGGCCTGCTGGCCCTTGCCGTTGCGGGTCAGAATGGCCAAGGCCTCCAGCATCTCCTCACGATCTTCAGTGCCGGCCTCGAGCATCTCCATCCACAGGTTCTCGATGGCGCGGATCTCATTTCGGCTGGCCAGATCGGTTAGCGTTGGTGACGAATTCGCCATAAGCATAATGATCTCAGTAAGTTGTGGAGCCTGGCCGGCCGAGCGTCCTGGCGGCTCCGGTTAGTTTCCTGTCATGCGGACGACCATATCATGGGCCATCGGCCGACGGCTGTCCAGCCATCCAGCCTGGAGGGGCTGCCACAGTCGGATTTGCGATTTCGTGTGGGCCTGCCGCCTCAGGTCGGCACCGGCACGATGGTGTGTCGTCGACGATTCGACACGAGGTCCCGGCCTGCCGTGCGGGCAAGGGTCTGCGGGTCAAGCTTCGCCGGCCTCGTTGAACGCATCGATGTCGGCTCCCTTCCCCATCATCACCAGGGTGTTGCCGCTTTCGAGCTTCTTGTCGGCCGCGGGGAGGAATTCGGGCTCAGTCCCTTCACCTCTCTTGATAGCAATGACCAGAACTTGGTACTTCTTCCTCAGATGAAGCTCGGTCAGGGTCTGGCCGACGAACTTGGGCGGCACGCCGATCTCGACGACGCGGTATTCCTTCGACAGCGGCAGGTAATCGAGCAGGTCCGGGTTGACGATCCGGTGGGCCATTCGCTCGGCCGTTTCCTGCTCGGGAAAGATCACGTGCGTGGCCCCGACCGCTTTTAGAATCGCCGCGTGGTCCTTGCTCGACGCCTTGGCGTGGATGCGCTTCACCCCGATCTCCTTGAGATGCAGCGTGGCCAGGATGCTGGCCTCCAGGTGCTCGCCGAGACTGACGATGGCCTCATCCGTATCTCTGTTGACCACGGACTTGAGGGCCTCGAAGCTGCGGCTGTCGAGAACGACAGCCTGCTGGACATCATCGCGTATCGCCGCGACCTGTTTTTCCGACATGTCGGCGGCAAGCACGTCGCAATCCATCTTTGCCAGCGTCCTGGCAAGGTGGCTGCCGAACTGCCCGAGTCCGATGATGCATACCTGTTTCATGGTGAGTCTCCTAGCCGATCATGAGCCGTTCCTCGGCGAGCCGGACAGCCGCGACCTTGTGCTCCATCACAACCAGGGCCACCGTCAGCGGCCCCAATCGGCCGACGAACATCGTCAGGATGATCCAAAGCTTGCCAACGGCGGTCAAGGAAGGGGTGATGCCCGTCGACAAGCCGACCGTCCCGAAAGCCGAGACTTGCTCGAAGAGAATCTGCTCGAGACGGACTTTGGGATCGCCCATTTCGCTGATTGCCAGCACCATGAGGCCCACAAGGTTGAACATGGCCGCGGTGGCGATCAGCAGGCCGGTCCGGCGAACCAGGTCCACCGGTATTCGGCGGCCGCGGATGGTCACATCTTCCTGATCCCGCAAGCGTGCTCTCAGACGCGCGGCCCAGATGGCCAGCGACGTGGTCTTGATCCCGCCGGCGCATGAGCCGGGCGAGCCGCCGACGAACATCAGAAACACCAGCCAGAGCAATGCCGGCGCCGGCGAGCTGTTGAGATCCACGGTGTTGAAGCCTGCCGTACGGGCACTGATGGACTGAAAAAGGCAGTGCCCAATGCGGGAGAGCCAACGGACCTCCGGAGACGTCATCCCGAGCAGGTACAAAAAGAGCGCCCCGCCGAGTATGAGGACCAGCGAAGTGATCAGGACGACGCGGGTGTTGAGCGACCAGACCACCGGCCGAGGTCTGTTTCTGAGCCTTTTCCCGGCGCGGCTCGCGACTTCGAGCATGACCGTGTAACCCAATCCGCCGCACACGACGAGGACGGCAACAGTGACGAGAAGACCCACGTTCCCGGCCACATCCATCATGTTGCCACTGAAGGTCGAGAAGCCCGCGTTGCAGAAAGCCGAAACCGCGTGGAAGACAGCTACGAAAGCGCCTTCGCCGACGCTCATGCCCTCGGGACGCGCACAGAAGATGGCCACAGCACCCGCGGCTTCAATCAGCAACGTCAGCGTGAGGATCCATTTGAGGTTTTGTCGGAGCTGCGCGGCTGCGCTCTTCTGATAGAAGACGTCGTGCAGAGCCGACTGAGACCTGTAGGAGATCTTATGGCCCAGGATCTGAATGATAAGGGCCGCGAAAGTCATGATGCCCAGCCCGCCGAGCTGGATCAGGATCATGATGATCGTTTGCCCAAAGCGGCTGTAGTCCTGACCGGTGTCGACGACGACCAGGCCGGTGACGCAGACCGCCGAGGTTGAGGTGAACATTGCGTCGAGCGGACCGACGCGCGTCTGCCCGTGAGAGACAGGCAGGCTCAGCAGAAGCGTTCCCAGCAGGATCAGGCCCGCAAAGGTGCCCGCCAGAAATCGCTCCGGACGATCGAGGAGCCGGCTAAAGAAAGCTAGACCAGGCGGTCTGAACATAGTCGTTTCTGCCCGGCGGCGCAGAGAATCATCCGCCGTTTCAGGATGAGAGAAATAGCATGACCCGCCTTGGGGGGCAAGCCGGGCAGGTGAGCCGGGAATCGTCGTTTGGGCTACTCGATAACCTCCGGGACCTCGACGACCTCCACCACCTCAATCTCGAAATAGAGCGTGGCGTTTGGAGGAATATCCGGCGGGAATCCGGCCTCGCCGTAGGCCAACTCGGGTGGGATGATCAAGATGCGCGTGCCGCCGGCCCGCATTTCGTAGCTCCCGAGACCTTCCTTCCAGCCCTCGATCAGGCCGTCGAGTGAGAAGGTTGTCGGGGTGGTCTTTGATTCGCCGCTCGAGTCGAAGACCTCACCATCCGCGTCGGTCAGGCGGCCGGTGTAGTAGACATTGACCGTCGATCCAGGGGTGACCAGCGTACCGGTGCCGATCGCGACGTCCTTGTACTGCAGGCCGCTGGTTGTGGTCACAAACTCTGGGGCGGCCGGACGCGATTCGATGGTTGCGGAAGTGACGATGACGTCCTCGACGGGTACGTCATCGAACGGATTGCCATTGGGGTCCTCCCGCGTTTCGGTTGCACCTCGGGCGATGTCGTCCGCGACGTTCATGCCTTCCACAATACGGCCGAAGACGGCGTACCCGTTGCCGGGCGTATCCAGACCGGTGTTGTCGACCAGGTTGATGAAGAACTGCGAGGTGGCGGAGTTGAGCTCGTTGGTCCGGGCCATGGATATTGTTCCGCGGCTGTTCGGACGCGACGGGTCGAACTCGTTGACGATCGGGTCCCGCAGCCCGCTCGCCTGGGTCAGATCGGGCAGAAACCCGCCGCCCTGGTTGACGAATTCGGGGATGACCCGGTGGAAGATCGTGCCGTTGTAGAAGCCGCTCTGCACGTACGTGAGGAAGTTTGCCACCGTGATCGGGGCGTCGTCCTCGTACATCTCGATCACGATGTCGCCTTTGTTCGTGGCCAAACGGACGTTGGGTTCGCTTACGACGGTTACCGTCACCGTGTCGCTGTCGTCCTCACTGTCCTCGTCAGTGACCGTCAACCTGAATGCGTAGGTGCCGGTGCTTGTCGGGCGGAAACTCGCCTGTGCGGCATCCGCGTTGGTCAATGCAACGGATGCGCCGCCGGTTTGGGCCCACGCATAGGTCAACGCCTTCCCGTAAAGGGATTGGCTGTTGCTCCCGTCCAGTTCGACATTCTGGTTCAGCAAGCCGACCATATCAGGGCCTGCATCGGCATCAACTCCAGCTCCAACGTAGGCGTCGCTGATGACAATGTTCTCCTGTGGCACATAAGACAATGATTCCGGC
>CAZTQK010000188.1:0-11537 GCA_964615635.1 uncultured Planctomycetales bacterium
ACATCGCCCCAGGCGAGTTTTGCGTAATTGTCGGTCCCTCGGGTTGTGGCAAGAGCACCACCCTACGGATGGTTGCCGGCCTGGGGGAGATCAGTTCGGGCAGGATTCGGATTGGCGAGCGTGTCGTAAACGATGTGCCGCCGAAGGACCGTGACATCGCCATGGTCTTTCAGAACTACGCCTTGTACCCGCACATGACGGTGTACAAGAACATGGCGTTCGGTCTGAAGTTGCGGCGGGTGCCCAAGGCGGAAATCGACCAGCGGGTCCACGACGCTGCCCGGCTTCTTGGTATTGAGAACCTGCTGGACCGCAAGCCGAAGGCTCTGTCGGGTGGCCAGCGGCAGCGGGTCGCGGTCGGACGGGCTATCGTCAGAACGCCCAAGGCGTTCCTGTTTGATGAGCCGCTGAGCAATCTCGATGCGAAGCTTCGAGTTGAGATGCGGGCTGAGCTGAAGAAACTGCACCGGCGGCTGTCGACGACCACGATTTACGTCACCCACGACCAGGAAGAGGCCATGACCCTGGGCGATCGGGTGGTCGTCATGAAGGACGGCGTGGTGCATCAATGTGCAGCCCCGCTGGAGGTTTACGACCAGCCGGTCAACCGGTTTGTTGCGGGATTTTTGGGTACCCCGCCGATGAACTTCTTTTCCGGCCGGATTGTTGCCGAGAACGGATCCTTATGGTTTGACGAGGGTTCGAGCCGGATCCGGCTGCCGAGAAGGCTGGGGAAGCCTCTCGACGGGAGGGTTGGCGACCCGATGGTCATGGGTGTCCGCCCGGAGAGCCTGTCCTGCTCGAATGAGGGCAAGTTCGCGGGTCAGGGCAATCGGATCGACGTGACCATCAGTGTGATCGAGCCGTTGGGCGACAAGATGGATTTGCATGTGCAGACCGGGTCGCACGGCCACGTGGTTTGCCGGGTCGAGGCGAACCGGTCATTGAAGGACGGAATGCAGTTGCCCATGTATCTGAACTTGGATCAGATACATGTTTTTGAGCCGGGCGAAGAAGGTGTCAACGTGGGTCTGAACGGTGCCGGAGAGCAGGTCAGTGCGGCCCGAGCGGTTTAGTAGCCGTCGGAAGGACCCCGCGACCGAAGGTCGCCGCATCGCAAGGAGGACCGCGATGCGCTGAGCGATCGTATTGCACCTTCGCATCCGTGTGCCGTCGTGCCCGAGGGGAACGGTGGCTCAAAAAGTGGGTCCGGCAAACGTCCCACTTTTTTGTTTGTCCAGGCCGCACGGGGGCCAGAGGAGCTTTGGCTGCGGTGGGCAGCGGGCTGACGTGCCTGGCCCGGTGACGAGGCGAGAAGAAGAGACAGGGTGCACAGACGCCCTTTGGACAGAGGTGATGCGAGATGAACGTTGAGCTCGTTCGGATTGTTGACAGCATCGCGCGGGACAAAAACATCGAGAAGGAGGTCGTTTTTGCAGACCTCGAACAGGCGATGGTGTCCGCAGTCCGCAAGGCCCATGGCCCCACCGATGAGGTGGTGGTCAACATCGACCGGCTGAGCGGGGAGATCACCGCCAGCCGCAACAACGAACCGATTGACATGAAGGAACTGGGCCGCATCGCCGCTCAGACGGCCAAGCAGGTCATGATCCAGAAGATCCGCGAGGCCGAGCGAGGCAGCATTTACGAGGAATTCCTCGAACGCAAGGGCACGGTCGTGACCGGCACGGTGTCGCGGTTTGAGGGGGGCGCACTGATCGTCAACCTGGGGCGGACCGAGGGTTTCCTGCCGCGGAGCGAACAGATTCCCGGCGAGACGCATCACCCGGGTGAACGGATCCGTTGCCTGATCCTCGATGTCCGGGAGGCTCCGCACCAGGTCAAGATCGTACTGAGTCGGTCGCACCCCGACTTCATCGGTCGGCTGTTCGAACTGGAAGTACCCGAAGTGGCCGAGCGGATCATCGAGATTCGTGCGTTGGCGCGAGAAGCGGGCTACCGGACCAAGATTGCCGTGTCTTCGATCGACAGCAAAGTGGATGCAGTGGGGGCGTGCGTGGGCGTTCGCGGCAGCCGTATCAAGAACATCGTGCTCGAACTGGGCGGCGAGAAGATCGACATCGTTCGCTGGAATGAGTCGTCTCAGATCCTGATTGGCAACGCCCTCAAGCCCGCGGAAGTGCAGGAAACCGCCCTGTGCTTCGAGCTTGGCCGGGCGACCGTGGTGGTGGCCGAGGACCAGCTCTCTCTGGCCATCGGCAAACGCGGCCAGAACGTGAGGCTTGCAGCCCGTCTGACCGGCTGGGACATCGATATCCTCACGCCGGCCGAATACAACAAGAACCTCGACGAATTGGAGAAGGTGCTGACCGCGGTCGAGGGAGTCGGCGAGGACAAGATCGCCAAGGTCCAGGCACTGGGCATCATTTCCCTTGGAGATGTCGAGGAGGTTGGCCCGGCCCCACTGGTCAAGGATGTTGGATTGTCGGAGGAGTTGGCCGCGCAAGTGGTCAGCACAGCCTCCGAGGCAGCCAAACGGCTGGCCATCGAGACGGCGGCAGCCAAGGCTCTGGCCATTGAAGAGGCTGCCGCCGCCGCCGCTGCGGCAGAGGCTGCGGCTGCAGAAGCTGCGGCCGCGGGTGAGAGTGGCGCGGTCGAGGGCGAGCTGTCCGTGGCTGAGGAGGGTGAAACCACGGTGTCAGCGCCGGCTGGTGAAGAGGCAGGCTCTTCAACCGAATCAGCCGCTGAGGTGACAACAGATTCCGCCGAGGTGTCGGCGGTTGAGACGGTTCCCGGTGACCAAGCCGGGGCGGCGGACAGCGATGAGAGCCAACCACAAGCTTCGGGCTGACGATTCACGGTCCGTGATGCGGTATCGGCGCTGTCGAGTCGGTCCTCCTGCGTGGGCGGGCCGGGTGGGGAAGGGTTAGAACGCATAAGGGTGGTCCAGGAGGTCGATTTTGTCGGATAAGCTTCGGGTCCACACACTGAGCAAGGAACTGGGCGTCACCAGCAAGGCGATCATCGAGAAATGCAAGAGCGAAGGCGTCGAAGGGGTGACGAACCACATGTCCGCGCTCTCGGCCGGTCTGGCGGAGACAATCCGCGAGTGGTTCAGCACCGCTGGCCACAAAACGGCCGTCGAAGAAGCGGCCCCTGTGGACATCGATGCCGTGCGCATCAAGCGAAAGGGTACTCGAAAGAAGAAGGCTGAGACTCGCAAGGAAGCCGCGGCCGAAGAGGCCGCCGAGCAGGTTGCGGCTGGACCGGTTCTTGTCGAGGCTGCGACATCGGTCGAGACAACAGTCACACCGGTTATGCAGACGCAGGCAGTCGAGGTGGAACAGGCCCCTCCGGCCGTTGTCATCCATGAGCCGGAGGTCTTGCCTCCTCCGTCCGTGGAGGCCGAGCCCCCGGCGCCTGCGGAAGAGGGTGTTGTGGCTAAGCCTGCCGCCCAGGCCCCCGCGGTTGCGCCGCCCAAGCCTCCAGAGACCGTCCGTCCTGCCGGACCACAGAATGTCCCTGCTCCCGCCCAGATGCGCGGTCCCAAGATCGTCGGCTATGCCCGGCCTGATCCGATCACAAGGCCCGCCCCGCGAGCACCCAAGGGACCGGTGGGCGCGCCTGAGCCACAGGAGTTCGAGGGGGGTGGACACAAGCGAGGCAAGGGAGGCAAAGGGCCTCTCTACGACGATTCCGCGGGCAAGAAGGGCCGTCAAAGGCTCAACCCCCGACGGTCAACCACCTCCCTGTATGAGATTGGTGAACGACTTCGGGAATGGAACGACCGGGACCTGCTCGAGCGTCAGGAACGCCTTCAATCCGCCAGCGGCCGCGGCATCCATCATCGAGCGCGTGAGAAGGCCTCCGAGGCCGCGCCTGCCAGAATTGCTCCGCGCAAGACCAAGGCCGAGGTGACCGAGCCGGTCATTCTTCACGAATTATGCTCCGCCACCGGCATCGGCATGGCCCAGATCATGCCGAAGCTGATGCACGATCACAACATGGGATTCGTGCACCGCAACACGGTAATCCCCACTGAGATCGCCGAGGTGGTAATGCTTGATTTCGGCGTGGAGATACAGGTGGCCAAGCCCAAGACGGAGCTCGACAAGCTGGTCGAGGAGTTCGCCGGCCGTGAGCGAGCGAATCTGCAACCCCGCCCCCCGGTGGTGACCATGCTTGGGCACGTCGATCATGGCAAGACCAGCCTGCTCGATGCGATCCGCAAGACTTCGGTTGCGGCCGGCGAGGCGGGCGGCATCACCCAGCACATTGGCGCCCACCGAGTGCAGCGGGGCGATCTGTCCGTTACGTTCCAGGATACGCCGGGCCATGAAGCATTCACCGCCATGCGGGCCCGCGGAGCCAACCTCACCGACGTTGTTGTGCTGGTTGTCGCGGCCGACGACGGAGTCATGCCTCAGACGGTCGAGGCGATCAACCATGCCAAGGCCGCCAAGGTCACCATCATCGTGGCTCTGAACAAGATCGATCTGCCCGGCGCCGACATCAACAAGATCTACGGCCGGCTTGCCGAACTTGGCCTCGCCCCGACCGAGTGGGGCGGCGATATCGACGTGGTCAAGACGTCTGCTACCACCGGACAAGGTGTTGAGCAGCTCATCGAGCACCTCGGAATGCTCACGGAGCTGTTGAACCTGCGGGCCGACCCTGATGTGCCGGCCACCGGTACGGTGATCGAGGCCCAGATGACCCAGGGAATCGGCCCCCTCGCTCGCGTGCTCATTCGCGAGGGCACGCTCAAGCCGGGTGATTTTATCGTTTGCGGCAGCGCCGCCGGCCGCGTGCGCGTGATGCGGGACGATCACGGCAGGCAGATTGACAAGGCCCTGCCGGGTTACCCTGTCGAGCTGGCGGGGTTGGATGAAGTGCCCAACGCGGGCGAAAACTTTTACCAAGTGGAATCGTTGCAGCGGGCCAAGGCGGTCGCCGAGTCGGTCGGGAATCAGCGCCGGGCAGACGTTCTTACCAAAACGCGCAAGGCACAGACGCTGGAGGAGATGCTCCGGCAGCGCGAAGGCGAGGCGGTTCCCGAGTTGAATATCATCCTCAAGGCCGATGTCCAGGGCTCCGTCGATGCTTTAAACAAGGCCTTGGGCGAGATCCCGAGTGACCAGGTGAAACTCAATTTCCTCCACACCGGGATCGGCACCGTGACAGAAAGCGACGTGGTCCTGGCTGCGGCGAGCAATGCCCTCGTCGTCGGTTTCAGCGTGGCTGTCGACGCAAGTGCCCAGCGGATGGCCGATACGGAGGGCGTGGACATCCGCCTCTACCGCATCATCTACAATTTGATCGACGACGTCCGGAACGCTCTGGAAGGCCTGCTGCCCAAGGAGAAGACCGAGGAGAAGCGCGGCCGGGCCGAGGTGCGGGAGGTCTTCCGGATCTCGCGGGTCGGTGCCGTTGCCGGTTGTATGGTCACGGATGGGCCGATCTTGCGGTCGCACCACGCACGAGTGATTCGTGACGGGCAGATTATTGTCCCAACGGTGGACGATATGAAGCGGGAACGGCACAGAGGTATCGCATCGCTGCGGCGATTCAAAGATGACGTTCGCGAGGTTCGCGCGGGGATGGAATGCGGGATTCGGGTCGAGAATTTCGATGACCTCAAACCCGGGGATATCATCGAGACGTATGAAATCGTGGAGACGACCCGCAAGTTGTAGGCGAGCGCAACCGGCGGATGTGCGGGTGGGCGAGCATGGCCTCTGACCGAATGGTGGTCGGGACCTTGAACCTCAGGCTGGCGATCTTCGGCGCTTATTCGCTGAAGGACAAGCGTCGGGTGGTCAACAGTCTTAAGGACCGGCTGAAAGGTCGGTTCAACGTTTCGGTGGCCGAGGTGGGATCGCTGGATCGCTGGCAACAGGCGGAACTGGGCGTGGCGATGGTGGCCAACGAAGGCCGTTTTGTGGAGAGTGCCCTGGACAAGCTCGTGGACTACGTTCGCCAGGACACCTCCGCGGCACTGGTCGATTATCGCATCGAGGTTTTCTAGTGCGACGGCGGATGCCGGACGCGGGTATGAGTATTCTGGACCGACAGGTCAGGCCGGCCTTTGGGGGGCCCGGCGGTGGGCATGAAAGGGCACAGGCCGGAACGAGTTGCGACGATCGTCAGGTCAGTGGTGAGCGATGCGATCGCCACCAAGCTGAGCGACCCGCGGATTGCGCCTCTGGCGAGTGTGACCCGCGTCGAAGTGAGCGGTGATCTGGAATATGCGAAGGTCTGGATCAGCGTGCTGGGGGAGGAGTCCGCTCAGCGACGCACGCTGGCGGGTCTCTGTTCGGCGGCTGGGTACGTGCAGCGGTTGGTGGGCAGCGAGCTGTCCATCCGGCATTGCCCCAAGTTGAGCTTTCATCTTGACACCTCGCTCAAGAAAGCGGCGGAGACGATCCGGTTGATCGACGAGGTGACGTCCGAGACGAGACGACAGGTCGGCGACGCGGAGCCGCCCGATCCTGAAGATTCGGTCGAGCCTTCCTCGGGAGAACAGGCATGAAGCATGGCAGTGATTATGCCAAACGCCTCAGGCAACTGTTCAACCGGCTGGTGCGTAAATTCGGCAAGCCGAAGCCACCGGAGCCCTCGGAACCACTGGAACAGCTTCTTGTGGCAATTCTGGGCGGCAATACCTCCCACCATAAGGCGCTGACGGCGTTCCGGAAACTGCGCGAGCAGATGGTGGATCTGAACGAGTTGCGCGTCACGCCGGTCAGCGAGCTGGCCAAGATCATCGGCCCGTTGATCCCGCAAGCTGATATCAAGGCTCAGCGCATCGTGGATGTCCTGAATGACATCCGCCGTCGGCACGATACGCTTGATCTTTCCTTCCTCAAGCAGCGAGGTCGTCGTGAGGCTCGCGAGTACCTGGAGTCCCTTGAAGGAGTGGACCGCTGTACGGCCGCCAGCGTCACACTGTTCAGCCTCGGTGGTCATGCGATGCCGGTGGACGATCTGACCCTTCAGTTGTTGCGGAAGGACGAGGTTGTAGACGCGGCGGCGGAACTGCCGGAGGTTCAGAGTTTCCTGGAGCACCATATCAGCGCCTCGGATGCCGCGGTTTTCTCGCTGCTTCTGGATCGTTATGTGGCCAGCCGGGGCCTGCGGTTTCCGGAGGTGCCTGCCGCGGACCCCGCCGACCAAGTCGCGTCCGATGCGAGTCCGGGGCCGAGCGCTTCAGCTCCCGAGGGGTCTGCTTCGGGTTCCGGAGATAAGCATTCCGAGCCGGCCGGCGGCAGGCGCGTGGCCGCTTCGGCAGCGGGTCGGCGCGACCGAGCACCCAATAGAGCCAAGCCTCCCCGATCGTCACCCTCGGCCGGCCGACGAGTCAAGTCGTCGTCGGGGCGATCGGCCAAGACCGCCAAGCGGAGATGAGGAACCAGCCACCCGGACCGAGGACAAGCCGGGTTTCGATCGAGTGGGATGGAACTACAAACCGCCGGCTCGCGTTGTTTTCAAGGAGACTCATTCATTGGCACAGGATCGCGTTCTCAGAATTGGCATTCCCAAGGGGAGTCTGACGGATTCAACGGTTGATCTCTTTCAGCGGGCGGGTTTCACGCTGAATGTATCGAGTCGCGATTACTACCCGTCGATCGATGACCCGGAACTGTCCTGCGTGATGTTCCGGGCTCAGGAGATGAGCCGCTACGTTGAAGATGGCGTGATTGACGCCGGCCTGACCGGCCATGACTGGATCTGCGAAAACGGGAGCGACGTCCACGAAGTGTGTGAACTGGCCTACTCGAAAGCCACCAGCAGGCCAGCCCGCTGGGTGCTGGCAGTGCCGAACGAGTCGAAGGCCCGCGGCCCAGAAGACCTTGACGGCGGTATCGTCGCTACCGAGTTGGTGAGCGTGACGAGGCGATACTTCGAGAACAAAGGGCTTAATGTTCGTGTGGAATTCAGTTGGGGAGCTACGGAAGTCAAGGCACGCCTTGTTGACGGGATCGTCGAGCTGACCGAGACCGGCTCATCGCTGCGGGCCAACAACCTGAAGATCGTGGACGAGATACTCTCTTCAACAACGCGATTTATCGCCAACAGGCAGGCTTATGAGGAGCCGTGGAAACGGGAGAAGATCGACGCCCTGGCTCTCCTGCTGAAGGGGGCGATCGAGGCGCGGGCGAAAGTCGGGTTGAAGCTGAATGTCCCCAAAGCGAACCTGGACAAGCTGCTCGCGATCCTCCCCGCGGAACTGTCACCGACCATCTCGTCGTTGGCCAACGAGAAGTACGCGGCAGTGGAGGTCATTCTCGAGGCGGTCGTCGAGCGACAGTTGGTGCCACAACTGCAGAAGGTCGGAGGGACGGGCATCGTCGTCTATCCACTGAACAAGGTGATCCCGTAACCGGCGTTGGGGGTGTGGGCGAGATAACGTCTCTCGATCCGGCGGTGTGTGCGCCGCATGACTGATCAGGGGTCGAAGATCGCCGTGTGGCCGGTGCGGTGAAGATATGAGACACGCGATGCTGCGAACCTGGAATTGCCAAACGGGCCGATGGCTCATCGTCACGCTGGTTCTGACGTGGACGCTGGTCGGCTGCGAGCGTCCGTCGCGGCCGGTCAACGGTCCGGCAAGGACGTCGTGGCTGCCTCCGATACAGCCTCCGCCGGAGTTCGATCGCCAGCGGGCAAGCCTTTCTCTTTCACAGATACCCGATGATCCCCCGCCTCCAGCCGCCGTGCAGGAGAAGCAGGCTGAGCTGCCCGTGTCCGTCCGGCGCCGGTTGTCTGAGACCCGTGAATTCCTCAGGAAGGGGCAGCACACCGAGGCCCTCGGGCTGTTGGAGCAAGTGCTTCGGACAGACGCCGGCGTTGCTGAGGCTCATCGACTTGTCGCCCTGGCCAGCCTGATGGCCGGCGATGATGAGCGAGCGGGGTTGTCGGCCGGCCGTGCGCTGACTTTGCGTCCAAACGATCTCCTCAGTCATTATGTGGTCGGCCGGTTGGCGGAAAAGAGACGAGAAACGACCAAGGCGATGAACGCTTACCGGAGCGCGCTGAAGTGCGCGGCATCGCCGGAAGAGATTCACTACCTCGTGCTGACCCACTACCGTCTCGGCCTTTTGCTGGACCAGGAGAAATACTACCTCGCCGCCGCCGAGCAACTGAGCCTGTTTGAGAAGGGCCTCCGCTCGCTTGGCGGCAAGGTCGAGGAGAATGCTGAACTCGCCGCAGTCGTTCGGCTGCAGCGGGGGACGGTCGCCGTTCGCCTGGCCCGGGCACACAGCTACCTGGGAGACTTCTCCGCGGCTGCGGATGCGATGAAGATTGCCGCTACGGAATCGCCGAAGGATTTCGATCTTCGCGCCGACTGCGTGCGCATGTTGGCGCACGCAGATCGTCTGGAAGAAGCCATGTCCGAGTCGCGACGCCTTGTCGCTGACAGTCGGGGAAGCCAAGAGGCGGTCGAGTTGCTGTTGGGTCTGCATCGGGCGGCGGGGCGACCGGATGCCGGTGTCGCCGCCATGCGGGACGTTGTGGCCGGGCAGCCCGACAACCTGGATCTGAATCTGCTCTACTGCGAGGCCCTGGTGGATGCCGGGCGATACGACCAAGCCGTCTCGATGCTCAAGGAATTGACCGATCGGTTTCCGAAGTCCCCGGAGGCGCAATGGAAACTGATTGCGATTCAGCGACTGCGCAAGGATTGGTCGGGTTGGCTCCTCGCCCTCGCCCAAATGCTGGCCGCCGATCCGGTTGTATATGAGAAAGCCAACCGGGAACTCGATCAGGCGCCTCCGTCGATCGCCAAGCGTATCGCCGACGAAGCTTCGTTCTTGAGTGAGGCTCGACGACTGATACCCGCACAGCCCGACGACGCCGCGCTTGCGGCGGCCCTGGACTATCTGCTGGGCCACATGTGTGACAGTCTTGACCGCATCGAAGAGGCCCGTCGACTTTTCGACCGATCGGTCGAACACGTGACGGGCTTCCTGCCGGCGACCATGGGTGTGGCGGAGTTGTATATGCACCGTTGTCGCTGGGATGATGCGATTGCCGTTCTGAAGAAGGCCGCGACGTCCGGTCCCACTTCGCATCTTGTCGAACGCCTTCTGGGACAGTGTTACGACGGGCTTGATGACATGGATCGGGCGATCGAGCACTATCAGACGGCCATCAAGATCAACCGCGATGATGTCCGCAGCATGATGCTGCTGGCCGGGTTGCACGAACGTCGTGACGAAACCCGCGAGGCTCAGCGGCAGTATCAGGCGGTTATCAGCGCCAACCCGAACTACATGCCGGGCCGCGAGGCCTACATCCGCAGCCTGATGAGCGCAGGCGGAGGCTTCACATCCGCCGTGGTTGCCGGGCGCGTGGCGCTGGAGTTCGCCGAGATGCAGAGGCGGAGTCCTCGTGATCCGGCTACCGTTCGGACCGCTGCTTTGTTGCGATTTCTTCAGGACCGCGATCGGCAGTCCTATGGTGACGTGTTGCGGTCGCTGATCCAGACTTATCCTGACGACGAACGAACCCGCGACGATCTGGCGGCCAGCCTGCTCACGTTCCGCGACTACGAACCTGCCCGCGAGGTGCTGACCCGGATGGTTGCTGATTTCCCGCGATCCGGACAGGCAGGGTGGATGATGGCCATGACCTTGGCCCGACTGCTCGAATTCGAGGCCGCTGCTGCCGAGTACGAGCGGATCCTGACGCTCCATCCCAATCGTGTGGCCTACTTTCACGCTCTGGCTGAACTCCGGATGACCCAGCGGCGATTCGACGCCGCCATTCCGGTTTATGAGCGTTTGCTGGAACTGCAGGGCAAGGATGTTTTCCCGGGAGTGTATCGCGGCCGGCTGATGGAGGCATACCGTCGGCTCGGTCGTCTTGATGATGCTCGCCGGCTGGCGGAGGAATGGCTTGCCGAGGTCGACCCGAAAGCGAAGACAGCCGGGCCGATGGTGGCCATCTACCGCTGGTTCCTGCTCGCGGCCGACGAGGCCGAGAAAGACTACGCGGCTTATATCCGCCGCTGTCGGGAATGGCTGAGATCTGACCCGCAGGATGCCAACACTCGGGCCTGGTTGATCGGCTTGGCGACCGACGCACCGATCGGCACAGTCGGGCAGTTCAGAGGCTATGGCGGACTGGTTGGCGCCGGACGTTATGACGAGGCGGTCACAGAGGTGGTCAAGTGGCTCGGCGGATCGCCGACAGACTCGCGGCTGATGCGCCTGTTGGCTGATGTGCTCCTGGCCTCACAGCGATTCGAGGAAGCCGTCGAGCTTCAGCGAAGTCTGGCAGCCGCAGCGGCCAAGGTCGACGAGAAGCTGGTCCTGCTCTACAGTCTTCAGGCCACGTACACTCGGGCTCGCCGCTATGATGATGCGATTGCGATCGTTCGCGAGTGGATGAACATTGCCCAGAAGATGCCCGGCGACGGTGGCAGCGTCACGCGCCAGGAGCTGGAGGGCGCGGTTTTCGAGCAACGGCGTACCATCGGCGTGCTCATGTCTCAGCAGGGTCGCAAGGACGAAGCGATTGCCTACCTGACCAGCCTGCTGGAACAGGAACAAGATGATTCGCGGCGCGTC
>CAZTQK010000189.1:0-11522 GCA_964615635.1 uncultured Planctomycetales bacterium
CGCAATCGGCCTGATGGTGCCGTACCCCGGCTCGGAGATCTGGGAACTGGCCACCTGCGGCCAGGGCGGCTACAAGCTGATCGGTGTCAACTGGGAAGACTTTAACAAGCAGATCGGCAACGCGCTTGAGTTGGAGAACCTGCCCCGCCGGACCATGGAGCGCCTTCAGCTCCAGGGATACCTCTACGTCTACCTGCGCAACCTGCGCCTCCGCGAGATGTTCGAGGCCATCTGGATCAACCGCAAACGCATCGCCTTCATCCTCCGCAAGATCATCCGCCCCTCCCGCCGCGTGGCCAGCAGCTCGTGGCTTGAGCCCTCGCGGCAGACGCTGCCCGCCACTTGACGGGCAAATACTCAAGCTTGCGACAACAGAAACGGGCTTGAGTGAATGGCTTTGTCCACGGAGAACCATTTCTCTACAATACTGCTGTCGGTATTTCGCGTTGGCGGTCCCTGGAGACTCTCAACATGCCCGCGGGAACCAGCGGTCATCCCGGCTCGGTTGGCAAGCAGGTAGTGCTGCCGTGGGGGCAGTCGGTTCGCATCTGCGCCGCCGGAATCCGCACGCGGCCGGGGCGGTCGCTGCTGACGCTGGCCGGGGTGGTGCTGGCGGTGGCCTTCATGGCCGGGGTGATGACCTCGGCGCGGCTGGCCGACGCCATCGCCAGGACCGGCGATACCAACACCGTTTTCGCCCTGGCCCGCAGCACGGGCATCGACCTGGGCAGCGAAACCGCGCGGCTCAACCAGCAGCGCCGCAACACCTGGCTTGCCGGCCTGTCGATTCTGGTGGCCACCGTCGGAATAGCCAATTCCGTTCTGATGAGTGTCACTGAGCGGTTCCGTGAGATCGGGACCATGAAATGTCTCGGCGCTCTCGACTCGTTCGTCGTGCGTCTGTTCTTTCTGGAGAGTGCTTTCGCAGGGATGATCGGTTCGGCTGTCGGGGCCGCGCTGGGCATCCTCCTGGCAATGGGTCGCATCGCCTGGGCGGTGGGTCCGGCGGCAATCCCGCTGGGAGCGATCGCGATTGATGCCTTGCAGGTCCTTGCCGCCGCGATGCTCGTCGGTACGCTGATTACCGTTCTGGCCGCGATTTACCCGGCGTACGTTGCCGCCCGGATGCAACCCGTGGAGGCCTTGAGGGTCGAGGAGTGAGCATGCCATCTGACCGGGCCGACAGCATCATCCGTACCCGCGACGTGAAGAAGATCTACGTCATGGGCGACCAGCAGGTCGAGGCGTTGCGCGGTGTGACCATCGACATCGCCGCAGGCGAGTACATCTCGATCATGGGTCCCAGCGGCTCGGGCAAGAGCACCTTCTTCAACATGGTCGGCGGTCTCGACAAGCCCACCAGCGGACAGGTCTACATCGACGAGGTGGACATCGCCCAGCTCGACGTCTATGAGCTGGCCTGGCTTCGCTGCCGCAAAATCGGCTACATCTTCCAGACGTTCAACCTCATACCGGTGATGACCGCCCTGGAAAACGTCACCCTGCCCATGATCTTCGCCGGGTTGAGCAGCGATGAGGCTCGCGACAAGGGCGCCGACCTCCTCAGGACCATCGGTCTCGGTGATCGACTTGACCATCGGCCGTTTGAGCTCTCAGGCGGTCAGCAGCAACGCGTGGCCATCGCCAGGGCCCTGGCCAACGACCCGGCCATCATCCTCGCCGACGAACCCACCGGGAACCTCGATTCGGCGACGGGTTCTGAGATCATCGAGTTGCTTTCGTCCTTCAATCGCCGGCGGGGCGTGACCATCATCAGCGCCACCCACGATCACAAGATGCTGGCCGCCTCGACCCGCGTGGTGTGGATCACCGACGGCCGCGTGGATCGCATCGAGCGTCGCGAAGCTCTCCAGATTGCCGTGGGGAGCATCGACGGGCAGAGTTGAGCGGGGCGATGCTCGGGCCACCCCCTCTGCGTGTCACGTCAGGAAGTCAGCCAATCTTCGATTCGCAGTTTGGGCACAAGATGGAAGTGCTTTTGATTGTGGGTCACCACTGTGAGATCGTTCACCAGAGCGGTGCCTGCGATCAGCATGTCCAGGGTCGGGACCTTCGTGCCCTGCCGCCGTAAAGCCGCCCGGACTTCGCCACATTTGCGTGCGATTTCGTCATCCAACTGCAGAACGGTCACATCTGACAGCATGGCGAACAGACCTTCCTCCCGTCTGGCCGGATCGCCAGCGATGTAAACCCATGAGTACAACTCGGCCAGGGAGACAATCGAGATGTAGAGGCCCCCGCTATGCTGAACGAATCGATTGAAAACTTGCTTCTTGCCCTGCAGATATGCCGAGGCGACGTCCGTATCGAGCAGGTGGCTCATGGCCTCGGCTCCGGCCGATCATCCTCTCGGTCACGGTACACGTCCTGTACGAATTGATCCAGGCTCTCGGCATCCTCGGCCCAGGCACCAAATGAGCGATGAAGACCTTCACCGGGCGGCAGAACCGGCCGCAGCACCACGGAGACGACCTGTCCCTCGGGCATTCCGGGTTCGCGCTCAAGCTCAATCGTCTTACCGTGTACAATGCCCTTGACGATCACCGTTCCTGTAGTCATGGTTCACCCAGACTCTCTCGGTCCAACTTCACTCTGTACCCATCATAACCCGTTGCGGCTCCCAATGCTATGGTCTCGCTCTGTGGACTTCGGCTTTTTCGCGAGGAGCGGGGGTCTGCCCGATCTGCTGCTTCACCGATTCTCATGCAGTAGTATCTTGCCTGGTGACAACTCACCCTGACGGCCTTATAGTCCGGTCTGCTGTGTGTCTTGCCTGAGCGAAAGGAGTGTCACGATGAGCGGTCTTCGCACGCATGTGGTTGTCGGGTTGTTCGTGCCTGTTTGCGGAATCGCCTTGTGGGCGGTGCCGGCCTGTCCGGGTGCCGAGCCGGTGATCAATCCGATGCCTCCGCAGGGAGCGCTGTACCAGATGCCGGCCGAGCCGCTGCAAACCCGCTGGTACACCTTCGAGAACGTCAAGGGCGCCAAGGGCGAGGCAGGCAAGGCCAACTTCGGCCGCAAGGGTGCTCCTTGCACCGCGATCCCCAAGGGCCAGAGCCTGGTGCTGGCGGACATCCGGGAGAGCGGCACGATCCGGCGGTTCTGGGCAACCTTGTGGAACCGCAGCCCGCAGTCCCTGCGCGGTTTGAAGATCGAGATGTACTGGGACGGCGCCGAGACTCCGGCCGTGCGAGCCCCGTTCGGCGATTTCTTCTGCCACAGCCTCGGCCAGATGGTGGCGTTTGAGAACGCGTGCTTCTCGTCGCCGGAAGGGCGATCGTTCAACTGCGTGATCCCGATGCCGTTCCGCAAGAGCGCCCGCATCGTACTGGTCAACGAGTCCGGCGAGGACAACGGCATCTACTACGACATTGCCGCGACGCTGGGCGACCGGCATGACGAGAACATGCTCTACTTCCACTCGTTCTGGCGGCGTGAGAACTACACCGTCGTGCGGCGCGACATGACCATTCTGCCGAAGGTCGAGGGTCGCGGCCGGTTCCTCGGATGCAACCTGGGCGTGCGGCTGCATCCTGCCTGCGTCGGCGGCAATTTCTGGTGGGGCGAGGGTGAGGTCAAGGTCTACCTCGACGGTGACACCGACTACCCGACCTTGTGCGGTACAGGTACCGAGGATTACATCGGCGACGGCTACGGACAGGGCCTCTTCACTCACCTGTATCAGGGGAACCAGTTTGTTTCCAGCCGGAAGGATGCCTGCGGCTTCTATCGCCTGCACGTTCCCGACCCGGTCTGGTTCCACAAGGACATCCGTGTCACCATCCAGGTCATGGGCGGCCCGAGCTACCAGGGGATGCTCGATGCCCTTGATCGCGACCCGTCGCTGAAGCTGATGAGGGCCGGCAAGGGCGACCGGTACTACACCCGCGAGGAACTCGAGAAGAAACCGAACCACGCCGAGGTCATGGAACGCATCGACGACCACTGTGCCACCGCCTACTGGTACATGGACAGGCCGGCAGACAATCTGGGGCCGCTGGCCGACGTCGGCGAACGCAGCAAGGACCTGCCGAACCCCTGAAACCGTTCGTGCTTGCCGACAACCGCGGGGCGAAGCGCAATCATCTTTGACAGGCTCTCTTGGGGTGTCGCGGGGTCGATCAGGAAAAGTGCGTCCTGAGATTGCGTCGTCTTGACCGCAAGGACTATTCAATCGGGAATCGTTGGCCGGGCTCGGGGATGACCACGTCCGCAAGACCGTTGCCTCGCATGACCTCCGCCAGTTTCTGTGACTGGCTCGCTTCCCCGTGTACGAGGAAAATGCGACGAAGCCGCTCCGTCAACGGCTCGACGGCGGCTATCAGCTCCTTCGAGCTGGCGTGAGCGGAGAAACCCGTCAATACCTTGACTTTCGCCTTCACCTCGTAGGTCTCGCCAAAAATCCTTACCTGTCTGACCTTCTCGGCAATGCGACGGCCCAGCGTGTTCTCCGCCTGGTAACCGACGATCAGAATCGTGTTCGCCGGATTCTCGATGTTATTCTTGAGATGGTGCAAGATTCGGCCGACTTCGCACATCCCGCTGGCCGAGATAATGATCATTGGCCCTTTGCGATCGTGCAGTTGTTTGCTCTCCTCGACGTCCCGCGTATACTCGCAGTGGTCGCAGGAGAGCATGTCGCCGGTCAGGTGATTGAACGCGGACGCTTCACGATCAAACACCTCTGGATGCTTTCTGAACACCTCGGTGGCCCGCACCGCCAGCGGACTGTCGACGACAAGCGGGATTCCTCTCGGGATCAGGCCCTTGTGAACGCACAGGTGATACTCGTAGACCAGCACCTGCGTCCGGCCGACCGCAAACGACGGGATGATCAGCTTCCCGCCGCGATTTGCGGTCTGGTTGATGATCTCGGCGAACTCTTCAAGCATGTTCTCCGGCCGGGAGTTTTCGCGGCCGCCGTAGGTGCTCTCGCAGATCAGGTAGTCACACTCGGGCAGCGGATCGGGGTCTCGGAGGATGTCCATTCCCTTGCGCCCCAGGTCACCCGTGTAGACGATCGACCTCGTCTTGCCGGGCGTCAGGTCGACCTGCACTTTCGCCCCGCAAGAGCCGAGCATGTGACCGGCCTCGTGCAGGCGGGCCCGCATGCCGGGAAGCACGTCGAACTCCTCGCGCAGACCGCGCGGGCGCAGCAGCTTCACCGTGTCCTCGACGTCCTCCTGCGAATACAGCGGCTCGATGGGTGCGTCGCCTTTCTTGACGCGCTTCTTGTTCCAGTACTCGGCATCTTCCTGTTGTATATGCGCCGAATCAGCGAGCAGGACCTCGGCCAGGTCGCACGTCGCAGGTGTGGCGTAGATCGCCCCCGTGAAGCCGCTCTTGACCAGCAGCGGCAGCCGGCCGCAATGATCGATATGGGCGTGCGTCAGGATGACCGCCCCGATGCTCCACGGATCACAGGGCAAGGTGCGGTTCTTGGCATTGGCTTCGGCCCGCCGGCCCTGGAACAGTCCGCAATCCAGGCAGACGACGTCGCCGTTCGCTTCGATCAGGTGCATGGAGCCGGTGACTTCCCGAGCCGCTCCATGGAACCGCAACTGTGCTTTCATCGTGTGCTGTCCTCACTCTGAGACCATAACCGCCCCTGGCCGCGCGAGATCGTGTACCGCCTCTTTATCAGCGTTTGACCGTTTTGTCTACCACGAGAACCGCCGTTCTCGCGCCTTGACCGCACGGACCAGTCCGCGTATAGGTTACGACCGGCCCGGGCGCGGAGAGTCCCCCCTCGGATCGAAAAGGCCGGGTCTCGAGGAAGCGCGGATGGAAAACCCCATCTCGGCACGCTATCGAGAGATTCATGAGTGGGCCAAGGCATCCGTGACCCAGGCCGCCGGCGCCCAGACCGTGCGCATTCAGGTCGGGTCGGCCACCTGTGAGAATGCGGCCGGTGCCGGGGACGTCCGCGACGAGTTTCTTCGACACGTGCGCGCGACCGGCCGCCGCGACATCCTGGTCCGCCGCGTCGGCTGTACCGGGCGATGCAGCCAGGAGCCCATCGTCAGCGTTCTCATGCCCGGCCAGATGCCGGTCAAGTATCAACAGGTCAACCGCGACAAAGTCCACCAGGTCTTCACCGAGCACGTGCTTGAGGGCCGGCCGGTCCGAACGCTGATGCTCAATCCCGAGGCCGAGGACCTGCCTCAGTTCCAGTTGCTCATGTGCAGTGCCCGCCGCTGTTCCTGTCACCACGGACAAAGCCTCGCGGAGGCTTTTAAGGACATGCTGGTTGCCGCGGGGTTCTCCGCTTCCCAGGCGGCCGTGGTACAGACAAACTGCTTCGGGCTCTGCCGCGGCGAGCAGATCGGGCAGTTCACACACCTGCTCGTCCGGCCGACAAATATCATCTACCGAGTGAGAAATCAGAATGATCTGATGGAGATCATCGACAAGCATTTGCGCCGTAATCGCATTGTCGAGCGGTTGGTGGTCCGCGAGTCGGCCGTCGACGAAGGCTTCTTCGAAATCTACGGCGACGTCGCGTTTTTCAATCTTCAGACGCGCGTGGCCCTGCGCAACAGCGGCGTCATCGATCCGGAAAACATCGACGAGTATTTCGCCCTCAAGGGCTTTTCCGCCCTGGCACGTGTGCTGGAGCGAAACGACCCCAACTGGGTCATCGAGGAGATCGAGAAGTCCCGCCTGCGCGGGCGCGGCGGCGGAGGGTACCCGACGGCGACGAAGTGGCGAAGCGCCCGCGAACAACCTGGCGAGACCAAATACATCATCTGCAACGCCGACGAAGGCGACCCCGGCGCGTTCATGGACCGCAGCATGCTCGAGGGCGATCCGTGCTCGGTGATCGAAGGGATGATCATCGGCGGCTTCGCCATCGGTGCCAATCGCGGCTTCTTCTACGTTCGGGCGGAGTACCCACTGGCCGTCCGGCGACTGGAGAAGGCCATCGAGCAGGCCAGGCAGTTCGGCGTCCTGGGCAAAGGCATCCTTGGATCGGGATTCGATTTCGACCTCGAAGTACGGCTGGGGGCCGGGGCGTTCGTGTGCGGCGAGGAAACCGCCCTGATCCATTCAATCGAAGGCGAACGCGGGCAGCCCAGAATCCGCCCGCCGTTCCCGACCGAGAGCGGCCTGTGGGGCTGCCCGACGGTGATCAACAACGTCGAGACGTTCGCCAACGTCCCGGCCATCCTGCAGTTCGGCTCCTCGTGGTTCAGCCAGATCGGCACCCCCGGCAGCGGCGGCACCAAGGTGTTCGCCCTGGCCGGAAAAGTCAAACACACCGGCCTGGTCGAGGTGCCAATGGGCTCGACGCTTCGGGAGATCGTCTTCGAGATCGGCGGCGGAATACCAAACGGCAAACGACTGAAGGCCATCCAGACGGGCGGACCGGCAGGCGGATGCATTCGCGCCGATTTCATCGACACGCCGGTCGATTTTGACACGCTCATGCAGGCCGGATCGATCATGGGCTCCGGTGGCATGATCGTCATGGATGAAGACGACTGCATGGTCGATATCGCCAAGTACTTCCTGGCTTTCTCGCAAAACGAGTCTTGCGGGAAATGCACGCCCTGCCGGGAAGGCACCAAGCGTATGCTGGAGATTCTCGATCGCATCACTTCGGGAAGACCGCGACCGAACGACCTGCAGAACCTCGAGCGACTGGCCAACCTGGTCAAGAAAGCGTCGCTGTGCGGCCTGGGCCGCGCCGCTCCTAACCCGGTGCTCAGCACGCTGCGGTACTTCCGCGAGGAGTTCGAGGCCCATGTGAAGGATCAGCGATGCCCCGCCCTGAGGTGTCGGGCGCTGCTCCACTACGAAATCGAACCGACCAAGTGCGTCGGCTGCACGGTCTGTGCCCGGAACTGCCCGGTTGCGTGCATCTCCGGCGAGCGAAAGAAAGCTCATGTGATCGACCAGGAGAAGTGCATCAAATGTGGTCGGTGTTTCGAGGTCTGTCGTTTCGAAGCGGTCAAGAGACGTTGACGGCTTGAGGATATGCGGTGTCCGACAAGAAACAGGTCACATTGACGATTGACGGCCGCAAGGTCACGGTGGACGAAGGTCTCACGATCGTCGAGGCCGCCGCGACTCTGGGCATCCGCATCCCCACGCTCTGCTACCACCCCGAACTGAGCCTGCCCGGGGCATGCCGCGTGTGTATCGTCGAAGTGAAGGATGTCGGCCACTACGTAGCCGCCTGCTCGGTGAAGGTCTGGGAGGGCATGGACGTTCAAACGCACTCCCCAGCCATTCGCCAGGCTCGCCGGGACATCGTTGAACTGTTGCTCGACAACCACCCGATGGACTGCCAGACGTGCGAGCGCGACGGCAACTGTGAGTTGCAGAACCTGGCCTATTCGCTGGGGGTTCGTGAGCGGCTGTTCGAGGGCGAGCGCAAGGATTTCTCACTCGACGATTCCAGCCACTCGGTTGTCCGCGAGCCGGACAAGTGCATCCTCTGCGGCCGGTGCGTGCGGGTGTGCGCCGAGATCCAGGGGGTCCACAATCTCAGCCAGCACGGACGCGGTTTCACGACGACCGTCGGCCCGGCGCACATGGGCAGGATGGACGAGTCGGCATGCATCCAGTGCGGGCAATGCGTCGCGGTCTGCCCCACCGCCGCTTTTCTGGAACAGAACCACACCGAGCAGGTGTGGGCGGCCCTGGCTGACTCGCGGAAACACGTCGTGGTGCAGACAGCTCCGTCGATCCGCGCCGCCATCGGCGAAGGGTTCGGGCTGGCCCCCGGCACGCCGGGCACGGGGCGGATGGTCGCGGCCCTTCGACTGCTGGGCTTCAAAGGCGTTTTCGACACCAACTTCGGCGCCGATCTGACCATCATGGAGGAGTCAAACGAGTTCCTGAAGAGGCTCAATGGCGATGGCCTCCTGCCGATGCTGACCTCCTGCTCGCCCGGCTGGATCAGCTTCCTCGAGAAGTTCTACCCGCAACTCATCCCACACGCCTCGACGTGCAAGTCGCCGATGAGCATGACCTCGGTCCTTCTCAAGACCTACTACGCTCGTCAGAAAGGGATCGACCCCAAGGACGTCTATGTGGTGGCGGTCATGCCGTGCGTGGCCAAGAAGTTTGAGGCCCGCCGCCCCGAACATCTCATGGCCGACGGCACGCCCTGGACCGATGCCGTGCTGACCACCCGTGAATTGATCTGGATGATCAAGACCTGCGGGATCGACTTCTGGACGCTGCAGGGCGTTGAACTCGCGCACTTCCCGGACGAACAGTTCGACGACCCGTTGGGAGTCTCCTCGGGAGCCGGTGACATCTTCGGCACCACAGGCGGCGTGATGGAGGCGACCCTGCGCACGGCCGTCGCCAGGCTCACCGGCCAGCCTGCCGCGAAGCTCGAATTCACCGAGGTGCGGGCGGTCGAGGGCCTGCGGGAAGCAACCATCGAAGTCGCCGGCAGGCAGATTAACGTCGCCGTGGCCAACGGATTGGTCAACGCCTCGCAGCTCTTGGACAAGGTCGTCAGCGGGGAGAAACAGTTCCACGTTATCGAGGTCATGGCCTGCCCCGGCGGCTGCATCGGCGGCGGCGGGCAGCCATACCCACCCCCTGGTATGAAGGCCCTCGATCCGCGGCTGCTCGAAATGCGGGCCCAGGCCCTGTACTCAATCGACAAGTCCAAGGACCTGCGACAATCCCACGAGAACCCGGCCATCCAGCGGCTATATGCCGACTTCCTCGGCGAGCCGGGCGGATCAAAGGCCGATGAGCTGTTGCATACACACTATGCGGCGAGAACGCCGAGAGGTATCCGATGAGTTGCTGTCCATCGACCGACAACTGGCCGCAAGTCGAGGCCGACAGCAAGGCGGCCCTGCCGCCCGAGATCGTCGAATTCATCGAGCAGTGTCGGCAGATGGATCACCCACACAGCCGCCTGATCGCCGTGTTGCATCGGCTTCAGGGCAAGATGGGTTATCTGAACGCCAGGCAACTCGATGCCGTGGCTCAACTCATGGGCATCCCGGCCGCCAAGGTCGCCGGCGTGGCCACGTTCTACCACTTCTTCCACATGACTCCGCGCGGGCAATTCGCCATCAACGTCTGCATGGGCACGGCCTGCTACGTCAAAGGGGCTGACAAGGTCGCCGAAAAGCTTCGCGAGGAACTGGGCATCGACTTCGGCCAGACCACCGGCGACGGGCTTTTCTCACTCCATTCAACCTGCTGCCTGGGCACCTGCGGCCTGGCCCCCGTGGTCATGATCAACGAGGACGTCTACCCGAAGGTCACTCCCGACCAGGTCCCCTCCCTGCTCGAGAAAGCCCTCGCCAGCCGAAAAATGTAGCCCGGCAGCGCGAGCTTGGCCGGCAATCCTCTGGCTTTGCCCCCCAGTTGCACGAGAATCCACGCGGGCGCGCAAAGAAGTACGTCTGGATCGGGCGTCTTGTACCGGATCACCGCTGTGCCCGGAGTTCACCGGTGCCGAGGTTCATGGGCGACGGTAAAACACGGCCCATTCTCAATGCTCCATTCACAAGTCCACATTCCCCAGCGTTGCATACCGCAACGCTGAGGTTGGCTCAGCCCTCATCCTTCCGCCTTCAGCCTTTCCCTCCCCCCGCTCCCTTGCTGCCTTCTGCCTCGCCCCCCCTGCCTCGCTGCCTCGCTCTCTCGCTGCCTCGCTGCCTTGCTCTCTCGCTGCCTTGACTCAGACTCATCCTTCAGCGTTCCGCCTTCAGCCCTTCCTCCGGAACACTCCCCATGTTCTGCCTGTCGTAAGGCGGACCCAGACCAGCAGGTAGGGCGGGCTCCGCCCGCCGAACGAATGGCCAACAGCTAAAAGCTAAGAGCTAACAGCTTTTTCACAAAAGGAGCAACCCATGTCCACGACAAAACGCAACAACCCAACCTCCGACGCCAGAATGAGGGCCAACAGAGCCAACGCCGCCCGGTCCACCGGCCCCAAAACCCGCCAAGGCAAGGCCATATCCAGCCGGAACGCCCTCAAACACGGCCTCCTCGCCGACAAGGTCATTCTCCTCGACGAATCGGAAGAAGAGAGAGACGCCTTCGGCGAGCTGCTCCGCCAGTTCATCGCCGAACACAAGGCCGTCGGCCCGACCCAGCGCCTCCTCGTCGAACGAATCGCCATCTGCTACTGGCGTCTCCGTCGCGTCCTGCAGTACGAAGCCGACTGCATCCACAACGACCGCGTCCGCGAACTCAACGGCAGTGTGCGAAGCGCCATCCGGGAGGAGGATGACGACACCACCGAATCATACGGCCTCCTGCCCACCGGCCAGGACTTCAACCGCCTTATCCGATACGAAACCATGATCGACCGACAACTCAACAAACTAATGGACCACCTCGACCACCTCCAACAAACCCGCCTCCCTCTGACTGACAACCGAAAACTGACAACTGATAACTCGCCTCCGCCTTCATCCTTCATCCTTCCGCCTTCATCCTTCTCTTCCCCTACCTTTGAAATCTCAAATCTCAAATCTGAAATCCCAACTCCCAATTCTCAACTCTCCATT
>CAZTQK010000190.1:0-11469 GCA_964615635.1 uncultured Planctomycetales bacterium
ACCACCGAATCGGAACTGCCCCTGCTTGAGGCCAGTCTGTCGGTCGCGATCTATCGTCTGAGCGTCTTGCTGGGCCGAGAACCGGCGGCTCTTCATGAGGAGCTCTCGGCTGTGCGCGATATTCCCAAACCGCCGGCAGAAACCCTCATCGGTGTTCCGGTTGATCTCGTTCGTCGCCGACCCGACATTCGTGCGGCCGAACGCCGCCTGGCCGCCCAGACCGCCCAGATCGGTGTAGCCACCGCGGATCTCTATCCGCGATTCTCGTTGTCGGGCACTTTCGGCTTCGAGGCGACGGACATCAATCACATGCTGGACTCTCGGAGTGTCACGTACGGTTTCGGTCCGGCCCTCCGGTGGAATATCTTCGACGGGCTGCGGAACATCAACCGCATTGCGGCACAGCAAGCCGCCACGCACCAAGCCTACGTTTCCTATGAGAAGACGCTTCTGCTGGCTCTTCAGGATGTTGAGACCGCATTGGTTGCCTATACGCGCGAGCAGGCCCGCCATGCGGCGCTGGTGCGGGCCGCGGAGGCCGGTCGGCGATCGGCGCAGCTCGCCGAGACGCGATACCAGGACGGCCTGACCGATTTTCAGAACGTGCTGATCGCACAACGAGCGCTCGTGAATCTGGAGACGGCCCTCGCACAGAGTCGCGGGCAAGTCTCCGTCAACCTCGTTGCTCTCTATAAAGCACTTGGCGGCGGTTGGTCCCCGGACGTCTTTCCGCAGGAAGACTACCTGGAGGATCCCGCCGGCGTGCTCGAGAGTCCGCTGGACTTCTTCCTCTCCGGTGGCGAGGGGACACTGCCATGGGAGACCCGCCCCGACGAAAAACCCGAGACGGGGGTGACTTCGACCAATCCGGAGTGAACCTGAACCGGACACAGTTATTGAACAGACCGCAGGATTCCTCGAATGAGGATGTGAGGTGCTGAATGCTGATCGCTGATTACTTCGCACGAATCGCCCTGATGGGGTTATGTGCCGCGAGCGTCAACGTGTTGCGCTGCGACAAACAAGAGGCCGCGCCCCCGCCGCAGGGACCGCCTGAAGTTGGCGTTGTTACGATGTCGCCGGAACCGGTCGAGTTGACTACTGAGTTGCCGGGGCGCACCTCGCCCTACCTGGTGGCTGAAGTCCGTCCCCAGGTGAGCGGGATCATCCAGAAGCGTCTGTTCGAGGAGGGACGCGACGTCGAGGCCGGCGAGGTGCTGTACCAGATTGACCCGGCCCCTTACGAGGCGGCCTTCAGCCGGGCCAAGGCCTCGCTTGCGGCTGCGGAGGCGAATCTGCCTGCCGTCAAGGCCCGGGTGGATCGCTACAAGAACGCCTTGGCCGAACGAGCGGTGAGCCGCCAGGATTACGATGAAGCGGTTGCCGCCTTGGAACAAGCAGAGGCCACCATCGAGCTTCGCAAAGCGGAGATGGAGAGCGCGCGGATCGACCTGTCCTATACGCCCATCAAGGCTCCCATTTCCGGTCGCATCGGCAAGTCGAGCATCACCGTGGGCGCACTGGTCACGGCCCATCAGCCCGCGCCCCTGGCGACGATTCAACAACTCGACCCCATCTATGTGGACGTTACGCAATCCACTGCCGAACTACTGCGTCTGAAACGCAGTCTGGAAACCGGCAGACTGAGTAAGGATGACGAGAACCAGAGAAAGGTGCGTCTGCGCCTGGAGGACGACACGCTGTACTCTCTGGAGGGCACGCTGCAATTTCGCGATGTTACCGTGGACCCATCGACCGGTTCCTTCACCCTGCGGATCGTGTTCCCGAATCCGGAGCATCTGCTCCTGCCGAACATGTTCGTCTGGGCTCTTGTCAAGGAGGGGGTTCTCAAAAACGCGATCCTTGCGCCGCAGCAGGGGGTCTCCCGCGACCGCAAGGGAAACCCGATGGTGATGATCGCGGATGCCGAGGACAAGGTCCAGGTGCGGATGGTCACGGCGGACCGGGCGATCGGTGACAAATGGCTCGTCTCCTCGGGCTTGGCGCCCGGCGACCGGGTGATCGTCGAGGGTATCCAGAAAATACGACCCGGGATGTCCGTGAAAGCTGTCCCGTTTGGTGCCGGCCAGAAGGATGCTGCAGCGACCCAGAAGGTAGTCCAGTCGGTCCCGAGCGAGAAGTAAACGGAGCACGCCGATGTTATCGAGGTTCTTTCTTGATCGGCCGGTATTTGCGTGGGTCATCGCGATCATCATCATGGTGGCTGGCGGTTTGGCCATCTACAACCTGCCCGTATCGCAGTATCCGCCCATCGCCCCCCCGTCGATCTACATCATGTCCTTTTATCCCGGGGCCTCGGCCGAGACTGTCGAAAACAGCGTGACCCAGATCATCGAACAGAAGATGACCGGGCTCGACCAGATGATTTACCTCTCGGCCACGAGCGATTCGTCGGGAGCGTCGCGTCTCGAGCTGACCTTTGCCCCGGGGACCGACCCGGACCTGGCGTGGGCCAAGGTGCAGAACAAGCTGCAGCTCGCCATGGCCAGCTTGCCCGAGGTGGTCCAGCGGTCAGGGGTCACGGTCGGCAAAGCCACCCGGAACTGGCTGATGATCGTGGGCCTGATCTCCGAAGACGGCAGCATGGACGGCCACGACTTGAGAGACTACGCCCAGTCCAATCTGGAAAAGGTCCTGGCCCGGGTCCCGGGCGTAGGCGAAGTGGAGAACTTCGGATCCCAGTACGCCATGCGGATCTGGCTCAACCCCGACAGTCTGACCGCGTACGCCTTGACGATGGAGGACGTCATCGTTGCCCTTCGGACCTACAACGTGGAAGTCTCGGCCGGCCAGTTCGGCGGCGCTCCGGCAGTTGAAGGTCAGCGCCTGAACGCGTCCATTATCGTCCAGAGCCTGTTGAAGACACCGGAGGAGTTCGCTTCGATTCCTCTCCGCGTCAATCCGGACGGCTCGATCGTGCGGATCAGCGACGTTGGGCGGGCCGAACTGGGAACCGACTCCTACGACGTTGCGGCCTACTTCAACGGCATGCCCTCTGCCGCGATGGGTATTCGGCAGATGGCGGGGGCCAATGCTCTGGACACTGCGGATGCGGTCAAATCCAAGTTGAACGAGATGAGCCAGTTCTTCCCTTCCGGAATGAAGGTCATCTATCCGTACGAGACGACTCCGTTCGTGAAAGTGGCCATCGACGAGGTGATCAAGACGCTTTTCGAGGCCGTCGGATTGGTGTTCCTCGTCATGTGGTTGTTCATGGGCAACATGCGGGCCACGTTGATCCCGACCATCGCCGTGCCGGTGGTGCTCCTGGGAACCTTCGCGGCCCTGAGTCTTTTCGGCTTCTCCGTCAACATGCTGACCATGTTCGCCATGGTGCTGGCCATCGGTCTTCTGGTGGATGATGCCATTGTGGTCGTCGAGAACGTCGAACGGATCATGAGCGAAGAGGGGCTCTCGCCCCGGGAGGCCACCAAGAAATCGATGGAGCAGATCACCAGCGCCTTGATCGGCATCGGCCTGGTGCTCTCGGCGGTTTTCGGTCCGATGGCCTTCTTCCCCGGCTCGACCGGTGTAATCTATCGGCAATTCTCGATCACCATCATCTCGTCGATGATGCTGTCGGTGGTCGTGGCCCTGATCCTGACGCCGGTCCTCTGTGCTTCGCTCCTCAAACCGGTGCCAGCGGGACACGAACCGGCGGAGGCGGCCATCTTCTTCCTGCGCCCCTTCTTTCGGGTCTTTGATCGCATCTTTTTCCGAATCAGAGACATCTACGTCGGGATCGTCGGGCGGTCGTTTTCGCAGAAGCTGCGTTATGGGGTGGTCTACGTCCTGATCGTATCGGCTGTGGCATACCTCTTCAGATACCTGCCCACGGGTTACGTGCCCGACGAAGACCAGGGGATGATGCTGGCCCAGATCATGCTGCCCACGGGGTCGACCCTCGAGCAGACGCAGGCGGTGGTGGAGGAAGTCCAGCGTCATTTCGAGGCAAACGAGAAGGAAGCGGTGGCATCCTGCATGACCATCTGTGGTGTAGGGTTCTCCGGACGGTCCCAAGCCAACGGCATGGTGTTCATCAAGCTCAAGGAGTGGGGACTTCGCGACCGGCCGGACCTGAGGGTGAAAGACATCGCCGCCCGGGCCATGAAGGCCTTCTCTCGGATCCGAGCTGCCCTTGTATTCGCCTTCCCGCCGCCCGCGGTGGTCGAGCTGGGCACCGCCAAGGGTGTTGACTTCCAGTTGCTGGATCGGGGGGGGCTGGGCCACGAGCAACTGATGGCCGCGCGCAACCAGTTCCTTGGAATGGCGGCGCAAGACAAGAGGCTGTCCACCGTTCGACCCAACGGTCTGGAAGACGTGCCCGAATTCCGGGTTGACGTGGATTGGGAACGGGCCGGAGCGCTCGGAGTCCCAATCACCTCGATCCACAATACGATCTCGGCGGCATTCGGCGGATCGTACGTGAACGACTTCATTCAGGCCGGGAGGGTCAAACGGGTCTACGTTCAGGCGGATGCCCCGCACCGCATGCTACCCCGGGACCTGAATAAACTGTACGTGCGCAACACCCAGGGCAAGATGGTTCCCTTGTCCGCCTTCGCGTCCGGCCGCTGGGTCTATGGCCCGGCCCGACTGGAGCGATTCAACGGTTTCCCCTCCCTGAACATATTGGGGGAGCCGGGTCCCGGGCACAGCTCAGGCGACGCGATGCAGGCCATGGAAGAAATCGTCTCGAAACTGCCTCTGGGGATCGGTTTTGACTGGACCGGACTGTCCTATCAGGAGCGGATGGCCGGCAAACAGGGCCCCATCTTGTACGCCTTCTCGATTCTGGTCATCTTCCTGTGTGTGGCCGCCCTGTATGAAAGCTGGCCCATTCCGCTGGCGAATCTGCTCATGCTGCCGCTGGGGGCGTTCGGCGCGACCGCGGCCACCTGGCTGCGTGATCTGCCCAACGACGTTTACTTCCAGATCGGGATTCTCACCACGTTGGGGTTGACCACGAAGAATGCCATCCTGATCATTCAGTTCACCCAGGAGCGGATGGCCCACGGTGAAGGATTGGTCGAGGCCACTCTCGGGGCCGTGAGAGTCCGGTTCCGCCCGGTCATTATGACTTCGCTGGCTTTCTTCTTCGGCGTCCTGCCGCTGGCCATCGCCACCGGCGCCGGCGCCGGCGCGATGAACGCCATCGGCACCGCCGTGACCGGCGGAATGCTCTCCGCGACGTTCATCGATCTTCTCTTCATTCCGCTGTCGTTTGTTCTCGTGTCGCGTTTGTTCAGAGTGGAGAAGAGTTCGCGGACACGTGCATCACGGCATGCCGAAGGCGAGATCGCGACTTGATGGCCCAACCGGGTTTGAGCGATCCCCTTTGCGGGCCGGGCAAGGGGGTTGCCTGCGCTGCTTCAGGACTGCGCGCCTGCCTGGCCTTCTCTTCCCTCAGTTCGCGGCGTCGGCTGTTTCTCCCGTGTTGAGGCCGCCTCGCATACGGGCGGGCCGGAGAAGATCCGGCGAAGTGAGCCGCCTCAGGTGTTGTGACCCAGTTGCGGATGAATGATGTGGCTGCATCCTTCCCAGCGGCCGGCTTCCTGTGATGCCTTTTCGCGTTTCGCCAAAAGCCGCCGTCGCAGGAATTCCTGCATCGGCAACTCAAAGAAGTGGTAAGTCGCCAGCGAAGCCGCGACAAGGGCGCCCAGGAATGCGGCCAGGAACCACGGGTTGGAGAACCAATCGCCACTGACGATGCCATTTGCGGCCAGTCCGGCCGCGAGCAACTGCAGTGGGAAATGGAGCAGGTAAGTCGAGTAGGAGATGTCTCCGAGAAACGCAACTCTCTTGCCGAACGAGCCCCGAGACCTCTCTATCAATGCCAGTGTCAGGATGGTCGACGGGAACAGTGCAATCGCCGGAAGCTTGATCACCAACAAGGACACATACGCGTCAAAACGCCAGAAGAATGGCGCTGAGCGGACAGACAACCATTCCGTACCGTGAGCACCCATCATGCTGGCTATCACGGCCAGCAGCCAGGCGGCACCCGTCAGACATGCGGCCCACCACATGACTTGTCGAGCATGGCCGGCGCCTGCAATGCGTCTGTACAGCAGGAACGTGCAGCCACCCAGGAAAAAGAACCCCAGTCCCCTCCCCAAGGGCGGGTACCACACGGAGACGAGAAGGAAGCCCGCGATCGAAGGCAGGCTCACCAGCGCGAGGCGAATCGGGAACAGCCTGCAGTACACAAAGAACATGGCGTACAATACGATCTCGACCGACACCGACCAGATCGGGGCATTAAACGAGGCACCCCGCTCGAAACCCCACGAAGAGGCAAAGAGCAGGTTCAGCACAAAGTGCCTGGCGTCGTTGGCGTGAAAGGTGAAGAAGCTGCCTCTGGTGTTCATCATCCACGCCTGGCCCGCGGCAACGAGCAGGAGGGTCGCGAAATGAAGCGGATACAGCCTAGAAAACCGAAGGACTGCGAAATCACGTGATGTGATGCCCCTGCGGGCGACGACTTCGGAGTAGCGCCAGAAGAACACGAACCCGGACAGGCAGAAGAAGAGGTCGACCGCCCTCCAGCCCTCAGCATAAAAGAAGAAGAAAAGCGCGGACAGAGGCAGGCTTGTTCCCTCGACACCAGACCCATGGTCGGGGACGAAATGCCGCCAATGCCAGAACACCACGCTGAGAGCCGCCAGGCCGCGGAGAGCGTCCAGCGAGTGGAAACGCCTGGGCGAGTGCTGACCGGGGTCTGCCATGGTGTTCTCGGTTCCGTTGAGCCGCCGTCACTCTCGTGGTACTGCGTTATTTTCGGTCGTGCGTGCCCAGTGGGTGAGCATCAACCTTCCAAGTCGCGGATTCCAGACCGAAGCAGGGTCCGCGAAGCTCTATTATCGGACTTGATTTGACTGCCACCACGCCGCCTCAACGGGTCGTGTGGGTCGGGCCAGCTACACTCCAGCAGGTCCGGTTCCGATATTCCACTCGAGGACCGGGCGGGAGGAGGGCACTTGTTGTGCATCCTGCCACCCAGGCTCGCAACGACGAGCCGCCGGCCTTGCAGGGGTTGGAAGGAGCTTTCTTATTGGACTGCTGAGACCGGTGGACTTGATTCGCGGCTGAGTCCGGTCTTCATGATGATCCTGTCCTCGATCGGAGAATCGGTATGACGCGCGGCGTGATCGTCGTCGGCACTGGGTTGGCTGCGATCTTTCTTCTGCTGGCGCTGCAACTCTACTACTTCAGCGGCATCGTGGCCTCAGACGACATGGGGTACGTGCGAGTCGCCCGCGCCCACGTCGCGGGCGGTTCCCTGCCGCTCGAAACCGATCGCATGTTTGCCCTCTACTACTCTCGTTTTGTTCACTGGAAACCCATCCAGTGGGCGATGCAGATCTGCCCGCGTCACCCCTGGGCCATTGTGGTTCCGTCGCTGATCAGTTCAGCGGTGATCTCGCTGGTTATTCTGTCACTGGCGTCGCAGTTGCGTTTGGAGTGGACCTGGCTGCCGGTGCTGATCCATGGGCTGATTCCGCTGAACGTGGCTATCGCGTCAACGGCGTTCCCGGATCTGAACGGAGCTGCCCTGGTCTGGCTGGGGATCTGGCTGGTTGCGCCCCTCTTGCTTGACGTGAAGAACCGCCTGCGGGCGTCGGCGCCCGAACCGGACGCCGGCGGCAGCCGCCACAAGCCGCATCTGCTCTCCAATACCGATGTACGCGTCTCGCTGCGCTGCCTGGCAGGCGGTCTGCTCATGGGGGCCGGTTACACCGCCAAAGAGAGCATGGTTTTCGTGGTCCCCTGTTTGTTGCTGTTTGTCGCATTGTTCCGCAGGGAGTGTGCATGGGCAAGGCGACGTTCGTTCTGGTTGTGTCTCGGCGCAGGCGTCTGGCTGATGATCGAGGCGGCGGTCATGTACGTCTGGACCGGCAAACCCCTGTTTCACAGGTACGCTTTGGAGATCTGGGCGCATGATCGCCCCTATATGACCGTCGGAGCGGACGACTGGACGAGTCTGTTTGGCTACTGGAGCAACTATCTCCGATGGTTGACCGACTGGCGTTCGGCTTATGGGCCGATGGGGCCTCTCTTGCTGTTTTTCCTGGCCGTAACCGTTGTCCACCTGATACGATCGACTCGGGGTGCACGTCGCGATAACTCTCCGGAGAGCGACACGTTGGGCTTTGAACAACTGATGCTCTGCCTCGTCCTGCCCGGCCTGGTGTTTTTCAGCCTCTTGCTGTTTGACCAGCCGAGATACTTGCTGCCCTTGTTTCCGGCGATGGCCCTTCTGGCAGCCTCCGCGATCGAACGTCTGGTTCGCGGCGTGTCGTGGCGACGCGCGGCCCTCGGTCTTTCGGCCATCCCCGTGGTGGGGCTGTCAGTGCTCGGCCCCAACGAGATGGTGGGTCGCTGGTACTACGCGCGGCATGTGGCAGCGTCGCGCGATTTGCTGGAGAACCACCTGCCGGCCGGGGACATTCGCTTGCTGACCAGCTTCTCCTACTCCGCTCGCATCGACCAGTTGCCTCAATGGATCGGTTGCCCGCCGATCAACCCAGTCAGCCTGCCGGCGCCCTCGACCTGTTCCGAGTGGGTTGATCGTTACGGCGGATCGTACGTCATCACCATGCGGTTTGATCGGGCGGGTCACCGCGACCCACGGCGGACGCCCCAGACGCTTTTCGGCGAGCCGTCGGCCAGTCTCGCGAGCTTCGAGCGGGTAGCGCGTTGTGAGCCGCCACATAACCGCCTGGACGCCACCTTGGCTGTGCTACTTGGACGGCCAACCCCGACGCAGCCTGACGACGCCGTGGAGTTGTGGCGGGTACCCACGCAAGACGAGTGGAGACAATCCGGCGAGGCTCGACTGCCGCCCGGGTCGAAATGAGCCTTGTGCAGCAGGACTTGCCCGCGGCGGACCACCGCAGCAGTTCACCGTGAATGAAGCGGCCGTGAGTTCGGCTCTGGAGCCGGCTCACGGCCGCCTTTGCTGTCGGTCCCCACATATCAAAAGATAAAGGGGCCGAATTTGGGTATCTTCGAACTCGCCGATTGTCCGGTCTGGCGAGGCTTCATCGATCAGTAGTTGCAGTACAGCAGTCCTTCTTCATCCATCCCTTCCGCGTTGGCGATGATGTCGCCGGTCAACGGGTTGTAGATCCATCCGGCCCGTGCGCTTGCGTCCACCGCCGGCATCAAGCTGTCAATATCGATGGCCACCTGCCACGATCCCTTGCGCGCTCCCACCGGTACGGCCGGGATCCCCCGATGGATGTAAGGGCCGAACCGGTGGGTCGTGGTCCGGATATCCGATACCTCGCCGGTGATCGATGTGAACTTGGTCAGTTGGTCGGCGAATAGCCCGGGATCGCCGGCCGTGCGGTCCGGGTTCGTTCCCGGGAATCGCCCCTCGTGGTCTGCGGCATAGTCCTCGATCGCCATCCGCAAGATCGCCAGGCAGTTGACCAACTCGGGTTCGGCCGTGATACGTGATCCGCGGCTGGCACGCGGAATTGCTATCGAGGCGATGATGCCGATAATGATGACCACCAGGAGCAGTTCGACTAGATTCACCCCCCGGCGCACCGTCTGCTTCTCCCTTCCACCCGAACGCATGGGCTTTGGCCTCCCCGCGACGACCGATGCAGGACAACAGCCGACTCAACTCAAGTGGCGTGCACCCGTTCGTGCGGTTCGTCACCGCGTTCTTCGACTAACACGGCGGTCAGCTTTACGTCCAGCTACCGACACGGACGTTCAGGCGGGGCGTCAGACCGCAAGGATGCCCCATAAGCAGAGGGAAGCAAGGCCGACGATGGATGGTCCCATCGTGCCGTGCGTGTGATCGAGTGTGAAGCCAGGCGTTATCAGCCGGTCCACTGGATGGTGACGATCTGTTTGGCTTTGATACCGACGCCAACCTGGTCGCCGCTACGAGATGCCGTAGCGATCGTCGCGCCCGCGAAATCAACGATCCGTGCCTGGCCCTTGACGTCTGGCATGGTGACCGTCAGCCCCATTGGGCGGGTGGTAGGATTGAAGATGCGAAGGGCTGCTTCCTCGCCCTGGTGCCAGCGGCAGAGCGAAGTGACGACTACATCCTTCCCATCGACGATCATGAAGGCGTGCGAGGCGGGCAGCGTTCGCTGCGCCGGCGTGATGCCGGGTTGCCCAACGACATCGCGACGCTCTTGTTGCATGGTCCGCACGCCGGCGGCAAGCTGCTGTCCGATCCGGCATAAATGGGCAACGTCGGGACTGCCCGACAGCGGCACGATTCGGTACCGGAACTCGTGTCGGCCCTGGATCTCGCCACCTTCGTTGCCGCTGGTCAGGACCGCGCGGACGAACGATCGCAGCAGGGTCAGGGCGATCGGCCGCTCGGGCAGGTCACGGACCGATGACTCGGGCAGGCCTGTCGCGATCACTGCAAGGCCCCGGTTGTCATCGTGAACGGCCGTCCACGTGTGTTGCGGTTTGGTCTCGACCTCCATCTCCTTGAGCCGGGCGTTGTCCGCCCGCAAGGCGATGGGACGCTCCACCACATCAAACGCCTGGTCGGCCAGGCAGGTCGTCGCGCGAGAGCCTGTCGGGAACAGTACTCGCAGCCGGTGATCGCGGACCACGTTGTCCACCTCGGTGCGGACCTCGACCCCGTCGCCGCCTTTTCGAAGCGTGACGTGATGGACGACGATCAGCGGCTTGAGCGACTCGGAGCGGGCCATTTTCGAGCCAAATTGGAATCGCTCCGGCACGTTCAAGCTGACCCGTATGGTCAGCGTGGCCTTGTGAGGCCCGTCGGCGGTGAGAGCGACGTCGGCTGACGAAGCGATCGAGGTGAAGACCTGCTCATTGACGGCCGTCCCGTGGTACCAGCCGTCGCCGATGTCGGCGCAGTCTTCGAGCGTCAGGAGGCGATCGTACACCTGGCCGGTTCGTTTGTCGGTCAGGGCCAGCGTCCCATTGGAGTTGACGCTGATTCTGAGGGACTCGTTCTCGATGGTATGGTCGTCGACGGCCATCGTGCCGAGATGGCGGGTCGGCTCCTTGACCGGCCGGCAGATGAGGGTGGTGTAGCCGTATGCGGGCACTCTCAAGGGCACGCTCACGTCCACCTCGTGCCGCGCGTCACCGGCGGGGAACTTGCGCAGCGGCCGCCGGAAACCGTATTGCTCGCGGCGCTGGTTCACATACTGGTACGGCAGTTCGCGGTTGTCGGCATCGAACAACCTGAAGCCGATCTTCTTCTCAAAACCAAACCATTCCTGATAGGTCGCGTCGATGCCTTCGGGGAACCGCAGGGTCAGGTCGACCGGTCCGTCAATCGGTTCGCCGACCGGGTTGAAGACCACAATCGCGAAGTCTTTCTCGCCCATCTCCGGCAGCCGAATCCGCTCGGCGATGTGCCGCAGCGCAGCCCGTGTGACGTGAGCGGCGATGAGCTGCGACTGATCGAAGTGGTAGAGCATATCGTTG
>CAZTQK010000191.1:0-11409 GCA_964615635.1 uncultured Planctomycetales bacterium
TCGGTGGGGACGAATGACTGGCAGGAGGCCGGCCTCCTTGCCCAGTCGGCCATTGAGTACGCCCTGGCCACGCTTGACCAGACACCTGCGTGGAGAACAACGTTCCAGAACAACGTTCCGATGCCGGTGGTTCAGAAGACACTCGGCCGGGGAACGATGAGCGCCGTGTTGGTCGATGAATATGACGGCAACCTCGGCAACTACGGCACCGATCCGGTGAGGTTGTACGGCATCGGGCGCGTGGGCGACACCACGCGAGTTCACAGCGTCGAGATACGCCCGAGCAAGGGAATGTCCGTTCTCAAGTCGGCGGCCCACAGCGGTACCAGAGTCTACATCCTGAGCGGCAGGGAAATCCTGCTCTCCGGAGGGCTCATTTCCAGCAACGACCGCTTCCGCAACGAGGGCTACGTCTACGGCGACAGCGAAGCGATAACGTACGAGTACGTCAACATCACGACAGGCAACGAACGGGTATTGTCGGCTGCGAAGGCAATGCCGGGAACCCGGTCGATCGACGTGCTCAAGAGCAAGGCGACGACCATTCCGGTCTCCAGTGCCATCAGCGGCCGTGTTCTTGGCCCCGACAGCAATCCCTGGGGCGAGCCCAATCCCGACGGGCTCTATTACCTCAACGCCGGGCAGAACGTCACGCTCTCTCGCGTCCGGCTCTGGGGCACGCTCATCATTCGGACGGGAAGCGCCACGGCGACAATCGATGACACAGTCCTGTTCGAGAACTACCGCAGCGACTATCCGACGCTGATCATCGAAGGCAATGCCGTGTTTGCACTCAAAAGCGCCGAGACTCCCCTATCGGAGGCCGCCGCGAATGTGAATTTCAACCCGTCGGGCACGCCCTACCAGGATCAGTCGGACAGCGACAAGGTTGACGAGTACCCCAACGAGGTTCGCGGGCTGGTCCACGTCACCGGTGAGGCCCGCTTCCAACAGAACCCGACCATTCGGGGCGTCTTGCTGGCCGCGGGCGACATCGTGGTCGAAGGAACGCTCCTTCAGGTGGCCTACAACAAGTCGATATACGAGAACCCGCCTCTGGGCTACGGCGATTCAAGCAGCCCGATGGTCTTCTCCCCCACGACTTGGCGATGGGACACCGTTCCGTGACGTCATGCGAAGATGACAAGCCGAACGAAATCGTCCGCGAGTCAATCACCTCGCGAATTATCGGGCTGTCGGCCTTTCGGCCGGCCTTTCGGCGGGCAACTCTCCTGCCGGCCCGATCTTTGAACTGAACCGGGCCCCTTCCGGAGCCGATAACCCAGTGCAAGAGGAGGACCGTATGTCAACACCGCAAGGAACCGGTCGCGGCTTGCGCCACTGGGCCGTCGCGCTGATCTTTCTGGCCGGCGTGGTCGTCGGCCTGTCGCTCGACTGGCTCCATCCGGTGGCCCACGCCCAGATCCCTGACGCCGGCTTGCAGCGGAATCAACTGCAGCGGGAGATGGAGGCGCTCAATGGCCAGATGAGCGAGATGCTCAGTCTTCTGCGGATACAGACGTTCAAGGTGAAGATCGTCCAGGATGATGAAAAAGCTGTGGCCAAGCCCGGGCTCAAATCACCTGCGAAGGAAAGCCCTCGTTCAGGCTCGCGGTAAGTCATGACACGATAGATGACGCGTAATGCGGACAATGTCTGACAGTCACACGAGGTTCTTGTTCGGCACGACGTCGATTGTGCTCTGCATCGGTCTGTCAATTGTCATGACACCGCTGTGGGCACAGGAACAACCGGTTGAGGCGATCTCGCCGCCGTCAGGAGAGCAGGTTCCCACCAGCCAACCCTCTGCAGGCGGCCTCCTCCGCAGGCTGGTCGATCCGAGCCCGCGCCAGGCGAACCCCAGCCCGGTAAGTGAGGGCAGTGTGAGTGTCTCGGCGTCGGATCTGGTGGAAATCCATGTCAGCGGCGCCTCGTTAACCTCCGTCCTGCGAATGCTGTCGACGCAAAGCCGCCGCAACATCGTCACCAGCTCGAAGGTCGAGGGCGAAGTCACCGCCGACCTCTACAACGTCACCTTCCACCAGGCCCTCGATTGCATCCTGATGCCCAATGACTGTGCGTTCGTCGAACAAGGCAACTTCATCTACGTCTACACGAAAACGGAGCTGGCCGAGAAGCAGACGACGACCAAGAAGGAAGAGCCCCAGGCTCGGCTCTTCCGGCTTCGATATGTCTCGATCGCCGACGTCAAACCGATACTCGAACCGCTACTGAGCAAAGAGGGTAAGATCGGAACGACGCCGGAGCCGGAATCCGGTCTGCAGACCGACCCGGAAACCGCCGGCGGCAACAAGCTCTCCGGTCCGGATGTCTTGATGGTGTTCGACCACCCGAGCCGCCTGGTTGAGATCGAGAAGGTCGTCCGTCAACTCGACGTCCGCCCTCAGCAGGTGCTGGTTGAGGCCACGATCCTGCAGGCTCAGCTCAACGAGAACACCGATCTGGGCATCGATTTCAATTTTGTCGGCGGGGTCGATTTCGAGATGCTGGCTTCTTCGTCCGACGCGGTGACCGATCTCACCACGGGCAGTTACTCGGGCCCCCAGATGAACAACACGAGCTGGACGGCTCGCACCGATTTCAATCAGCTCGTTCCCGACGGCGGTTTCAGCTTCGGCATCATCAAGGATCAGATATCCGTCTTCCTCCGAGCGCTCGAAACAGTGACGGAAACAACCGTGTTGGCCAACCCCAAGGTCATCACGCTGAACAAGCAGCGCGGCGTGGTCATTGTCGGCCGGCGCGACGGCTACATCACCACCACAGTGACCGAGACGACCGCGACGCAGACGGTCGAGTACCTGGAGACGGGAACGAAACTCGTGTTCCGCCCGTTCATCTGTGACGACGGCTACATCCGGATGGAGATCCACCCCGAGGACAGCACGGGCGGACTGACCGCCGACAATCTGCCCACACAGCGCACCACCGAAGTCACCAGCAACATCATGGTCCGCGATGGGAACACGATTCTGATCGGCGGGCTGTTCCGTGAAGCGACGGACGTGAACCGCAGCCAGGTTCCCGGGCTGGGCAACATCCCACTGGTCGGACCCTTGTTCCGGCACAATGCGGACATGACCAATCGCGAGGAAGTGATCATTCTACTGACCGTCCGCATCATCAAGGACGAGGAGTACGCCGCCGTCGGCAAGCAGCTCGCCGATGAAGTCCATCGGACCCGCATCGGCGCGAGACGCGGACTTCAGTGCTACGGGCGCAATCGCCTCTCGATGCTCTACTACCAGTCGGCCGTTGAGAAGCTGCAGGCCGGCGAGGAAGACCAGGCCTTGTGTGACGCTCGCATGGCACTGCACCTCAACCACACCTGCCAGCCGGCCCTTGAAATGGTCGAGAAACTGCACGCCAAAGACCTGGCCGAGGACAACGCAGGAGCCATCCGCGACTTCGTCCGTCGACGACTCCAGACCGACGAACCTCAGCCGCATGTGGAGGCTCAGCCGTGAAACGAATGCTCGTCGCGATCACGGTTACGGCGTCGGCACTGATCGCCGGCTGCGGCAATCCTGCGACGCAGGGTAGAACTCCGCAGCCTGAAGCGCAATGGGGACAGGTGCGGTCTCGCATTAAGCTCCAACTTGCCCGGCGCAGTCTGGAGCAGGGGCTCATTGATGATGCTTTCCAGCAGTGCGGCGAGGCCCTGACCCTGGACACGGAATCGCTCGACGGCCTTCTCCTGATGGCCCAGATCTGCCTGGAAAAGGGCAACGAAGCCCAGGCCGACGCCGCCCTCAAACACGCCGCCCTGATCAACGAGAAACACCCGGACATCTACTACTTCGGCGGCATCCTCGCCGAGCGACGGAACAGATCGCAGGAAGCGATCGATCTGTATCGACAGGCCTACTACGCCAAGCCCGACGAGCTGGAATACCTGCTGAGCTATGCGATGGTTCTGCTGCATACCGGACAGCCCGAGCAAGCCCTGCCCCTGCTGAAGTCGCGGCAGAAAGACTTTCCTGACGATGCCGGCATTCTTCTGCTGATCGGGCAGGCGCTGTCCCTGATGGACCGCAAGCCCGAGGCCGCCGCAAGCCTCCAGCAGGCCGTGCGTCTGGTGCCCGATAACTCGTTGATCCGGCAAGAGGCGGGGTTGGCGCTGCTGGACGCGGGAAACGTCGATAAGGCAATGGAGGTTCTGGCCCCCTTGTGGGTCGGTCCAGACACCTGTTCACCAGGCATCATCCGCTGTGTCGCGGCCCGGCTCCTGACCCAAGACCGTGCGGAACGTGCCATCCGAGTGCTCGAACCTGCCACGGCGATGCACGCCAAGGATGCCTCGATCTGGCTGCTGTTGGCCAAGGCTTGTGTTCTGGCCGGACGGCCGCAGGATGCATCGCGAGCCGCCGCCCGGGCGGTTCAGGCGGATGAAGACTCGATCGACGCCAAATTGATGCTCGCCTACGCCTCACTGGCCGCCGGTCAGAAGAATCAAGCTGCTCAGGTCGCCCGCCAGATCCTGTCCCGGCATCCTCGCGACGCGGAAGCCATTAAGATCATGTCACGGACACAATAGCAGACCGCCTCGAACGCTCCGCCGAGGAGCCTCTCTTGGGCGAGCGGACCGCCCGGTTTGTCACTTGGCAGGCTGATTCGCGGCCGCTACCGGCTGCTGGGTCACCGGTTTGGGCTTGATTTGCTCCACCCTGACGTTGCGGTAGTACCCTTCCTTCACGATCTTGTCGCGATCGGCCTTGGCTTCGTCTTCGGTGTCGTACTTGCCCAGGGTCACAATCTGGCTGTCAATCGACCGGGCGCGGACCCGCCAATTCCATATCTTCGGTTCAGCTTGTTGCCTGTTGACCATCACATCCTCGATCCGGATACCCACGAGCGGGCCGGCCCTTACTGGCTGCGCTGTTGGGCTTCACGAATCAGTATACACGAAACCGGCGGATTTTGAAACTCCGGAGGAGGATCACCGCTCCAGATGGGTCCGCGATACGTTGGGCGGCGAAACGCTATGGTTTCAGGGATGCTTTTTCGGAACCGCGACCGTGAGGGAGCGGTGCCCCATGTGCTTTTGGCTGCTCTGCGGCCCAGCCCCTCGCTCACGCTCGGGGTTCTGAAAGAGCCGCCCAGAGTGTCACGGCCGCGCTCCCGAGAGGCATATGCCGCGAAGGCAGGGACTTGATTGTTCGGTGACCTGAGCGTACGCAGGAGAACAACCGGGCAGGGTGCCTCTATCCCTCATTGGCGACAATGGAGGCCGAATCGCTTGCCGGCGCAGTCGTCGTTGACTTGCTGTGCTCTCTGATGATTGCGTCGAGGATGGCCTGCTCCAGAAAACCGTCGCGGCCGAGGTGGATCCAGTGGGAAGACTGGCGTGATCCGACCATCTGGCCCGACAGGGTGGGCGCCTCCCGGCTATAGAGCCGCATCGCGGCGGCGGCATTGTCGACCTGCCGCTCTTCCAGGCTGAGGCGGTAGCGATCGACTTTCACTTCGAGTTCGCAGCGGCCCGAGGCAGGGGCCTCGCGGAGGTACACGTCCGCACGACGCTGGATGGTGTGGATATTGCTCTCCCACCAGTAGTACGCCGGTGTCGGCTGAACGCGCCAGAGCTCGAAGCTGTTGGCCGAGGTTTCCGGGAGCGTGGTGATGATTCCCTGCACGCGGTCCCGGCGGTCGATGCCGAAGTTGAATGCCAGCAAGGTGGTCTCCACCGAGTCCCAAAGGCGATTGACCCGCTCCGGGCTCTCGGCGGGCACCATGCCGAGGGTCGGGCCGGCAGGTTGCGGGGGCGCCTGGCAACCGGCGACCGCCAAGATCGTGCTGACGAGTGCGATCGTGAGGAATCTGGCCGTTCTCATGGGTGTTGGTTCCATTGGGGCACTCCGGCGACGGCGCCCGACGACGACATTTATAACCGCGAAAGTGAAGGTTGGCCAGTGGTGCCAGTCAGACGAGGGACCGTGACACCTCAGGCGGCTGCCACTGGCAGCTTGTCTGCCAGTGTCTTCTGTTTCTCAGGCCTGCACTGGCGGGCAAGCCGCTCGACGTGGCTCGCGATAAGCCGCCAGTGGCACCCACAGAGCATGCCCGCCGGATCTGTCACACACCCGTCGGACGACACCAGCCGAGTCAGGTGTGCTTTCTTGGGGGCCTGCGAGATCGAACCCGCCGCGGCGGTTGGCACTTTGGACAGATGAACGTCCCGCGGCCGGCGACAACCAGACGCTCGATCGCCGTCTTGCAGCGGCGGCAGGGTTGGCCCTTGCGGTCGTACACCCGGTGACGCACCTGAAACCAGCCGGGAGCATTGTCGGCATTGCGATAGTCGCTGATGCTCGATCCGCCGGCCCTGATTGCCTGCGCGAGGACCGTCCTGATTGTCCGGTAGAGACGCCGAATCTGCCCGTCGCTGAGGCGATCCGCCCGTGTGGCCGGGTGAATCCCTGCCCGGTGCAGCGACTCGTCGCAGTAGATGTTGCCAACGCCCCCGAGGACCCGCTGGTCGAGCAGCAGGGCTTTGATCTGCCGCCGATGAGCCAGCCGACCGGCGAATTCCTTGCACGACACCTCAAGAGCATCCGGGCCGACCAGTGGCCGTCGCCGACCGACCCACCCGACCTCGCCGGCTGCCTTATCCAGAAACCAGATACCGCCGAATCGGCGAGGGTCGCTGAAGCGGAGCTCGAAGCTGCATTTGCGGAAACTGATGCGGAGGTGCGTGTGCGGTTCGATCGGCATCTCCGGGGGTACTGCAGTCAGTCTCCCCGTCATTCCGAGATGAACCATCAAGGCGACACATCGGTTGATCTCGATGAGGATTTGTTTGCCGACGCGTTCGACACGCTTGACCCGGCGCCCGTGCAGCGCGGCGCACAGCGGTATTGCTGTGCCATGCACCACGTCGGCACGGTTCAGGCGGATCCACTCGATCGTGCAGCCGGTGATCCGCTTGGCAACACCTCGACGCACGATCTCGACTTCGGGTAATTCCGGCATCTCCCCATCATAGCCGCCAAGTGGGCGGATTGCGGACGTATGACCGGTGGCTGAGGTCTGGGCGGCGGGCCAGGTCAGGGCTGCGTTGCCGCTGCAGGGGCGGTTCCTGTCGGCAGGGGTACCGGGGCCGTGGCTGGTGGTGTGACCGAAGCGGCCGGTGCGCGGACTGCAGGGAGCCCGACCCCCGTCGGTGCGGCTGCAACTGGTGCAGGCACGGGTGGCGGGGCTGGGCTGGTGGCTGGCGGTACGGCCGGCTTAGTGAGCGGCGGCAGAGCTACCGGGGTAGTCTGGGGCGGCTTGGGCACTGGCGCCGGTCTGGTAGCCAGGCGCGGCTTGGGAATGGCCGCTGACCGAGTTGCTGCCGGCTTGGTTTGCGGAATGGAGGCAGGCCGTGTGGCCGACGGTACCGCTTGGCCGGCCGGCTTTGAGGACACCGGCGGCGGTCCCACACGTTTTGACAGTGGGGGGACCGGCGTCTTGGGCCGAACCACAGGAGCCGCCGGAGGCCTGGGCTGAACGGGCTGGGCCGGCTTGGGTTGCACCACGCCTGGGACCGGTCGCGCGGGCGGGCGCACTGGAGCCGGCGAGGGTCTCACCGGTGACGGTGGCACGGTCACGGATGGCGCTGGCGGCGGTGCAACGGGCACTGGAACCGGTGTCGGGATTGGCGTGGCGGGCGTGGGTGTGATCGCAGAAAGCGGCGGAGCCGGCGCCACCGGGGGCTCCGGCACCTCGATGGGTTTGAGTGCCGGTGGGGCCGCAGGTGCGGTACCCGTGCTTCTGCCAAGCTGTCGATCGATTACTCCCTGAAGCTCACCCGCGATGTCCACTTGGTATCGTTCTCGCGGGATGCCTGCTTGGTCGGCGTGCTTCGCAGCCGCGGCCATCAACTCCGCGATGTCCGCTCGCGTCACAGGCTGCTTGAGCTGCCGGGTCCCGCCCGGCTGCGCTGCGGAGACGCAATCCATCGTCGTGGCGACGGCGTCACCGCGAAGCGTGCCCTCGACGATTCCTCTCTGCAAACGGTCCAGACTCAGTGAGATGTCCGAGAGGTCCTGGTCGCCGAAATGACCGGACTTCGCCGCCTCGCCTCGCACGATCTCGATCAGCACGAGATCGATGAACGGCTCCTCGACAAGCTCCTGGAAGACCGCGCTCAACTGGGCGAAGCTGATCCGCTTGTCCCGAAAGTCGTTGATGAGCCCGTCCAGGCTTGCGCTCAGACGGATCTTCTGGTCTTCGGGCAGCGAGCACTGCTCGATAACTGCGTTCAGCGGCTTCGATACCGTCCAGGCCAGGAGGCTGCGGCCGTTCATGATCGCCAGCGTGACCAGGCCGGCGCAAACCAGCACCAGCGAGAAGAAGACGATCAGCAGAACCTTGAGCACCCCCCCGCGTTGAAGCCTCGTATGACGGTTGATCATGATCTCGCTCCCGCGTCGAGGTGCAGGAAGCTTCGCCCTTCTCTACTCTTCGGAGGGCTTGTGGCTCTCAGACGAGGCCGGCGTCTCCGAGACAGCCTCGGGGCCGTCCGACTCAGCCGGAGAGCCCGATGACGCGCTGCCCAGCACCTTGTTGAGGACTCTCTCCAACTCGCCCGCCAGATCTACTTGGTACGGCTCGTTGGGGATTTCAGCCCGGTCGACTTCCTTCAAAGCAGCTTCGAGGAAATCCTCGGCCTCGACCTCGGTTAACTCGGTTTTGGACGCGCGATCGCCCACTTCATCACTTGTTGTCACGATATCAAGAACACGGGCCAGTTGATCGCGGCCGATTCGTCCCTGCTGTACCCCCCGGGCCAAACGGTCAATCACTGACGATGCGTCTTCCGAGCGTTTCGCGTCGTGCTGCAGCAAGCCGGCGATCCGGCTCCGTGCCACCTCAATGAGAGAAAGACTGTGATATCGCCCGGATTTCATCTCCTCGCCGATGACACCCAGTTGGATAACGTTGATCTTGTTGTTGTCGACTGCCGTCACGAGTCTGTCGATGCAGGCTTGGATACGATCTCTTTGTGCTTGCGAAAGCTCGGTGGAATCCAGCGGCGTCGCGGCCGTGTTGCGAATCCCCTCGGCAACCAGTGGCTTACCCTTGAAGTAGGTTAATATGAAGTATGCCGCGCAGATCAGAATGAACCCCGCGAAGATCACACCGAGGACAATGACAAGTACCTTAACCGCCCCAGCACGGCGCAGGTTTGCAGGATACGAAAACACCGGCGAGCACTCCATGACTTGGCTGAACACACCAGCGGCGTAGTCTAACCCGCAGTAGCAGTCGTGCCAAATATGACTGCGGCCGGAGCAGAATCGAGGCTTCTTGAACAGAGCCTGCAAGCCGGAGGTGCGTCCTGCACGGCAACCGCCGGCTTCCGGACGCCATCGTCTGCGAGTGGACCGGCAGTCGTCAACGTGAGGCACAAGCGCAGCACCGGTCCCGGAGCCGGCGGGCAAGAGGCTTGGCGGCTTGCCCCGGAGAGCCGGAGTCGCCGCTGCCGAATCTGGCGCATAGACAGGGTTGTCTCCTGGTCACCTGTCTCACGTTGTGCCGGAAGAACAGGAAACTAAAAAAAATTGAGTTTTCACCTAGTCGCACTTGCATTTTATTGATCTATGGCGCATAATAGGCACCAAAAGAGAAGAGAAACGTGTATGCCAGAGCCGCTGATTGGAAACGACTGCCCCTATTGCCACGGCCCCATGACAGTGACCGGGATGACCTGCCACCGGTGTAGCGTTCAGATTGAGGCGGTCTTCCCGATGCAGAGACTGGCCAATCTGCCGGTCGAACACCAACGGTTTATCGAGATGTTTGTCCTTGCCGGCGGGAGCCTCAAGGAAATCGCCGAGCAGACGGGCATCTCGTATCCAACGGTTCGGTCGCGGTTGGACAAGGTGATCGAAGCACTGCGCACCGAAATCGCCAAGACTCGCCAGGTTGAGGGGACGATTCTGGATGCGGTGGATTCCGGGAAGATGACCGCCGAGGAGGCGGCCCGTTTGATCAAGGGGATATAAGACGGCTTGACATAGGATCGGTGCGAACCCATGGGAACGAATCGTGAGGTCGAAGTGGCGGACAGTCCGCGCGCCGACTCGGTGACGACCGATGAGGAGGCACGGCTGAACCGGGCGATGCTGCAGCCCGACGAGCGGCTGCTCGCATCGCTGCAACGCGATGAACGACACCGTCGGCATCGCCGGCGGTGGTGGGTTGGAGGAACTATCAGGATCCTTGCAGCAGTGGGAATCACCATCGGACTGATGACCGCTTTGCCGGAAACGAAGCCGGCCCCGAATGGAGATGCAAACCTGGCCAAGGCGGCCGCGCTCACCAACAAGGGATGGGCGCTCTGGAAACAGCAGAGGCTGAGCGAGGCCGAGGAAGCGTTCAGCGAAGCGGTTAAACTTGACCCGGAGCTGGCGAATGCCTGGAACGGCCTGGGATGGAGTCGGCTGAACCAGGGTAACGGTGCGGAAGCGGAAGAGGCGTTCTCCAAATGTGTGAAGCTCGAACCCGAGCACGGCGCGGCCCTCAACGGACTCGGCCAGTACTACATCTCAATACGAGACTACAAGAAGGCGGAGGAACCGCTCTTGAAGTCAGCGGAATTGGGGGCCTCGGCGGCATGGCATGGCCTGACCCGCATGTATCTGCTCCAGGGGCAGTTTGACAAGGCCGGCAAGTGGGCTGAGAGACTGCTCGCCGCCGAGCCGAACGATGAAATCGCCAAGAAGATGATGGCGGCTGCCAAGGCGAAGAAACTCGATGCCGATCTGCGGCAGATGATCGAACCGCCTGACCCGAAGGCGCAATCAGCAGAGTCCAAACGCGGCTGGGGCTTCTTCAACAGGGGCGACATGAAGCGAGCGGCCGCGGAGTTCGAGAAGGCCGTCAAGGCCAACCCGAACGAAAGCAATGCGCACAACGGGCTCGGTTTCTGCCTGGTCAACCGAGGAAGAGCCGCCGAGGCAAAGAAGCACTTCGAAATCTGCCTGAAACTCGATCCCAAGCACGTTGGAGCCATGAACGGACTGGCTCGTTGCCTCAAGGCCGAAGGAAAGGTGGACGACGCTATCGCGACGTGGGAGAAGATGTTGAAGATAGCACCGGGGCCCAATGCAGGCATGTGGGGGCTGGCGGACGCACACTTTGAACGCAAGGAGTACGACAAAGCGATCAAGTACCTGGAGCAGTTGGCCAAGGCCAATCCCGAAGACGCAACGCTCAAGGAGCGGCTCGAAGTCGCCCGGAAAGCCGTCGCCGAGAAGAAATGACACTCTCAGTCGAGCCGGTGCCGCCACCAGGTCTGATGCCCGATGGCGGCGCCTGGCGAGACCATCGCACTCCATTCGGCGCAGGGAACCCTGATCTCTGATCGCTTTCGCGTGACAGCCTGTTGAGTTGAGTTCCTCT
>CAZTQK010000192.1:0-11402 GCA_964615635.1 uncultured Planctomycetales bacterium
GTGACGGAGGCCTCAAGGGCGAGTATCGGCACGCCGGGAAAGTGCCAAACTCCAGCGGCTGCGAAGCAGCCAGGAAGAGGCCGAGGAAAGCCGAGGAACTGAGCACTCCCGGCCCGGCGCTGGTGAGATCAACCGACACGTCGAACAGCGTCACCTGCCCCCCCGTTTTGCACGCTTGCCGCCTCTACTGTCTCTTCGCTTCTCTGGTCGTCGCCGAGCCGGGCTGAGACAGCTTCTCCCGGAATCGCTTGAACGCTTTGCCCGCGTAGCTGGCCTCCAGGCCGTTGGGGGCGTTGGCGTGTGCCGAGGCGCAAGTCGTCGACCGGGTGTCGGCCTCGAGCATGCGGGCGCAGACTGTCGCCTTCGCGAGTTCCTGCCGGGCAAGATCCTTCCGGCCGGCCCGCAGGTGTCGATCCACGAGCACCATGTGGTTGTAGAAATGAACCGTGTTTTCGCCATACGCGAACAGGTCGGCATCTTCCCCGATCCTGGCCCGGATGCGTTCCGGCAAGTCCTTGGACAAGGCGTAGTCGATCAGTTCGCGACAGGCCCGCATCTCGGCCACGCTCTCCAGCAGCGAAGGACCGTTGTTGTGAGCATACCGCGTCGGCTCGTATTGCTGGTGCTCCATGGGGAACAGCTTGGCGGACTGCGAAGCCAGACCGCCGGCCAGCTTGTACTTCAGCATCTTCGCGTTGCACAGGGCCAGTTCGAGGCGGTCGTAGAATACACGCATGACTTCCGCCGCATCGCCGTAGCGTTTGCGGAAGTAGTCATCGCGCATCGCATTCACGTCCAGGCCGGGATTCCAGAGCATCCGGGCGAATTGGTAGTCGGTCAGCGCCCGCGTGCCCCAGTTGGTGTGCGGCACGTGCATGTAGTCCATGTGTCGCGCGCCGGTCCGGTAGTAGTACGGGATGTCGACAGCCATGGAGTGCGAGAAGCCGGAGGGCAGGTTCTTGTTGCGCGAGATGTTGTAGTACTCGCCGACGAAGAACTGGCCGTGGTATTGGTGCGTCGGCGCCAGGAACCAGCCCTTGTACTTGCCGTGGACGATGGTGTTGAACTCCGTGCAGTCCGGCGAAGTGAAGGTGTGAGCAAAGCACCGCCGGATCGGGTAAAAACCCGCGATGCAGTGCTCGTAGTCGAAGTCGACGGGCAGCGGCCGTGACGGAGGATCGAGGTAACCCGTGTAGCAGGAGAACACGATCGACAGGTCACGGTTGAGCAGGCCGCTCTTGTGAGCCCGCACAATCGCCTGGCGAAGCTGGTGGACGAGCAGCACGCTGCGATCGTTGGGTTCGCCGAGGGCCTTGCACTTCTCGCAGGTGCACCATCGGCCGCCGTCGAGCATGAAGAACTGAATGCGGTCGGCCCACCTCCACTGCCCCACGGCCAGATCATTCACCAAGTTCTTGGTGAACTCGGCAACGACGCCAGGGTTCGCCGTACAGAAGTTGTCGCCGAACTCGTCCTTGATCTTGAAACTGCGCCTGCCATCCTGCCAGCCAAACCATTCGGGGTGAGCCTCGGCATAGCTGAGCCGGCCGTCGCCGTCGGTGTCACCTTTGCCTTCTCCCTTGGGATAGGGGTCCTCGGGTTTGCCTTCGTTGCCGTCGAAGCCTGCCTGCCGGTACGGATACTCGTGGGTCGGGTTCATAAACCGCGGCATGTGCTGGTGGCCACCGCAGGTCAGGGTCATCCCAAGACGCTTCAGCGATGCCGGGTCGTGGCATGCGACCGTCCAAAGGTTCATCCTGTTGCGAGCCATCCAGAGAAAGAAGTCGTTCGGGGCGCGGTCTTCCCATGCCCAGAAGCCTCGCGTGTAAAACGCGGGCGTCTCGCGGATGCTCAGAGCGGGAACGGTGAGCCGATCGACACGCGGAACCTCTTCATGGATCTCGCCCGGTGCGAACCAGCGTACCCCCAGGGCGTCGAGGAAGGTATAGACGGCGTAGAGCGTTCCGGCGCGGTCGTCGCCGGCCAGTACGACCAAGCCACCGTCCCCCTGTGGTCGACTCCTGATCTGAAACCCGCCGCTGACCGCTTCCTTCCTTTCGGCAAGATCCAAGGATGCTGCGAGGCGTGCGACTTGCCGATTGGATTGGATGGCGCCAACGAGCATCGCGTCGCCTGAGACCTCTGTGTCGTCATCGATAATCGCGAATCGCTCCGTGTCTTCGGGATCGACACCGGTCATCCTGCACAGATAGTGGCGCAGCTCCGTTGCCGCGAATGCCTCAGTGCAGACTGTGTCGTCGGTCAAGTCAGCGTCGAACCAGTTCACTTTCCTGTACGAGGCAGCGGCCTCCTCAGCGGAGCCGTATGGGCCAAGATCGACCACAATCCGCCAGTTCGGCGAGGCCGCAACTGCCAACGAAACCGTGCACATGCAGGCCAAAAGACTGCAGAGTGATTGGATCATTGTGATTGCTCCCTCGCAGTCGAAGCGCATGAACTGCCCATTGACCTGCGAGGATAAGGGCGAGGGAATCGGACATCAACAGGGCGCGTATCTGATCCGCAGGTGACGCTATAATGCCCCTGCCGGAGTCCGACAATGCGACCGGGTCGAGGACTCCCTCAGGAGTACACGTCAATGAATACACGGCCAACTGCGACGATCGGCCAGCTCGTGGTGATCCTGGGTTTGGCGATGCCGGGCTTGTCCGCCTGGGCGGCCGACGAGGACGATCGGCAAGAGATGCTGGCTGCGGGCAGTCAGCCCGCTGTCCGGGAGACCACCGAGGAGGAAGGCGTTACCAAGGCAAAGCAGCGACTCGACGTTGAGTGGTTCCCGTTCCCGGACTCCGCACGATTCAAAGTGCTCGGCTTGCACTGGTTCGACGAGAACAAGCCGAAGCTGTGGCGAATGCCGGCCGGGATATTCGATTCGCTGCCCAGTGGCGTCAAACGGCAAAGCAGAGCTCCTTCGGGCAGCCGGCTCCTGCTCCAGTGCAACACGGCATTACTCGGGCTGAAGGTTCTCACCCAAAGCAAAGGCAACTCCAGCTACCTTGACGTGTATGTCAACGGCCGGTTCTTGCGTTCCGTGGCCGCCGAAGAGCCGAACGCTGAAATCAGTCTGACGCTGTTCACCGGCCTCGGCAGAGAAGAGAAGGAAATCGTCGTCTACCTGCCCTACCGTCAAGAATTGGTCGTCAAGGCGGTCGGCGTGGACAAGGAAACGGTCTTTCGCGAGCCGCAGCAGAGATTTGCCAAACCGCTGCCGATCGTGTTCTACGGCTCATCGGTGTGCCAGGGCAGTGGAGCGTATAAGCCGGGGATGACCTACGAGGCCATCCTGGGACGCGAACTGAACGTCGATTTCATCAATCTCGGGTTCGGCGGCGCGGGCAAGGCCGAAGCGAACGTCGTCGATCTGATCAACTCGATCCCGGCCTGCTGTTACGTGTTCGACCTCGGAAAATCTTACGGCATGCAGGACAAGACGGCATACAAGCGCATGCTGCAGATGGTCCGAGCATCGCATCCCGACACGCCATTGGTGTGTGTGACGCCGATCACCTCCTCGCTGGAAACGCACAGCGAGGAGTATTCGCAGCGAAGCGTGCACACACGCACGGTCATGCGCGAAGCCGTCGAGGAACTCTTGCAGGCTGGCGACAAGAAACTGTACCTGCTCGAAGGCCCCGACCTGCTGGGACTCGAAGATCATGACGGGCTTTCGAGAGACGGCGTGCACCCAACCGATTTTGGCTACAGTCTCATCGCCCGCCGGCTGACGCCTACCTTGAAGCAGGTCCTGGGGCTGTGATCCCGGGCTTGCCGGTCGCTGCTGTGAAACAAGCAGTGCCTTATCTCGCCACGCGCCGCCGAAACAGTGCCGCGCCAGCCAAGAGCAGGAGGATCGACTCGGGCTCGGGCGTCATGGCAATCGTAAACAGCGGCAAGGCGTTGTCTACCGGCCCGTCGAACACGAGCTTGGGCATGATGTGGAGCTTGCCGCTAACGATCTGTACGCTGCTGCCGTACTCAAAGTGTACCGGCTGGCCTGAGGCCGGGGGCGCGTCGGCGTGCAGGCGGATCAGCCTCGGCCCGCCACCGTCGGTCACCACGCTGATCGAGGCGTCGAAGTAGCTGGAAAACGTGCCTCCGCCACCTCCGAAACCGCCGCCGCCACCCACGACGCTGCCCGATTGCCCGCCGTTGGCGAGCGGCTCAAACCAGATGTCGAAGAAGCTGCTGGACGTCGGCGGAGGCGCCGGCTGCGACATGTCCAAAAAGACCCCAAGGAATGCCGACGATCCAAGCGCTCCCGGCCCGCCGGCGGAATCCCATGCCCGCACATATGCGGACAGCGGCGCATTGGTGACGTTTTGAAGGCCCACGTTGATCAAGCCCACCTGGGTGGGGGCGGGCAAGCTGCCCTGAAAGAGCTTCGTCTGGGTCGGCGAGGTGGGATACGGCGGGCCGGCGCTGGTCAGATCAACCGACACGTCGAACAACGTGGCCGCCGAGGCGGGCACCGTCACCGCGAGTCCAATGACCAATAGGATGTCCTTGACACGACTCATGTGTGTGCCTCCTTTAAGATCTATATAACACGTAATCCTGCCCGGCTACATCGTCGGGCTGTGTGGGGTTGCGTGACATTCATTCCCGGCCGCCGGCGGCGGCTGCCGGCGGGAGCGGCAGGTCGTTGAACCGGAACGCGACCCGCTGGGGCGTGCTCAGCAACTCGGTAACGGTGCAACTGATCTTCCGCATGCTGACGCCCTCCGGCAGCGGAGCAAAGCTCACATTGTAGGATGCCATGGGGAGTGACTCCCCGGGTCCGCCGCGGCCGCCTCGCCGCACGCCGCCGCCCGACGAAGAGAACGTGCCTCCGCCGCCGCCGCCGCTGCTGCCGCCCGTCGCGGTTCGCGGTTCATGAATCATGCCTTTGCTGTCCTCAAGCACGACGCGGAGCCGGTCGTGCATGTTGTGAAAGTTGAGTTTGTCGGTGAACGGGTTGGGCATGGAGACTCCGGCGGCGACTCTGATGCCTTTCTCCGTGATTTCCACCTTCTCCAGACGCACCTGCACCCCCTTCAGTTGCCGCGTGACGGCAACGTTGGATTCGCGGCCTTCAAAGCTGGTTGTCTGGATGCGCGCGTTCATGACCAGCAGATCGCCGGCGAGCGACTTGAGGCTCCTGGCGTTCTCATTCTCAAGATTCAAGTGAACGGCCGCATAGCCGCTTCCCTCCGGGTAGTCGAAGTCGCTCAGCGCCACCTTGAGGTGCGCGGGCAGATCGGGGGCGCTCATGGCCGCACCGCCGTCATCCTTGGCGTCGACCTTGCCCAGTACCGCGCAAAGGAGGTGGTTGGGGTTGTTCTTCGGTCTGCGGACTCGGAGGTCCACCACGAGATTGAGGTGATCGATTTCAATGGTTCCGCCCCATGCACTGCTTGCCCCGCCGCCGGAGGCGCCGCCTCCGCCGGACCCGCCCGAGGAGTGTGTCGAGAAGCCCGACCCATCCCGCTTATTCTCCTCTTTCAGGATATTGGCCTGGATCGGAAAGCCGTTGTCCTCGAGCGCGACGGTCGGTTTGCCTTTGACGCGGCGTACGTCCTCGACCGAGATCTTGAAGGGGCCTGATGACACCGTCGCCAGGGCCGGCCGAGTGGCCGTGGTTCTGGGTGCGGGTTTCCTTGGAGGCTTGCCCTGTGACTGGGTCGCAGGCACGTAAGAGCCACGCGACTTGCTGCCCGTAACCTGGGCTTCCAGGGACCATGGGAGGAGGCCCGCCATCGCGAAACACGCCAGCGGCAGCCAATGGGCCTTCCAGCAACGTGTGATACTGTGCAGGTCTGTCATGGCCTCGCATCTCCTTGAGAACAGCACAAACGCCTTGACGATTCCATTAAGCCTCTCGCACATCATGGGAGCGGCAGGTCGGCAAACTCGAACGCTGTTCGCCGAGGCGGCCCCAGCGGCTCGGTTACAGTGCAGACAATCCTGCGGACAGTGACTCCCTCCGGCAAAGACGCGAATCCAAAGCTGTATGATGCCAGAGGATTCGCGCCGCCCGTGCTCCAGCTCTGGCCGTACTCTCCGCCGCCTCCATCGCCGGGGAGGACAAACGCGCCGGCACCTGCTCCCCCACCGCCACCGCCCCCCGCGAGGCTCGTGCATTCGTGTACGTTGCCCGCACTGTCCTCGATCACGACTCGCAGCCGGTTGCGCGGGCTGTCCGCACTGAGCATCGCCTCAAGAGCTTTCTCCTTTGTGACGGCCAGGATATCGGCGCTCACCGTGAGGCCGTCCGGTGCGGACTCAACTCGGTTCAGGCGAACCGCGGCATCGCCGAACAGGCGAGTGGAAACCGTGCTCAGCTCGGGTCCCTCGAACGCGGCTTGCCACAGCTCTACCTCCATAACCAGCAGGTCTCCGGTGAGCGACTTGATCCGCGTGGCACGCCGGTCTCTGACCATCAGGTGAGCGGCGGCATACCCGTTGCCCGTCGGGTAATCGACACCTTGAAGCTGCATCTTCAAGTGAGCCGGCAGGTACGGGGCGCCGATCGCCGAGCCACGATCATCGTCCGCGCGGACCTTGCCGAAAACGGTGCACACGAGATGACTCGGGCTGTCTCCGGCGATGCCGGCGCGAAGGTCCACCACGAGATTGGGAAGCTCATTTGTCCGCAGAGCGTGGGCGTCGGATTCCGGCGACTGCTCATCTCGGCCCCCGGTTACGAAATTGGCGCCGACCGGGAAACCACTGTCCATCCATGTCACTTTGCCCTGGGCCCAGCGCACTCGATCGACGGCGATCGTGAATTCTCCGGCCGAGACGATCGCCAGAGGCGGCCCTGTCGTCGTCGACAAGCCCGAGGCTCCGGCCGAGACGGCCTTGGGAGCCTGGGCAACAAGTCGCCACGGTAGCAGTCCGATGACCGCCAGCGAAAGCAACGAGATGGACAGAGACTTGCCCCAATCGGAACGATCGCCCGAGTCCTTCATGGCCTTGAGCCGGCTTTTGAGAAACTCGAAGGATTCAACGACGCCGACCGTCACCAGCATGTTGGAAGGCGCCTTCGTTTGCTCCGCCAGTTCGACCAGCAGGGCCCCATAGTCGGCCGGCGACGCGTCACGCGATTCGACCGCGCAAGCATCGCACGCCAGTTCCTGGTTGAGCCGCAACTCTCGCAAAGCGACCCACACCAGCGGATGGAAGAAAAACAGGCCCCAGACGGCTGTCGCAACCCAGTTCCAGATCAGATCGCCACGGCGGATGTGTGCCAGCTCGTGGCGCAGGATGAGTTGCAGCCGCTTCGAGTCGGCCCGGTCGAGCAGCCTGGCTGGCAGCACCACGGAGGTGCGCAGAGCTCCGAAAACCACCGGGCTCTCGCACGCCTCGCTGACGAAGAGGACCGGCGGCTGATAGACGCCGAGTTTGTCGGCCAGATCTTCGCAGACCGTGAGAATATCCGCGTCCTTGACCAGCGTGCATCGCTTCCGCCAACGCCGGGCGGCCTTGGCCCGCATAAACAGGACAACCGCTACGATGGCAACTCCCAGCAGCCAGGCTGCCCAGAGAATGCTGCCGATCGTGATGCCGCTGGCCTGGGCGGTGTCGGAACGAGCCGAATCGGCTGCGAAATCACTCTCGCCGCCTGCGGACACGGCCCCGGGGAGAGAGCGGACTTCACCGGTCGTCGGCTGCCGGGTCTCGGCCCGTTTGACGCCGCCCCAGAAACCGTCGGCGGGCAGCCACGGCAGATCGATCGTAGCGGGCCAGACGAACAGAAGCAGGAATTTCAGCAACACCAGGCGCCACAGCCAGCAGCGGACCGAGGGTGAAATGCGGGGTACCAACCGGCACAGGCCCCACACCAGGCCGACGGCGATCGCGCCCTGCCAGGACGCTCGAAGCAGCGTCGCCAGCCAGGCGTGAGTGAACGGGATGAAGTCAATGCCCCAAGCGATCATTTCGCTGCCTCGCCACGATGCGACTCCAGATCCCGGACCAGCTTCTTGAGTTCTCTGAGCTGCTCATCGCTGACCTTGTCCGAACGGGACAGGTAAGCGAAAAACGGGGATAATGTCCCGTTCAGCATGTTGTCCACGAAGCTCTGGACAAGTCCTTGGGTCAATTCCGCAAGCGACTTCTTCGGCGAGTACCGGTAAATATCGTTCTGCTTGCGGCGGACCAGAAACCCCTTGGCTCGCAGCCGCTCCATGACCGTCAGAACCGTGGTGCGAGCCAGACCCTTGTTGTCCGCCATGTGGTCGGCCACCTCGCGGACGGTGACCGGATGATGCTCGCCGACGTACTGCAGGATTTCCCACTCCGCCTGTCCGAGATTGACTTGAGGCATGGCGTGCTCCGATCAGCCTACTGATGTAGTCACCACATTGACTATATCTGTCGTCAAGGTGTCGGTCAAGCAGCATTCTGCCCTTTTCTTGCGATCTGATCGCCTGAAGGAGCAAAGACTCGAAATGACAAGGGTTTAGGGCTCGACGAGGACAGGCCTGATCGCGATTCGCCTACCCTTACCTGCCGAACTCCCCCCTCATGATGTGCTAAACTAGGGGAGTGGAATGAGAGGAGGCCGACTTCATGCCTGGAATTCGATACCGGTGCCGGTGGCTGCTCCTGTTGCCCGGGCTCATCATGCTCATCGTCCCTGCAGCCCGGGGGGATGTTCAGGTGACACTTGCTCCCGGCACGCAGAATCAGACCATCCTGGGCTGGGGAGCCTCGTCCTGGACCCCACCCTGGTTCACCCCGGCCATGGTCAATGAGCTGATCCGCGAGTCTGTCGATGATCTCGGGCTCACGCGTTTGCGCGTCGAACCGCCCGGCGGCAATTCCCCCGAAACGCGGCGATGGGAGTGGTTCAATGACAACGGCGATCCCGAGGATACCAACTGGGCGGCGTTTAACACGACCGTGCTGGACGAGCGCATGAACGAGTTCGTCGTCCCCTTCAAACAGCGAGTCGAAGCCAATGGCGATCCCTTCCAGTTCTACGTCAGCCCGTCCTTCTTCGACGGCGGCAGCACCGGGAGCGTTCCGGTCTGGATGTTCAACAGTCCGGGCGAATATGCGGAGTACGCAACCTCGCTTCTGCTCTATGTCAAGAACACGTATGGGTTGACCGCGGACTACTACTGCATTCTCAACGAAGCGGGCAACGGCAACCCGTTCTGGGAGAACGAAGTCGCTCGGATGATCAAGGTCCTCGGCCCAAAGCTTCAATCGCTCGGTCTGACGACGCGCATTCAGTTTCCCGAGGCCGTGAGCGCGAACACGAGTTGGGGATTTATCAACGCCCTGAAGAATGACACGGTGATCTGGCCTTACATCGGCCTGCTGACTTATCACCTCTACGGCACCAATGACCCGTATCGCACCCAGATTCGCGACTTCGGCCTTTCCAGGGGGATCCCGACCGGCCAGACCGAGTACATGAGCCTCACCACAGCCATTCTGTACGACGACCTGACGCTCGGCGGGGTGTCGGTGTGGGAGGTCTATGGCCTCTCCAGCCAATTCACCTACAGCTACAACCGCGTCGCCAAGAACAGCCAGTACTGGGCCTTTCGCCAGCTTCTGCATTACGTTCGGCCGGGAGCCGTGCGGATCGGGGCAACCTCGGACGACACAAACCTCAAGGTGCTGGCTTTCACGAAAGGAGCAACGAGTACTGTTGTTCTGATCAATGGCGCCGGAGACCGGCGGGCCGTCATTAGCGGCCTGCCGGCGGGCGACTACTCCGCCAGCCACAACAACGGCGGCGGACCGTACCAGGAACTCGGTGCGCGAACGGTCGCCGCAGGCGGCACGCTCACGATCGATGTGCCATCCGGCGCCGTATTGACCATCCACTCTCATCCAGGCGGCAATCAGCCGCCGGTGCCCACGACCTGGCAAGCCACCAGCGGGTATCTCATCCAGCCCAACAGCAGCGTGACTCTCTCGGCCACGGCCACCGATCCCGAGTTGGACGCCATCTCATACTCCTGGTCGGTCAGCTCGCAGCCGGCCGGGGCGATTGCAGTTCTGGATACCCCCTCCGCCGCGACCACCAATGCGGCCGGCCTGACCCAACCGGGCGACTACATCTTCACCGTTGCCGTCAGCGATCCGACACATTCGGTGACACGGGATGTACGGGTCACCGTGTTCACCGAGAATCAACCACCCATTCCCAACGACGTTCATAACCGCAACCCGGTGCTGATCACTCTGCCCCAGAGTTCGACCAGTTTGCGGGCTGGCTCCTGGGACATGGAGAATGACACGCGCACCTATCAATGGCGAATTGCGTCGCAGCCACCGGGAGCCGGCGCGGTCCTTGCGACACCGACCGCCGCGAGTTGCGCCGTCTCCAACATGACTGTTGCCGGCGATTACGTGTTTGCGGTCGACATCAGCGATCCCACGCACACGGTCACGCAGGAACATGTCGTACCGGTGTACCCAACGAATACGGCTCCGCTGGTCTCCGCAATTGCCGCGACACCTTCCCAAGTGAAGCTGCCAGCGACAACCACGAGTCTGTCGGCGACAACCAGCGACCCCGACGGGGATGTCATCACCCACTGGTGGTCGGTGAAGAGCGCCCCGACCGGTATCTCGCCGGTGATCGATCCTCCATCGACGCCTGGCACGACCGTTCAGGGACTGAGCCTGGTGGGCACCTATGTATTCACTCTGACGGTGATCGACCGATCCCTGGTAACCACCAGCGACGTTACCGTCACCGTGCTCCGTCAGCTCGGCGACATGGACGGGGATAGCGACGTGGACCAGGTTGACTTTGGTCTCTTCCAGCACTGTTACTCGGGCCCCAACGTCTCTGTTCCGCCGGGCTGCGGCGACGCCGATTTGGACACGGATGACGACGTCGATATTGCTGATTTCGTTATTCTCCAGGACTGCATCGGGGGAGCGGATTCGCCGCCGGGGTGCTGAGCGTATTCTGGTTCCGCAACAGGCACATGCATGAAAGGCCGTTCGTGCCTCAGTGTTGATGCGGCGGCCAGAAGACATGATCGTCCGAGGCCTCGGGCTCGGCGGGCTTGCCGGCCCAGTGCGGAGAGTGAACGCCGCCGCTTTGGCTCGCTATCGCCAATGGAAGGGCAACGAGCAGACGGGCGCCGGCCAGTGAATGCGAGCACCCGTAAAGTGCGTTCGTCGCAGACGACAGCGCCTACATTCCGGCGTGTACCGCACGTGTGGGTATGACCTGACGGGCAACATCAGCGGAGTGTGTCCGGAGTGCGGGGAGAAGATATGATCGCGGAAGCCGGAAGCCGTCAACAATCGGCAATCAGCCTTCAGTTGGAGGAAAGGCATGCCCACGCAGAGCCGTGGGCATGGCACCCGTGCAAGACAGCGGGTCAGGCACTTTTTGCCGTCTTTTTCGCGCCGCCGAGCCC
>CAZTQK010000193.1:0-11260 GCA_964615635.1 uncultured Planctomycetales bacterium
CAGATCGGGTCAATGCTGGCCTTAGGCCGAACCGCGGCGAAGCTGCTGCCGTGGCAGGGGCAGCGAAATCGGGCGTCATTGCTCACCCATGCCACGCGGCAGCCCAGATGCGTGCAGGTCGCATCAATAGCGACGATCCTCTCCTGAATCCGGCCGATCCAGATTCCCTTGTCGCTGACCGCCTCGCTGATCTGTCCTGATGTCAGGGCTGCGTAGCGCTCCACTGGTCCGGCGTCGACGTCTTCGTCCTGCTGACCTGCCGGGTTTGGCCGCAGGAACCGGGCGGTCGCCCAAGTTCCCGCACCCAGCGTCGCGCCCAGGGCAAGCCAGCCGACACCCCCGGCCGAAAGGAGGCTACGTCGCGGCATCTTCGCCTCATTCGACATTGCGTTTGCTGTCTCCTTGCCAAGTTCTGTGGCACCTGAACCACCCCTCGACGTGGCATGCTAGCACCAATTGTCGGGGTTGTCGCCGAGGATACATGGCTACAAGCCGGTCTTTGTTCGTAGGGGTGAGCGGGGAACACGGTGGATGCGGGCGGCAGACGCGGGTAGGGCAGATGTTTAGGATCGCCGAGAAGGCTCGGGCAAATTCACCGTGGCACCGACCCGTCAGGGATTGTCTCGGCGTTGAATCAGTGAGTCCGGAAAGCGGGCCATATCAGGGCTGTATCACGACACGGGTTATGGTTCTTCAGCGAGCAACTACCGGAGGTCTTGTTATCAGAAGTTGATTAAATGAAACCTGTCCTCAATCTGCCCTGTTTTCGCTTCGTAGCTGGTGCCTGCCAATCCTGCTCGGTCTGGATTGCACTTCCTCAGGTAGTCGTAGATAAAATCTTTATTTTCAATAGTTTAGATTCGAACCAAATGCTTCTTTGGCTTGCTGTCACGCCTAGCCGTAGCACGCTGAGGCAAATGAGCGGCATCACAGCGAAGACAATAAGCTGTCTGGATAGACCAGGCCGAAGATATGATTCAACGGGTAGCAGGGCAATATTTTTCCGTTCGGAACACGAGAAATCAGAAGTTTGCGCTTGTAGTCAGGCAACCGTCAGGGTATGATCAATTGCAGTAAGCGGGATATCCCCCACCATCGCGGAGGATCAGGTTGGTTTTCTGCGATGGTGAGATCGTCCTGCACGAGAGGGAAGAGCGAAAGAACGAGGGTCGGGAAAAGCAGGGTTAAGCCTATCAACCTGCCAACGTCTTCCGCTCGAACAACGAAGTCGCATATCGCTCACGGAATGACGAACCGCGCGGTTCGGTTCTGTGAATAGGTGTGGCATTACGGGACAGCGATCGAGTCCCGTTATGTCGGGTGTCTATTTATGAGGAGGAGACAAGTATGAAAAAGGCAATGGTAGTTGTGCTGTTGGCGATGGCTGCGCCGGCCTTCGCTGGCAACCTGGATCTGGCCGACGCGATTCCCTGGAAAGCCCCGTGGGGGAACGCGGCCACCGTGGCGGATCAGGGCGGCGGCGTGTTCAACCTGAGCATAGCCCCCACCGGTAGCGCTGGCATTTTCTGGCGTCTGCCCGCGTTCCCGAGCGAGATTGTCCAGATTACGGGCACGTGGACGGGCGACACTGACGGCGCCGGCTGGGCCGAGGTGATGATGTTCACCTCGACCGAAGGCTGGACCGATGCCGATATCATCAGCCGAATTGATACCGGCAACGCCGCAGACATCGTGGCCAAGCACGATGCGTGGGGCCTGAATGGCCTTCCGGCGTGGGGATGGCAGCCCATTGAGGCTGCGCCGATGAACCCTCCGGGTGGCCTGTATGAGATTCACGCCACCTGTGCCGAGGTCGTCGTTGCTCTGAAGGTCGGCGATGGCGGTGGCAGCGGCACATGGGCCACCTACGATCTCACGTTTGTTCCTGAGCCCGCCGCAGCGTTGCTGCTCGGGCTGCCGCTGATGCTGCTCCGTCGTCGTCGCTAATCAGACGCGACCGAGCTGAATCGTCAGCGATTCAGCAGTAAGAAACGGAGGCCGCCGGATTCCAACAGTCCGGCGGCCTCTTTTCTGCGCGTTGCCTGCATTCTCCGCGAGGTTCACCTGCGGCCTGTTGCTCCCCTGCGCCGGGAAGAGAGCGAGGGACGGCTAGCCGGGTTGGCTTGCGGTGGGCTGCGTGCTCAGGGCGGTTTCCAGGCCTGCCTTGGCCCGCCCGCTGTGAGGATCGATCTGCAGAGCCGTTTGATATGCCTTTACGGCAAGCTCAGTCTGACCCTTCCGAATATGCAGATCCCCCAATTGACAATGGGCGTCGACGTTGTTTGGTGCCAGTGCCACAACCCTGCGAAACGCGTTGATCGCTTCGTCCGTCCGCCCCAGACCCATGTAGGCGTACGCCAGGCCGTTGTGTGCCTGCGGTTCCTCAGGTCGAAGGGCAGTGGCTTTCTCGAAGTGCGGCAAGGCTTCATCCAATCTGCTTTCCCTGGCCAGGGTCTGTCCCCATGAGTAGTGAGTCTGAGCCAGGCGATCCGTGACTTCCGGGTTGTCGGGCTTGTCGCGGCTCACCTCGGACAGACAGGACAGTGCCTTCTCGAACCGGCCTGCATACAGATATGCCGTTCCGAGGTTAAAGAGAATCTCAGGAGAGTGCGGCTGGCTATCGAGTGCCGCCTCGAAATGGCGACTGGCCTCGTCCCACTGGCCTGCCGCCCCGTATGCCATTCCCAGGCCGTTGTGAGCCTCGGCCGAATCGGGTTTGACGGCCATTGCCTGGCTGAATTGCGATATCGCTCCAGCGGTATCATTCTGACGGCTCAGGGCCTCACCGTACGTGATGCGGCCCTTGTAGTTGTCAGGGTCGAGTTCGACGGCCTGCCGAGCGTGTTGCACGGCGTCGTCGATCCGGTTCTGATCGATCAGGTATGACGCAAGTGCCTGGTGAGCCCACGCCGTTTTCGGGGCAATGCTCAGAATGTGTTCGCAGTATGTGCCAGGATCCCGCCACTTGAGTTGGTATCGGCCCGCCGCGACGGCATAGCAGGCCGCCGCACCGAGCAAGAAAAGGACGATGGCAGATCGGCACATCTTCACACTGACACCTGTCGGAGCGTTGACCCACAACCAGCTCAATAGCCAGACGAGGATGAGAAGAAAGCCGACTGCCGGCAAATACGCGTACTTGTCGGCCGCCACGCCCATGGCATATCCCACGTTCAGCAACGTGGGGGCTAGAGCGACGAGAAAAAACAGCCAACCGGTCATGAGTGTCCGAGTCCATCGCAAGGATATCACAAGGCCGCCGGTGAGAAGGACGGTCCAGATGGCCCCGAGAAAAACGGGCACGTTTGACACGTCGATGGGCTCGGGAAACGGGTATACCGAACACAGATTCGCCGGCCATATCATCTTGAGCGGATAGAACAGGATATTGTGGCAGACGAGCAGCAGGTTTTGCTCAAAGGAGATGTCCTGCATTGCGGTCAGATCCACGTGCCTCTGGGAGATGACTGTGATGACGGCGGAAGCAACGGCAATTGCAAGAAACGGCAGCTTCTCGATGACCCTGCGCCAATCCAATCGACCCAGCGGCCAGTAGTCGAGCAGCAACAGCAGGACCGGCAGGGGCGTGACCGTGGGCTTGGACAGCAGGGCGAGGAGGAACGTCACCAGGCTGGCGGCGTAGGTCTTGCGGCTGCCCGAACGTGCGTATCGGACGTAAAGGATCATGCTGATGAGTGCGAAGAACGTGGCCAGCGGCGTCTTTCGTTCGCCCAGCCATGTGACAACCTCGACGGTCATCGGATGCAACCCAAACAGCAAGCCCACCAGCACCGCGGGCACCGGCTGGTGAAACAGCAAGTAGAGCAAGACAATCACCAGGACAGTGTTGGCGACGTGCAGCACCAGGCTCGTGCGATGGTAGGGCATCAAGTGGTCCGGCCGGCCGCCCATGGCCGAATCCAGCATCAGCGAGATCATGGCCAGCGGCTGATAGTAGCCCTCGACCATCGACGGTCTGGTTACCTCTGTCAGGAACAGGCCGGCGTGGCGCCAACTGGGATTTTGGACCCGGTAGTTCTGAACGACATAGTCACCGTCGTTCATCGAAAGTGCCTGTGCCGTCAACGCCCCCCGATGAGCAAAGAAGACGACGACTGCGACGATGACAAGCATGACCGCCAGCATCGCTCGAGACTTAGTGCTTGTTTGGGCTGTGCCCGGGCGATCCGACCCGGTGGTGCTCTCGCCACGGGGTTGTCTGGACGCTGATCGCACACTGCGTTTCTGCTGATTGCGGCTCATGCCCAATAAGGTAACCAGGAACCGCCAAGCTGCCTACACCCCTGTTCCCGAGGCGGCGACGTCGCAGCCGCATGAGACAAGCCGATCGGACATGAGCTGACCGACTGTGGGAGGCGGTTGGCAGTCGTGGGGTTTCAGTCAGCGCAGTGCGGATCCGGCAGAGTGTCCGGGCCGCTCAAACATCGCTGGAGGAGCCCGAAATCGGCCTGATCCACGTCCAGATCCCCATCAAGCCGCGCATCATTGCAGACCGGATTGTATTGGGGGATTCCGTCACCCGTCAGGCAGGCCTGGAACGCCGCCACATCGTCCTGATCGACATCGCAGTCGCTGTCGATGTCGCCCGGCAGGTCGGCGGGCACCTCGAACTCGTACGTGCCCATGTCTACCACGCATCCTTGCGTGCGAGAACGGCCGTCGAGATCGACCGGCATGGGCTCGGCGGTGTCTCCGTCGTAGTCCAGATCGGTCGCGTCCGCGGGCAGGGCGAGCGTGTCGCCGGCATTGACGCAAGGCGAGCCTGTCCCCAGGTGGAAGTCATGTATCTGGTAGTTCTCGGTCCCCGTGACCCAGGACGTCCCGAGTTCGACAGTGTTCCGCTCGGCCAGAACGGTGATGGTGTTGGCGGTGTTGGCGACGATCAGCATCTGAAGCGGCTGCGTCGTGTCAGGGTTGATCAGCCTCCCAGCCCATTCGTTCGGCGTCCATGTGGCGTTCGCGTCATTGAAGGTGATCTCGAACGTGTCCGGATCGTATGTCCCAGCAGCAGTCCAGGTGCCGGACGGTCCGCCCACGAACAGGGGATCGGCGTCGATATTCCCGTTCTGCCAGTTGAGCGTGCTCCCGCTTTCGACATAGGCCGCCGCTTGCCCGTCGAGGATATTACTGTGCGAGACGGTCAGACTCCCGCCGGCGAAGACCGCAATCTCCGGCCCCCGGGCGGCGTTGTTGTCCCAGAGGACGCAGTTGGCTGCCGTCACGGTGCTATGGTTGCAGGCGATCGCGCCTCCATCGCCGTTGGCCGCGTTGCCCCAAACGGTGCAGTTTGTGAACACCGGGTTGGCCAGGTAGCCGTGGATACCGCCGCCATTTGCGGGTGCGAAATTGCCGCTGATTACGCAGTTGGTGATCGTAGGAGCATTGGTGCTGCAGTAGAACCCGCCACCGGACGAGCTGCTCACATTCCCGATCATGAGGCAGTTGACGACGGTTGGGCTGTTGTAGTAGCAGTAGATTCCGCCGCCGCCGGGAGAATGGTTCCCGACCAGCGAACATCCGGAGATGATGGCCTCACTCCTGTTGCAGTAGATGCCGCCGCCTGTGTTGCCGTGGTTCCCACTGACGTTGCAGTTGGTGATGATCGGGTTGCTCTGGTAACAGCGGATCCCACCGCCGCTCACCGCCCAGTTACCGCGGAAATCGCAACGATCGATGGTCGCATGACTGCCATTGAAGCAACTGATTCCGCCGCCGCTGCCGTAGTCTGCGACGTTTCCGTAGAAGCGGCAGTCGACGATCGTCGGGCTGGCCGCATCGCAGGCGATGCCGCCTCCGAAACCGGCGGTGCAATTGCGAATCACGCAGCCGGTGATCGTGGGGCTGCTGCCGACACACTGGATGGCGCTCCCATCCTGGCTGGCGGCCAGGACCGAACCGTTGACAATGGTGATCCCCTCAACGATGGACGAGGCACCTTCGCCCGAATGGAAGCGAAACGCACGCCCGGCCCCTTCGCAATCGAGGATCGTTTGAGCGGGGCCGTTTTGGCTGCGCACCGTGATGGCTTTGCCGCCGAAATCGAGGTCGCGATTGCCCGGCCCGGAGTAGACCCCGTCGCAGATGACGATCACGTCGCCGGAAACGGCAGAATCGATGGCGGCCTGGATGGTCGAGAAGTCACCTCCACTGCCCTGGCAGACGGTGATCGTCAGGCCTGCCGATGCCGGGCCGATCTCGTACACGTATGCCGAGCCTGAATGTGTCCCTGAGTCGCTGTCGTACGGAGACCCGACGATGGCGAAGTCTCCGCTCACACCGACCGCCTGTCCAAATTGGTCGTCCGCGGCGGCGTCAGAAGGGATGACTTTCGTTTTCTGGATCCAGGCCGGGGCTCGACGCTGGAACACGTAGGCCGCACCGCAGTTGTTCCCACCTTCGTCATCGTACAGTCCCCCGACGACGACGGAGTCGCCGCTGATTGAGACACTGTGGCCGAACATCGCGCCGGCCTCGGCGTTTTGGGCGCTGAGTTTGGCCCGCTGGCTCCAGCTTGTTCCCTGTCGCTCGAAGATGCACGCCGAGCCCGAATCGTTCCCGCCGTCGTCGGTCCACGGGGCCCCGATGATCGCGCTGTCACCGCTGATCGCGACAGACATCCCGAAACCGGCGGAGGCCTGAGGATCGTTCGCCGTGAGCTTGGCCTGTTGCGTCCAGTTGGCGCCATCATGGAAGAAGACGTAGGCCGATCCGGAACCGGTCAATGTATCGTCATCGCCGTACGCGCCGACGACGGCGTAGTTGCTGCAAATGCTGACCGCCCAGCCGAAGTCGTCGCCGGAGGCGCCGTCATTGGGTGTCAGCTTGGCCTGCTGGTTCCATGTTTCTCCGTTTCGCACAAAGACATAGACCGACCCGGATGCGCTGCCGTTGTCATCGTCGCCGTACGCGCCGACCAGTACGAAATCGCCGGCGATGGCAACCGAGCCGCCAAACTTGTCGCCCGCCGCCGCATCGGAGGCGACGAGTTTCGCCTGCTCGGTCCAACTTGCGTCAGTTCTCCTGAAAACATAGGCAGCCCCGGAATCGGCACCTGCGTCGTCGTTGTCGGGGGCGCCGACAATGAGGAAATCGCCGCTGATCGCCACGCAACGGCCAAACTTGTCGTCCGCGCCGGCGTCGGAGGCGTGGAGCTTGGCCTGATGCACCCATTTGAGCCCCTCGCGGTGGAAAACATGGGCAGACCCCGAGTTGGCACCGTAGTCGTCGTCGAAATGAGCGCCGGCGATTGCGTAGTCACTGCTGATCGCGACTGTGCGTCCGAATTCGTCAGAAGCGCCCGGATCGTTGGCGTGGACCTTAATCTCGAGTGGGCCGCCTACCTGAAGGATCCTCAGACCAAAGGAGATGTCCGCCCAGGTGACCAATCCGTTCACGTAGATCGAGGAGGCCGCCTGTTTGTCCGAATTGCTGATCCAGGACCCGCCGTACACAGCGCGATGCCGGATGTCCGGTCCGTAATCCTGGCTGAATTCCCACACATTGCCCGCCATGCCGTAGAAACCGTAGCGGTTGTTGGTGGCGTTCGTCGCGAACGTTCCCCCGTGATCCGTGCCATCGTAGAAATCAACGGGAACGGGGCCGTTGTCCCAGGGATCGCCGCTGTTGTAGAAATTTGAATCGGCCGCGGTGTTGGTCTCCCGACCGATGCCGTACATCCAGTGTCCGGGATAAGCGTGCCAGCCGCCGGCATTGGTTCGGAAGGTGCCGGGCGCGTTCGGATCCCAGGCCGCGGCCTTGATCCACTCGTTGAAATCCTTCGGATCAGGCCGACTGATCGGGGCCAGCAAGCCCGTGTCGTCCATGAACAGCCGAAAGCCGCGGTAGCGGCGTACCAGTTCGGTCCGTTCTGCAGCGTTGGGATCGCGTCCAGCAGTGTACGGGTCGTTGTGCGCCGGTTCCTTGCCCCACCAGTCGGCCGTGCTGATTGTAACCGGGTGCCAATCGCCGATGTCTAGTCCTTCGGCGTAGCAGCAATGCTCCTCGCCGAGGCCCTGGTCGATCGTCAGCCAGTTGCAGAACTTCAGAGCGCCCATCCAGGATACGTGCCGGACGGCGTGCTTGGCCCTGCTGCCGAAGTGATCGGAGATCACATTATAGCGTTGACCGACGGGCATCGACGGCTCATAACGGATGTCCGAGGTGGCAAAGCTGTTGTGCGAGACGAACATCGGCTCGTTGGCCGACATGTTGTCATCGAGATAGATGCTCCCATCGGCAGCAAAGAACATGTTGGTGGATCGACCGGTGGGCGATGGGCTCCGAGCATCACGTTCGGCGTCGTTGAGGAAATCGCAGAATTGCCGGTTGGTGATCTCGAACTTGCCCATCCGGTAGGTGTACTGAGGGCCGCCGGGTTGCCCGCCGCCGGTGACCGCGATCATGTAGTCGGCCATGGTCGAACCGGTGCCCTGGACGTCCGGGTTGAAGACTCCTTGGGCGCAGACCGTCCCTGCCAGATGGGACAGGCAGCTCAGCAACGTCAGCAGGGCAAATGGGTAGCGCATTTTCCCCTTCTCGCGGACCGGTCATTTATTATACACGCCCAATAGGCCTGGAGTGTTGTCCTATCCGAGTTGATTGGATGGCTGGACACCGGGTTGGGAACTCGTCGCAGACGATTTGGGCTGGCTTGCTGGGTGGATTCATCGCTGAGTCCGCCATCCTGCCTCATGTAACCTATTTCAGATAAGTATGTTGCGAACGGCAGACGGCACGGTCCTGGCCGACACACCAAGCAGCTGCGGTGCGACGATTCCGCTTGCGTCGCCGTCGGTCTGGACGAACTGACCCACATAATATCGGACGTTTCGCCGCTCTCAAGTCACCTCCCTCGGCTGTCCGATAAACTCGCATGAGGTGCGCATGAGAAGCGCGCCGAGGGGAGCTATCGCCTCACATGGCGGACGTACTCGATCAAGCAGAAGTTGATGCACTGCTTTCGGCGGTCTCGACCGGCACACCTGAGAGCGGCGAGTCGGAGGTGTTCAGCCGCGCGCGGGCAAAGCAGCAGGAGGTGCGCACCTACGACTTCAAGCGCCCCGAACGCGTCAGCAAGGACCAGATGCGCTCGCTGGAGGCGATTCATGAGGGATTCGCCCGCAACTTCGGCGCATCGCTTTCGGCGTTTCTGCGGACGATTGTCGAGGCCCGCGTCGCCACCATCGAACAGCTCACCTACAGCGAGTTCATTCACTCGCTGCCTAACCCGACCTGCTTCAATCTGCTGACCTGTTCGCCCCTGGAAGGGCAGATCTGCCTGGAGATCAGTCCTCTGATCATCTACCCGATCATCGACCGGCTTCTGGGGGGATCAAACGCGGAGCTGTTCATCCCTCAGCGGGCATTGACGTTGATTGAGTGGCGGCTTGTGGAGCGGATCACCAATCGAGCCGTGTCCACGCTGACCGAGGTCTGGTCGAGCCTGGTGGAAGTGCAGTTCGAGCTGACCGAGACGGAGTCTAACCCGCACTTGGTCCAGATTGTGGCCCCGAACGAGGTTGTGGTCGTCATCGGGCTGGAATTGAAGATGGGCACCCGGGCCGGCACGCTGACCTTGTGCTTGCCGTTCAATGTGATCGAGCCGGTGATGAGCAAGCTGGCCACACAGAGTTGGTTAGCCTATCAACGCAAGGCACCCAGCCAGGAGCAGCGGCAACGTCTGGCGGCCAACCTCAAACGGGCCGAACTCGATGCCCACGTCTTTCTGGCCGAGACGACGATCACCATGGATGACCTCCTCCACCTGCAGCCGGGCGACATCATCCGGACCGCGAAACCGGCCGGTGCCGAATTGACCCTCCAGGTGAAGGACCGCAGCAAGTTCGCGGGTCGCATCTACCAGAACAAGGGAATGCGGGTTTTCCGCGTCACGCGGCCCATCGCGGGCGAAGAACCGCTCTGATCGTTGCCAAGAACTCTTCAGATCTGAGTCGTCTTGTGCAAGCGGGCCGAACCCCTCGGCAGGGGGGGACGATCTGCCCACAGGCGCGGTAGCGACTGTGGGGAGGACTCTCATTCTCTCGAGCTGTGGCAAGCAGGCGGGCAATCAGCTATGGTTCCCGTTTTCAGGTGAGGATTCTGCCTGATGACGGGACATGATCGAGTGATGAGCGTGCTGGAGGGACGGCGGGTCGACCGGTTACCTCTGCTGCCCATTCTCCATTCAGGTCTCGCCGGCTTGTGCGGTGTTCGATTGAGTGAATACTTCACCGACGCCGAGACGATGGCGCGGGTGGCCGTTGAAGGATGCCGCCGCTTCGGGTTTGACGGAGTTCAACTCTCGCTCGGAGTGACCGGGGAAGCGGAATCGCTGGGTGCCAAGGTGGATCAGCCGCCGGACGGCGGGCCCGTGCTCCGGCAACACTTGCTGGCCGACCTCTCGAACCTGGACAAGCTCAGGCCGCGTGATGCGGCGTGCCGGGGGCGGATGCCTTTGTTCCTCGACGCTCTTAAGCGAATCAGGAGCCAAGCCGGCGCAAGCCTGTTCTCGCTTGCCACACTCAGAGGCCCCCTCAACATCACTGCTCAGCTTCGCGGAGTTGAGGACACGCTGGTGGACATGATCGAGAGCCCGGAGCAGATTTCGCGGGTCCTCGATTTCGCCACCGATGTCGCGACCGCGGCCTCGGAGGTGACGCTGTCAGCGTCCGCCGATGGTGTGATCTTCGGCGAGGCCACCTGTTCGCCGAATTTCATCTCGCCTGATTTCTACAGACGTCTGGTCCTGCCTCGCCACGTGCGTCTTGTGCAGGCCCTGCGCCCGATGGGCTGGAAAGTCATCGGCTTCCACGTTTGTGGGAACATTCTTCCGATTCTCGATGACCTCATCTCAACGGGGGCGGATCTCATTGACGTTGATTACCAGGTTCCGGCCGGCAAAGCGATTGAACTGGCCGAAGGGCGAGTGACGCTGCGCGGCCGCGAGGCGGAGACCGGCGTCGCCGCGGAGGTCGTCTACACGCTCGCGCCCGACGAGCCCTGGTTCCGCAAGCAGGTGATCCTGCGCGCTTCCGGCGAGCTGCCCACGCCCGACCGGCTGATCGTGGACCTGCAGACCGACCCGCCCCGGCCCGTCCGGCGCGTCGGCTACGGCCTGCGCGGCGGCCCCGAACGCGAGGAGCAGGAGGGCCTCGACACCTACGCCCCCCAGCCCGGCTGCGGCTACCCCGTCTGGGCGGGCGACTGGTTCCTCGGCCTCGAACACCCCGCGGCCTTCGCC
>CAZTQK010000194.1:0-11197 GCA_964615635.1 uncultured Planctomycetales bacterium
CCGCCCCGCCGCGAGCACGCCGCCCAAGATTACACAGGCTCACCGCAAGGACACACACCGGCGAACAACTCGACCCCGACCTCGGCGCGGCCAACACCCCCGGCACTGGCAACGCGGCCGGCCTCTACTACCTCCGCGCCAGGTACTACAGCCCGGCGGCGGGGAGGTTCATATCGAGGGATTCGTTTGAGGGTGTGCAGAACGATCCTATTTCTTTGCATAAGTACTTGTATGTTGGTGGTAATCCTGTTGATCGCGTTGATCCCACGGGAGAGATGGCTCTAGCGGCCTTCACGTGGGAAATGAAGACCCGTATTATCGTCATCGAGCTCACCTGGCCGAGACTACTTGTCGGTCTTGCGATCTTGGGACTAGCGGTCGGTTCCCGCACGTGGGGCTGGAGGAGATTATATCATCAGTGGGCATGGGCCTCTCTCGCCGAGGACTACAATGGACCGCTAATTGATGATGCCCTGAAGGAGATGAGGAAGTACTGGCCAAACCATAATCTTATGAATAGGCTCGCTGACGAACTCACTCCCGTTGCCGAAGAGCTTGGTGGCAAAGAACGAGCGATCCGTGTGCGGTTGATTCCGAAGCAGGCGTGGGTCGAAGGACAGAGCCTCTTCAATTCGCTTTACGCTGTAAAGGAGGGCACTCTTTCTCTGACACCACTCGAGTTCGCGATGCTCCTGTATTGCGAATGGCAGCATCATCCTAGGGGCGGGAACATGAACGAGACGCAAGCGCAAATTGACCTTTGCCGGGTCCGTAATATGTTGCCTCAGGACAAACGAACACCTTATATTGACAATCTGGTGCATAAGCCATGACCAAGCCCAGAACGTGTATGTATTCGATTGTAGTGATATACCTGCACTGGGAGCTAGTGGCCTACTGCTATCTACTGTCAGCATCCTGGTTAACCATTGCGTGCGCAACCCTGCCCCTAGCGTTATCCAATCACTTGACTGCCGAAAGGTTGCGACAATGTCCAACGCACGGACAAGCAATCAGAGTGTTGATGGTGGGCTTGCTCTGCAACACATTGCTCCTGCTTGGCGTCTTTTCATTATTGTTCTTACTCACCGAACTGCACCCAAGCCGTTCAATCGGCCCCTCGGTGTGGGAGTACATCCTGTTTGACGCAAGAGAAGCAATCTCTGTGTTCTTTACTCTAGGAGGACTTAGAATTGGCTTGGCCTACGTGGGCTCCGCCATAACCGTACGGATAATTGAGAAGGGCAGAATAAGGTGTCAGGACGAAATAAAGTGTCAGGATAATTCTTCTGGTCCACCAAGGCCGGATGCGGGGTGTGATGGTGCGGCGAATGGAGATGGAAAGCCCTTGGATAGGCCAGATCGATGAGCGAAAGAATGAGTAATCGTCTATTGGTCTGTTAGTCTGTTGGTCTGACAAGAGGATGTCGTGCGGAGCACGACCTACCGGGCTTCAAGGAAAGGAATGGCCACGAAAAGGCGCAGAAGGCACGAAGAGTCGTGCGGGATGATGGAGAGTGTGTTTTGCCCCCGCCGATGCGGCGCATGGGCTCTTGGATGAGCGGAAACAGACTCATCATGAGGCTTGGTGCCAAAAAACGTGCCAGAAAACGAACCAGTCCCGTTTTCTTGTCCGTTTTCTTGTCTGTCCAAAACGAACCAGTCCGGTTTTCTTGTCCCCCGTTTTCTTGTCCTTGTCCTGTCGTTTTCTTGTCCTTGTCCTGTCGTTTTCTTGTCCAGGAAGGGACCTTGAGTCCAGCGGCTCGCGGGCCGATCTCAATTCCCGCAATTCGGGTCGCCTGGGCTGTTCGAGCCGCTCAGGCAGTGCTGGAGAATGCCGAAGTCCGATTGATCGACGTCGCCGTCGGGATCGAGATCGGCGCGTTGGCAGATCGGGGTGCCATCATCGGGGACACCGGGACCCGACGCGCAGCCTTCGAACAAAATGATGTCATCGGCGTCCACGTCGCCGTCCCGGTCGATATCACCGGGAAGGAAAGGCGGGCATCCGCTCGCATCCACCGTCACGCCGGCGATGGTGTTCGGGCACAGGTCTGACAGGTCGGGAACACCGTCTCCGTCCGTGTCTGCGACGACCTTGAAGATTTCACCGCCGGACAAGTCGCAGAGGTACATCTCGCCGTTGGCATCTTCGCCGAACGAGGCGATAGAGGAAATGCTGAGCCCACCCCCGGGCGCGAGTTCGGCGGTCCGTTCGATCAACTCCGTCGCTGTGCCGGACACGATCCGGAAGCTCCAAATCCTGCTGCTGCAGTAGTCGGCAAAGAAGTACAGGCCCTGAATCTCCGGGATGGAACCGCGGTAGACAACCCCGCCGGTGATCGAACATCCCTGGGCATGGCTGTATTCATGGACAGGATCGGTCAAGCCGCCGGGATCACAGTTCGTCGAGGGATTAAAGCAGTGCAGACCCTCCTTGAGTCGCCAGCCATAGTTCCGACCACCTTCCGACGCGGCGGGTCGATAGTTGACCTCTTCCCACTGCGACTGACCTACGTCGGCAATGTAAAGATCCGCATTGATCCGGTCAAACGTGCAACGCCAGGGGTTGCGCAGTCCGAAGGCCCAGATCTCGTCATCACCGGTCACGCCCACGAACGGATTGCCGGCCGGTATGGCATAGTTGCGAAGCATATCGGCCGGAAAGTCATCTCCGTCGACGTCGATTCGCAGGATTTTCCCCAACCAGTTGTCAGTCGTGTCCTGGCCGTTGCCAATTCCCGCCGTATGGCCGGCATCATCGTCGCCGGATCCACCGCCGTCCCCAGAAGCGATGTAGAGGTAACCGTCGTTCGGTCCGAAACCGATCCAACCTGCATTGTGGTTGGACTGCGGCTGGTCGAAATGAAGAATGATGCGCGCGGTTCCGGTGTCAGCCAGGTCCGGGTCTGCGGCGGAGGCCTGATACTCCGCCACAATGGATTGGCCGGCCGGTCCGCCGCCGGTTGTGGTGTAGTAGATATAGAAACGCCGATTCGCGTTGTACTGCGGATGGAAAGCCAATCCCAGCAGACCCTGCTCGTTGCCGGCGGTTACGCCGCCAGGCACAGTCAGGAAAGCGGTGGGCAGAAGCGTCCCATTCTTGATGATGCGAATTGTGCCAGCATGCTGCTCCAAAACAAACAGACGCTGGGCATCATTTATCGGCGAAGTGACGAACACGGGGCGGGATAGGCCGGCGGAGACTCGAATGGTGCGAACAGCGGCCAGGCTCGGCTGCGGCACAGCAAAGACACAGATGCACAACCCCGCGCCGACGAGACGTGGCGCATTCCTTCGATGTTTCATGCTCTCTCTCCTGCTGCAACTTGTTGGGCATGAGCCCGTCGATTCGCGTTGATCGTGGCCACAAGGCCGGTTTGGAAATGGCTTCCAACGGCGGCCCTCTTACCGACGCTTAATGATAGGCGTCGGTTCTCGAAGGACCCAACAAAACAATGTCCCAGTGTCAGCACAACGCGCATCGATCGCAGCACTGCGGGACACTGTTTGCAGGTGGCGTTCAATCGCCTCGGGCGCCGAGCGGGGGGCCGTAGCTGGACCTGGCGGCGCTGGGAGTGAGAAAGTGAACGGCGAAGGTGAAAACGAGGAGGACCGGCCAAGATTGACGAATGAGTAATCGTCTGCTGGTCCATTGGTCTATTAATCTGTTAGTCTGTTGGTTTGTTGGTCTGGCAAGAGGATGTCGTGCGGAGCACGACCTACCGGGCTTCGGGATACATCATCGAGACGCCAAGCGGCTTCGGATCGAGATTCGAGCCACGGAGAGACAGCGACGCCCGAAGACGGTCACGGGGTGGAGGCTGTGACGGTGACGTTGTCGTAGATGATGAAGGTGTCCTCGGGCGGAACGGAGATCGACGAGAACAGGTCCATGTAGCCGAGCATCACGTTGCCGGCGGTGTAGGCCGCGCCGGTCAGGTTGACGATCGGCGTCCCGTTCAGCTTCCAGGTAACAGTGCCGGCGTTCTGAGCGATCTCGACTCGGACCCACTGCTTGCCGGGCGATCCCTGTGTCTCGAACGGCGGCGAGGGGAACAGGCTCTGATAATACGGGTCGGTGTTGTCCCGGGCGGTGCTCTGCGTACCGGCCGCGTAAGCACCCGATGACGGAGCCAGAAGCGTCGAGCCGACGTCGCAGCGATAGTCGATGGTGTCGTCGCCGTCGCCGGTCACGGCCATGAAGACGCCGTTGCCCGGGTTGCTGGGCCAGATGACCTGCGTATCAACCGCGTTGATGCCGGCGTTCATCATTTCCGTGGTGCCGACCCCGTTGCCCGTGCCGGCATAATTCATCCATATATCGAAAGCCAGCGTGTAGTTGCCGCTGAAGGTCCGGCCGGAGGGGAAGAGGCTGACGGCAGCGGTTTCCGGCGTCGAGTCGTTGTTGTTGACCGTCAGATGCAGGCCGATCGTGGTTCCGCCGGTCGAGTTGGGGGCCGACGGGATCCCACGCGTCGAGTAGTCGAAGGCAAAGTCGGCGGTGTAGTCGGCCGACGACGCAAACACGGTCCAGTTGCCGGCCGAGGTGCCGGCGTCGAAATCGTCGGCCAGCAGCGTCCACTGATCATCGCAAGCCTCATCGGCCATGATGCCCGGGCCGCTCATGCACGCCAGCATCAACGAAAGCTCGATCTCGTCAACGTCCCAGTCGTCATCGTGATCGAAGCACCGGCAACCGACGCCGTCGAAGGTCTCCTGGGGATCGCCGTCCCCGGTCAGGCAGCGTTGAAAAGCTCCGAAATCCGCCTGGTCCACGTCGCCGTCGCCGTCGGCGTCAGCGAAGGGATCCGAACAGGGCGGCGGTGACTGGCCGAGGGTGAAGGAGAACACCGCGTTGCCGCCGGGCACGCCGTCGCCCGAGGGCAACCCGCTGACGAGTTCGCCATCGAGGGCCTTGGCACCCGCCGATGAGGTGAGCGTGCCGGCGACCTGGACGGTCCAGACCTGATCGGCGGACAGCGGCGCCGCCAGCGACAACGTAATCTTGTAGGAGGCGGCGTCCCAGTTGACGCTGAACGCCTGCGGTCCGCTCACGCTGCCGGTGACCGAGAAATCGCCGGCCGTGTAGCTGATCGGCTCGCTGAACCACAACTCAATGGCGGTGATCTCGGGGGCGGGGTCAAACACAGTGCCGGGCGCCGGCGACGTCGCAAGCAGCTTAGGCGGCCCTTCAATGTAGCTCACTGCGGTCCCCGCGCCCCTCAGAATCCAAGTGTCCTTGTCGAACTGGACGCTGGTGACCGCACCGCTCGCCGGCAGCAGATACCATTGGGTATCGGCCTGCTGCTCGACGACGTGCGTGACGGGAGTGCCGCCGCTGGTCACCGTGATGTCGATCGGCATTCGGAAGTTTGGATACGCCGTCTGGTACTGCTCGACGCAAACGCGGGCCCAGTGCTGCGTGCCGATCTGCTCGGTCTCCCAGCCGAAACGGTAGTAGGGTGCGCCATCGTCGTAGACCCACTGGTCGAAGAACCAGTCGATGGGCCGGCCGCTGACGGCGGCGACCACGGCCGCAAACTCATCGGTGTCGGCCGCTCTGCCTGTATACATTTGGCGATAGCTCGCCAGGACGTTGAAGAACGTCGTGTCGCCGAGAACGTGACGCAGCATGTGCAGCACCCACGCCCCCTTGTTGTAGGAGTAGGTCGAGCTGAAGATGAGGTCGGGCGTGCTGATGTCGTACCGGTAGACGGTCCCGTACTGGCCGTTGGAAGTCGGGCGATATTCCTGCAAGTGCTGAAGATACGCCGCGTAGCTGCCTCCCGGCCTGCGCTCGTACCACAGCGCCTCGGCGTAGCGGGCGAAGCCCTCGTTAAGCCAGATGTCATGCCAGGTCTTGCAGGTCAAGTCGTTGCCCCACCAGGAATGGGCCAATTCGTGTACCGTGCGGCGTTCCGGGAACGAACCCTGGCTGGTGATCGTCTGGTGCTCCATGCCGCAACACCACTCGAACTGGGCAATGCCGTACTTCTCGTTGATGAACGGGTACTCGCCGAACGTGGTCGGTGCGCTGAGCGTCTCGATCATGGTGACGACGTCGACCAGCAGCGGCTGGACCGAGGTGAGCTCCTCCGGGTAGATGTAGAACTCGACCGGCATCGACCCGCCCGCATGGTTGTACCATTCGGTCCACTTGGTGTAGTTGGTCATCGCCACCGAAACGAGGTATACGGAGATGGGATAGCTCTCACTCCAGCGGAATCGCTTGCGGCTGCCGCTGAGCGTGTCGGTGCCCTGGAGGGCGCCGTTCGACGCGACGATCATCCAGTTCGGCACGGTGACCCACGTATCCATCGTGAACTTGTCGTGGATGTCCTCCTTGCAGGGCCACCAGGTGTGGGCGTACCAGGGCTCGCTCAGCGAGGCGACGACGGCGGTACCGGCGTGTTCGCCGAAGTCGAACGAGCCCCAGTTCAGGTTCTGAGGCGTACCGGAGTAGTCGATCTTCACCTGGAAGCTCTCGCCGGTGTTGTAGGACTGATCGAGGGTGATGTTCACCTGATGGTTTGAGCGAGTGAAGCCCATCGGGACGCCGCCGATCGTCACATTGCTGACGGTCATGTTGTCGCGCAGATCGAGTGTGATCGCAGTCAATCCATCGATTCGGCTGGTGATGCTCAACGTGTTGGATCCGGAAACAATCTCGGTGACCGGGTTGACCTCGATGTCCAGAAGGCAATGCGTGATATCGGTGTCTTCAACGCCCTCGGTGGCCTCGCCGGCCGCCTCGGGCAGTCTGCCCAATTGCTCGAAATACGCTTCGGCGAGCAGCGCACGGCCGCACAGGCCGTCCTTCCCCTCGCCGTGAAGCTCGCACCAATAATCCGAGCCGTCCTGTGCGGCGACCGCAGGCACGACCGCCAGCAAGAACACCGCCACGATGACGCCGCTGAGGCCCGATGGGGCAAACAGATGTGTTCGCAAGCTTCCGTCCTCCGCGATTCAAACACAGACATGCGGACCGGATTCATCCAGTCGAACGCGATCAACAAACCGTGCGACTTGGCATTTCCGACACTGTCTGGCCGGCCGCATCCGGGGCCGACCGCCGAACTGTCATTCTACCTCATGGAGGCCCCGGACCGATAGCAGTATTCTCCCTGAGCGAGCGGTTTTTACTTTGGATCCGGGCTTTCCCATGCTAACAGCGTCTTTGGAGAGAGCCGCGCGGTCCGCCAGGGCGGACCCTACCGCTGGGCACAAGGGAGGGCAAAGACCTTCCCGTCCGGCCTACGCCGTCGGCGGGCCAGTCCCGAGTTCGGTTCCGCACTCGGGGCATCGGCTGGCTTCCAGGCCGTGCAGGTTGTAGAGGCATCTGCGGCAGTACCGCCGCGGGTAGGGCGATCCGTCATCGGGTGGCGTCTGCATCGGCACGAAACGAGCGTACAGGGCGATCAACAGCCAGGGGCCGATCAGCCTGACAGAGTCGACGAACACACCGAGGAATTCGTGACGGGTGTGGACCCAGCGATACGGGAGACCGCCCGGATAACCGGGAACGCTCAGGTACAAGGCATGGATCGCTATGTTGACAAGCCATGGCATGAGGAAGCTCTCTTCTGCGGCGTATATTACCCCGATGGCAGCCAGTATCAGGGCTGCGGTGCGTGCGGGCACAGCTTTCAAGATTAGCAGCACACCCGTACCGGCCACGACGGCCGCATAAACATACAGGGCACCGGTCTCCAGGTGAATGCTCTGAGTGCAGAAAGCCAAAAACGCGCCTGCGTTGCCGACGAGCAGTTCTTCCACTGCAACGGCGAAACACCATGCGCTCGCCAGAACGACCCAGCGGGCTGTGTGAGGCTCAGCCTTTCCAGTGGCGGACCACCGGAAGAGAAGCGAAATGGCGAGGCAGTTCAGCAACGGAAGCATCTGAACTGCGTCTCTCAGAATGTAACTCAAGTTGGCCCAGGGCCGCGCCGGCCAGATCGGAAGCGATGATCCGCGAATCTCACAAAAGGCTCTGTAGTCGCTCCAGGCAACCCAGATCAAGGTAACGAGTGTAAGGACGAGAGCTATGAACACCCAACGGCTGGCGTGCTTCGATCCAAACCACAAGGTCCTTCCGCAGGCGTAAAGGGCAACCGCCCGGAGCAGGAGGACAACCGCCATGCAACAGGTTTCCAGAGAAGGCGTTGGCACCAGTTGATGGCTGCATAGCTGCCAGAGGTATCTCCCGTTCGAGACGAACGCCGTGTAGAACTCCATGAAGCACAGGACGGCGAGGAATCGGCGCCAGGAATCTCCACTCGACTTGTCGGGTGCGGCGACGACGAGGATCGGCGAAGCTGCACGCATTTTGCTCCCCTGCCCGAGGTCGCGAAGATCGTTCATGCCCAACCTGTCCGTTTCTGCTTGGCCCAGAATGCTTCTGGGCCGCACTCGTTCGCGGAATGCTTTCCGCATTCGGCGCCAATGACGATGGGAATCGTCATCCGAGAGGTCCCAGATGGGAGTCTGGGACCAGCGGCCCGTTTCTGGGAGCGGCGTTTACCATAATGCCTAACCCTCATCGGGGAAAGGAGGCGAGGCAGAGCAAGATTGCCCCGGGTCCGTGGCACTGGGCGCGGTTCTGTCAGAACTGCGACCGTAAGGGAGCGGCCTTTTTGTGGTGTGGCCACGTTGTTGTCAGGCCTGCCCTTGACCCGCTTGTGGGAATCGGTCAAGGGCCCCTCGCTCACGCTCGGGGTTCTGAAAGAGACCCCGAATGCATCACGGACCCGATTGCCCGGCCCGGCCGATGGATTACCATGAGATGGCGCAACGGAGGCATCGGAATGCACTGGGCTGAGGCGTATCCCCGAATGGACGTGGACTGGGCGCAGGTGGAGCTTGTGCTGCACCGCAAAGTGCCCGATCAGGTGCCGGTGGTCGAGTTGTTCACCGATCACGACTTCATTCAGGCGGTGCTGGGTTATCACTGGAAGGCCGTGGCCGCGGACAAGGATTACGCCGAGTGGCAGCGGTACTGGCTCTGGCGGATCGAGTACCAGAAGCTGGCCGGGCCAGCCTATATCAACGCGGGCATGGACGGGCTGGTCTACCCCGTGCGGAAGGTGGCATGCGCGACCAACACCGCCGAACTGGCACTGGGCGATCGCGCCTGGGTCAACGAAACCGAGGGGGTCATCACCAGCCGCGAGGATTTTGAGTCATATCCCTGGCCGACGTCGCCGTTCAACCGGCGGCAGATCGATTTCATCGCCGAGAACGCCCCGCCGGGCATGGGCATCATCATGGCGTCGTCGGGCATTCTTGAGTGGGCGATGTGGCTGATGGGCTTCGAGCCTTTCTCGGTGGCCCTGTACGACCAGCCCGACCTGGTCCGGGACGTGGTCGATCGCGTGGGCGAGCGGTTCGTCGACTTCTACGGCCAGGCCGCGCGGCACGAGGCCGTGCGAGCCCTGTGGATCGGCGACGACCTGGGCTTCAAGACCGCCACCATGATCTCGCCGCAGCACCTTCGCGAGTACATCTTCCCCTGGCACCGGCGGATTGCCGAGGCCGCCCACGCGGCCGGCAAGCCGTATCTGCTGCACGCCTGCGGCAACATCGACGCGGTGATGGAGGATCTGATCGAGTACGTGGGCATCGATGCCCGCCACAGCTTTGAGGATGTCATCGAACCGGTGACCTCGGTCAAGCGGCGATACGGCCACCGCATCGCGATCATCGGCGGCGTTGACGTCGATTTCATCAGCCGCCGCAGCGAGCAGGAGGTCCGCCGATACGTGCGGCGGATCCTGGAGGAGTGCACACCCGGTGGCGGATACGCCGTCGGCACCGGCAACAGCGTGGCCAACTACATCCCGATCCGCAACTACGTCGCCATGCTGCAGGAAGTGGCGGCGTTCAACCGGGCACGGTAGGGCGGGCTTTGCCCGCCGGAGATCTCACAGCATGAACACACTGAATGTCGCAATGGCCTTTTTGGTCAGCTCGGTTCTGTGTGCTGGTGTAGGCGTGATGTTGACAATCAAGTCGCGCAGAGCCCGAGGTAACGAACGTCGCAGGTACGCGAAGATCAACTTGCTCTGGGGCATGGCGTTCACCGTGATCGTGTGCGCGCTGGGGATCTTCAGTTTCCGCCAAAGCGGCAATGGCACGCTCGGTCTTATGATCATGCTGCCGCTTCTGGCTCTGGCGCTGGTGATGGGTGTTTTCGGCCTGCGAAACCTGCGTTCCGACAAGTATTTCCGAAAGCTGTACGAACTCGACCCCGGCTTTTGCGGCCGGTGCGGCTACGATCTGACGGGCAACGTCAGCGGCGTGTGCCCGGAATGCGGGTGGAAACTGCCGGACCGCAAGGAAGCATGAGGGTGGTCGTCGACGGGAAGAAGCCGATTCCCTCCGTTGACCCGATTCGTTTACGGGCTATAGTGCGTCGCGGAGGCTCGACATGGCGAATCGACCTGTTGTTCTGATCAACTCCAACCGCATGAAGCCGGCGATCGCGCCGCTGGCCCTGGACTATGTCGCGGGGAGCCTGCATCGCGGAGGGTCTGAGGTTCGCCTGATCGATCTGTGCTTTGCGGATGACCCGTCGCAGGCATTGCGGCAGGGCCTGGCCGGTGTCGAGCCGCTGTTGATCGGGGTGACGTTCCGGAACACCGACGACTGCTATTACCCAAGCTGCGCGTTTTTCGTGCCCGAGTTGTCGGAACTGGTGCGGCAGATCCGCTCGCTGACCAGTGCCCCGGTCGCTCTCGGCGGATGCGGATTCAGCGTCTTTCCCGCCGAGATCGTGAGCATCTGCAAGTCGGATTTCGGCATCATCGGCGATGGCGAGGAGACTTTTCTGGGGCTGGCTCGTGCGCTGTCCGGCAACGAGGACTGTCAGGCGCTGCCCGGTCTGGTTTGGCGTGAAGCCGACGGCCGGAGCATGCTCAATCCACCTCAGCCGCCGGCCGTTCTCGACGTTTCGCCGGACCGCGGCCTACTGGACAACGCCCGCTACTTTCGCGAAGGCGGTCAGGGCAACGTCGAGACCAAGCGAGGCTGTCCGATGTCGTGCATCTACTGTGCCGACCCGGTTGCCAAGGGGCGACAGGTGCGTTGCCGCCCGCCCACCCAGGTGGCTGATGAGGTTGAGTCGCTGCTCAAGCAAGGCGTCGACGTGTTGCACCTGTGCGACGGGGAGTTCAACATTCCGCACGATCACGCCCTG
>CAZTQK010000195.1:0-11189 GCA_964615635.1 uncultured Planctomycetales bacterium
GGTCTCCCTGTTGCCGTGATCCTGTTACCCCGATGTCCGACCAGGGGTCCAGCATGATGATCAGCCTGGTCTGACGCACGGGGGTCATCTCTCTGACGACCAGTTCACCAGTGCGTGCGGAACGTCGCCAGTGTATCCAGTGGTAGTTGTCGCCCTCGCGGTACTCGCGAACGCCGATGAACTCGTCCGGGTTCTCACGTTCTCGGACCATGCGGGCTGACTGGGACTGACTCGTTGCTGTGTTCTTCCATGGATCATGACGCAGGCGGCCCATAGCGGGGTAAACGGTCAGGTTGCCTGCTGATGGGGTTTCCAGCGTACACGCGAACAACCCGAATGGGTAGCCGCAGATGACCTGGACGCCGGTCAGAGCCAGGTGCGTGCGGCGGGGGCACTTTCCGAGCGTCTCCACGCGCTGTTCTTGCCGGGGAAGCAGGCATTGAACAAAAGCAGTGGGGAAGCGAGCCGACCGGCCTTCGACGGGGGTCTCGGTGATCGTCAGGCCCCAGGCTCGCAATCGTTTGCGGTGATTCCTGATGCGATAGGCCACAACGAACGGTCGGTCGGCCACGACTCCTTCCGGCATGACGCGGTCCACTTCTAACCGGCGGAGCATGAACATCGGGAGTACGGCGTTGACGAGCAGAGCGCCCACACCGATCCCGAAAAGCAGCACGAGCAAGTTGGCTTCGCTGTTGAGGCCGGCCAGCAGCACGAGAACGTTCACGACAGTGAAGAGCAGACCGCTGAAGGTGATCTGAATGGTCCGTCGGGCGGTTTGGGCGCGCGCCGCGTCAGGATCTCTGCGGTCTTGTTCTAGGAGAGCCGTATGGTTTGCCAAGGCGGTCATCTGATTGTCCCTGTCAGCATGTGTGGCCGCGACGCCCGCCGATTACTCCGGCACGGTCACATTGCGGAGTATCTCGCTGAGGATCTGCTCTGCGCTGATCGTATGGCCCTCGTGCACGAAGCTTTTGGTCGCGATGCGATGCGCACAGACCGGGATGAACAGCGACTTGATGTCGTCCGGGATGACGTAGTCTCGCCCGGCGAGCATAGCGGCAGCCTGCGCAGCCCGTACGAAGGCCAGTGTTCCGCGGGGTGACACGCCGAGTTCAAGGTGCTCGTGCTCTCGAGTGATTTCGAGCAGGTCGAGAACATACTGCACGAGGCGGTCGTCAATCCGGATTTGGGGAACACGGTCCTGGATCGCAATCAGGTCCTCGCGGCGCATGACCGGTCGCAGCGAGTCCAGAGCGGTCTTGCTCGGGTCCTCACGGATGATGCGGGCTTCGACTTCGCGACTGGGGTAGCCGATGCGGATTCTCAGGGCGAAGCGGTCGAGCTGGTTCTCGGGCAGGAAGTAGGTGCCCTCGAACTCGAACGGATTCTGCGTCGCGATGACCAGGAAGGGCTGTTCGAGTTTGAGGCTGCGGCCGTCGACGCTGACTTGGGCCTCATTCATGGCTTCCAGCAGGGCCGACTGCGTGCGGGGTGTTGTGCGGTTGATTTCGTCGGCCAGAATGACGTGGGCGAAGACAGGCCCGCGCTTGAACTCAAAGGTCCCGGTCTTCGCGTCGTAGATGCTGACGCCGATGATGTCCGACGGCAGCAGGTCGGGTGTGAGCTGAATCCGCGAGAAGGATAAGTCCAGGCTGCGAGCCAGGGCCCGGGCCAGGACGGTCTTGCCCACGCCCGGCGCGTCCTCGATCAGCAAGTGCCCGCGGCTCATCAGGCCGACGAGCACTTGGTTGACGGTGTGAGGCTTGCCCAGAAACACCCGATCGATGTTGCTCCGCAGCTCAGCCACCTTGGCCAGAAGAGGATCGCCTGCCAATTGAAGATCTGCTTCCATAAATATCAACCCTTCGACAGAGAGGCCCTTGGTCTGAATCCTGACCAATTATAAGACAATCGCCCTGAAATCCCTACGACTTGAGGGCGGGCGAAGTTCAAGACCCAAATCGGGGGTGCCGGGGCGGTTGGGGCGGGGTACAATGAGACAAGAACAGCACTTGCGGGAGGGGAGAAACGCCCCGTCTCGGAGGGAGATCACATGATGCACAGACCCAAGAAATGGATGCCAGTGCTGCTGGCTGCCGGATGGATTGCCGTCAGCAGTGGCGAGCTGCTGGCAGCGGGGGATACTGCTACGGTCGGCAGCGCGGTCAACATCCGCACCTCGGGTGGGATGAGAATCGTGGCGGTCAAACGCCCGGCCGCGTCTACTGCCCAGACGCCCCGTCCACTCGCCAGCCCATCGATGATTGTTACGGCCGGCGAACCTGTCGCAGCCGGTACGTTGTCAACGCCCTATCCCCGTCCGCCTCTGGCCGGCTTCTCGCCACTGGTGGCGATCACGACCTCGGACAAACACCAATTCGACAATCTGATGTGGGATCACACTCTGCATGACGCCTATACGGGCAACGCACTGAACGCACCTGCGGACCAGAATTTTGCCATTGGAATCCTCGATAGCGGTTCAGTCGTCGATCTGGTGGCCGAGCCCTGGGATGCGGTCTTGGGTCTCACAGGAACTTACTTGACGGGGAACTTCTTTCCGATTGGCGGTACGGGAGGCACTGTTGATGCCGCCATCTCCAAGCCGATCGGTTACTTCGCGAACGGGCTGAGTGCCATCGACGCGACCTCAGGCTTGCTCGACCTGACTCAAGTCGTGGGTCACGGCAACAACTCGCTGTTGGTCGCTCCTGAGATCGCCTGCGGCAACGGAGAGGGTTTGACCGCTGTGCTGGGAACAGGTTTTGTGTCCTTCTTCAACACGATCATTCGAGTAGACACTCCGATCCACCGTGACGTTGGCGGCGATGCTGTGCTCAGTCCGAGTGTTCAGATTCAGGATCAGTTGATCACCCTGCCTCTGTATCCTCGCAAGATGTCAATGACTTTCAGTTCAGGCGGGCTTCCGGCGACAACAGCCTCGTACTACGGCCTGTTGGACCCATGGACCGATGAGGTGGACATCATCCTGCCAACCCTCCTGGGAATGGGCAGCGGCATGATCCCCCTCGGGGGGTATTTCTTCGCGACCATCGGGGCGATCGAGGGGGAGCCGGGGCCGACCAATCCCCTGCAGAGCATGCGTGTGCTGGTCGACACGGGTGCGCAGAGTTCGATCATCACACCGGGCATGGCCGCCAACCTCAACCTGGATTTGTATAACCCCGATTTCACTGTGGACATCTGTGGCATCGGCGGCCTGACGACCGATGTGCCGGGCTTCTGGGTCGACTACATCAAGATCAACGCGGCCGGGGGAGCATTGGAGTTCTCGCAGGCCCCGTTTGTTGTGGTTGATCTGGCATCGCCCGATGGCGGGCAGTTTGACGGCGTGCTGGGCATGAACTTCTTCTGGAATCGAAACGTCATCTTCGAGCCCGTATTGTCGGGTAGCAGTTTCCTGCATCTCTCCGATCCGATTGCATTTGCGTACGGCGACTTCGACCGCGATTGGGATGTCGACGCCGAGGATATGAGCTTTTTCGAGTACTGTTTCAGCGGTTCCCAGGTTCCGGCCGGCGCTGAATGCACCCATGTGGACGCCGATGAGGACGCGGATGTGGATTGCGATGATTGGTCGGCGTTTGTCACGGAGTGGACGGACCCGCAGACGTGTCCGCCCCCGCTCAGTCTCTGTGACGATGACTGCGACGCCAGTGGGTTTTCCGATATCTGTGAGGCGGGCCGCGGGTTGCTTGTGGATTCGGATTCCGACGGCTCCTACGATCCCTGCGACGCCTGCCCGCTCGACCCGTTGAACGATGAGGCCGGCGACGGCGTGTGCGGCGATATCGATCAGTGCCCGGGGACACCGCCTGGTGTTCCAGTGGATGCCGTTGGCTGCCCGTTGGCGACGGCCGCACTCCAATCCTCGACGCCCGATGCCGGGCAAAGCCTGTGGCGATCGCAGAAGAACATTGTTCGCCTGACGTTTGACACGGATATCGTCGCACCGGCGGACGGCGAGGTGCTCGTCCAGGAAATGCTCACAGGTGGGGCGTACGGTGCGGACCTGTCGTCCGGTTTCACGTTCACGGTGGAGAACGACGCCCAGGCCCATCCGCGGGTGCTGAAGATCCGGGAAACCGCGACAACGTTACAGCACCAGAAGTGGTATGTGGTGCGGAGTACCGGTTCATGGGCCGGTGTCGCGCCGTTCACGGTTCAGTATGTGGTGCAGGTGGGTGATGCGAACAACGACGGCCGCGTGCTGAACACGGACTTCGGGGTGATCAACGCGGCGATCCCGCTTTTCAGTGCCGCCGATGACGACCGCCGTGACATTAACGGCGACGGTCGGGTCCTCAACACCGACTTCGGGGTGGCTAATTCGAAGATTCCATCGTTCACGATCGCCAAACCGAGCGGGCACTGACAGCACGGCGCGATGCCGGCCACGCGACAGGCCCTGCTTGTGATGCTCGCCAGACTGCACGCCTCTCGGTACTGTCTCGGCGGCAGAACTCGCCTTCTTTCCCGTGCGATCTCAGCGATCAGGCTGCGCGGCCCCTGCAGATTGGACGCGCGACAATTGCCCTTCCTATAATACGAACAGTCCATCGTGTCTGAAATGAAAACCATGGCGAGAGTCTGAGATATGTTCTCGAAACCGCGGGTGTTTTTCATCCTCAAGATGCTTGTTGGCCTTCCGTTGGTTCTCGCGGTACTATCGCCGCTCCAGCCGGACGCCGTCTTTGCTGCGCCCGGTGACGAGGCGGTGAGCGAAACGGAGACGGACATGGCCGGTAAGGCGATAAGGCAGAAGACAAAGCCGATGGCCAAGCAGACGGATGGTGATGATGTAGCTGCGGGCAGGCAGGCGACCCGGCCGGCCGAGGGCGGTCGCAGGCAGATCCACGTTGCGGTCTGCCAGATCCTGTGCATCGACGGTGATGCGGAAGGCAACTTCCGGCGGATCGAAAACGCCTTGGAGGTGGCGGCGCGCGGCAAGGCGCAACTGGCGTGCTTCCCCGAGTCGGCGATACTGGGCTGGGAGAATCCGGAGGCCTTCAAGTTGGCCGGGCCGATTCCGGGTCCCCACTCTGACCGCATCGCCGCTCTGGCCCGCAAGTACAAAATGATGATCTCCATCGGCATCGATGAGCTGGAGAAGCCCGGCCGTCTTTACGACTCGGCCATCCTGGTGGATGAGAAGGGCAAGATCCTGCTCAAGCATCGCAAGCTGAATGTCCTGCCCGAACTGATGGATCCCCCGTACTCGGTCGGCAAGCCCGAGGATATCAAGGCTGTCGACACACCGCTTGGGCGAATCGGCATGCTGATTTGCGCGGATACATTCACAGAGAAGCACGTCAAGCAGGCCGCCTCACTTGAGCCGGACGTGCTGCTGGTGCCCTACGGCTGGGCGGCGCCGAAGGAGAAATGGCCGGGGCATGCCAAGAACCTTCACAAGACCGTGGCACAGGCTGCTCGATGGGCCGGTTGCCCGGTTGTGGGGACGGATCTTGTGGGGATGATCACCCACGGCCCGTGGACCGGTCAGACGTACGGCGCCGCCAGCGTCGTGGCGGACCGCGAGGGCAATATCCTGACGGTGTTGCGCGATCGTGACGTTGACGTGCAGATCGTTGACCTGGCGATCGGCAGGCGCTGAGCGGCGGCGTGGGGATGATGGACTGGATAATCCCGGACGGAGCGACGAGTCACCCCGCGGCCTACATGCTGGTGACGGTTCTGGCGTTCATGCTGATGGGTGTGGACAAAGGCGGCTTCGGCGGCGTGGGTATGTTGTCTGTGCCGCTGTTGATGATAGTCGCGCCGGCTCAATTCGTGCTGGGCATGTGGCTGCCGCTGCTGGTTTTGTGTGATATCTTCACGCTGCGGGCCTACCCGAAAGAGTGGCAACTCAGGCCTTTGCTGCTCCTGGCACCTGGGGCCATCTGCGGGCTGGGTGTGGGCTATCTGCTGCTCAACCGCATCGAACCGTGGATGATCAAACTGTGCGTCGGCGGTCTGGCCGTCGGATTCGCCGGACTGGACGCCTTACGGACGCGTCTGGTTCGCAGGATCGCGGGCGAAACGCCGAGATCGGGCTGGCGGCCGTCACTTCTGACGGCCTCGCCGTTTGGTTTGGCGGCAGGCGTGACCACAATGGTTGCCCATGCGGCGGGCCCGATCACTTCGGTGTACTTCATCCCGCAGCGGATGGACCCACGAACGTTCGCCGGTACTTGCGGGAGATACTACTTCGTGTTCAACTCGCTCAAGGTGCCGTTTTTTGTGGTTGCCGGTCTGATCAACGCCCAGACGCTCCTGAAGAGTCTCTGGCTCGTCCCGCTGGCCCCTGTCGCGGTCTGGCTGGGTTCGGCGATGAACCGGCGGTTGACAACAACATCTTTTACCCGAGTGGTCTACGCGCTGCTCTTTGTCAGCGGGTTGTACCTGGTCTGCGCGAATGCAACTGGACCGAACTGAATACGGGCCGTGATCCTGCTTGACTGTGCGGTCAAGCAGTGGCCAGCGGACCAAACAGACCGACAGGCCAACAGACGCACAGACCAACAGACCAACAGACCAACAAACTAACAGACGCACAGACCAATGGAGGTGCTCCTTGCCAGGCTGGTTCATCACAGGAACGGATACGGGGGTTGGCAAGACGGTGATCGCCGGTGCGCTGGCCATGCTCGTACGTGAGCAGGGCCGAAGGGTCGCTGTCTTCAAGCCGGTGGCGACGGGGTGCCGGAGAGACATGCGGCTCGGGCTGGTCAGCGAAGATGCGGAGTTCCTGGCCCATTGTGCCGAGAGCGATGCGACTCTCGAGACGATCAACCCCGTGCGTTACGGCGGCGATCTGGCTCCGCTGGCCGCAGCCGAGCACACCCGAAAGCCGGTCGACTGGGACGCTATTGATCGAAGCTGGGGTCAGTTGCGGGCCTCATCTGAGTGGGCGGTGGTTGAAGGGGCAGGGGGGCTCCTGGTACCCATCGACCGTGAGCACAGCATGGCTGACTTGGCCAAACGGTTTGATCTGCCGCTGGTCATCGTGGCCCGGCCGGCCCTGGGCACCATCAACCACACCCTGCTGACGATCGAGGCGGCCCGATCGCGCGGGCTGAGCATCGCGGCCGTGGTGATCAACGGTTACCGACCGGACTCGGCCACCCTGGCGGAGGAAACCAACCCCGACGTCATCGCCCGATTGGCTCGGATTCCGATCCCCCTGATCGTTCCTTTCGACGCTCGGACCGACCTTCGGCAGGGACTTGTGGGTGAGGCCGTGCTTCAGACCCTTCGCCCCTTTGTACAGCGATCGACGCAATAGCGGGTCAACAGAATGGGCAGCAGGAGCACGTGCCCGGTCATCTGGGTCGCGTTCGGCAGGACATGCAGTCCGTATCTTCTTTTGGCTAAACAGCTTACATTCAGCTTCCACCTGATAATGCTGTTGCGGAGGAGGCTGCGGGTTTGACGGTTCGGGACAGGACTCTGGAGTGGTGGAGGCAGAAAACTCACAAGCCCGATCGGTCGGCGTTCAAGCGCCCTGCCAAGACGCGCAAGACCTTGACACCGTTGGCCTGCAATGCTATCTAGTCTGACCCCCGTCAGGCATGGTGAACGCACCTGTCCGAGGGGAGGCGAACCAGAGCTGCGTTGGTTTCGTAGAAACGCGGCGCAAGCGGTGCGCCAACGAGCGGATACCCTGCATGGGTTCTGAAACAACGTCAGCAAGACTGTGACGGCGAGGTTGCGGCCGGGGAACTCGAAGAGCTCCGTGGTCGCTCGTGTATTCGAAAACAAGGACGAGAGCAATTCCAATGATCGAGGTGAAGAATCTGACCAAGTTTTACGGCTCGCACAAGGCGGTCGACAACATCTCGTTCAACGTGGAAGAGGGCGAGATTGTCGGCTTTCTTGGGCCGAACGGGGCGGGCAAAAGCACCACCCTTCGTATTCTGACCTGTTTCATGCCGGCCACGAGCGGCTCGGCCAACGTCGCCGGCTACGACGTTTTCAGCCAGTCGCTGGAGGTCCGCCGCCGCATCGGCTACCTGCCGGAAGGCAATCCGCTGTACCAGGAAATGCGAGTACGAGAGTTCCTCAACTTCCGCGGCAAGCTGCGGGGCATGGATCGCGATGCGCGCGAGACGGCGATCCGGCGGGTGACCGATCGCGTCTGGCTGGGTGAGTTCGTCGACCGGCCGATCAGCCAGTTGTCGAAGGGCATGAAGCAACGGGTCGGGTTGGCGGATGCATTGCTGCACGACCCAAAGGTCCTGGTGCTCGACGAGCCGACCATCGGCCTGGATCCGACTCAGATCCGCGAGACGCGAAAGCTGGTTTCCGACCTTGCCAGGAGGCACACGATTATTCTCAGTTCGCACATCCTGCCGGAGGTTGAGGCGACGTGCCAGCGAACGATCATCATTTCCGGCGGGCGCATCCGTGCCAGCGGCTCAATGGCCGAAATCCGGGACCGCATCAAGGGCACCTCGCGAGTGATTGCTGAGATCCGGGGCCCCAAGGAGGATGTGGCCCGAGCCGTCCGGCAGGTCAACGGCGTCAAAGAGGTGGACCTCAGCCCGAATGAGGGCTGGAATCATCTTCGCATCGAGACTTCCGAGGGTCGCGACGTACGCGAGGAGATCGCGTCGGTGGCCTCCCGCCACAACTGGGGCCTGCGCGATCTGCGTTTGGAGACAGGCGGCTTGGAAGACTTCTTCATCCAGATCACCGCGGAAGCGGCCGGGTCGAAAGGTTGACAGCGCCTGTGTCGTCTGGCAGTTATTTCCATCTATCTGTTAGCACTGAGGACGGATAAAGATGTCTGAGCAAGCTCAAGCAAGAGTGCCGAGCGGAGAGGGGGCGACGAGTTCCGCGGCCGTGGTCGCGCTGATGCAGCGCGAGCTGTCAGGCCTGTTCTTCTCGCCCATCGCTTACATCGTCGGTTTTGTGTTCCTGGTCTTGGCGGGAATGTATTTCACTACTGACGTGCTGCAGCCGGGCAACGAGGCGAGCATGCGGCTGCTGTTTGAACGCATTGCCGGCCTGCTGGTCTTCGCTCTGCCGCTGCTGACCATGCGTTCGGTGGCGGACGAGTTTGCCTCGGGGTCGATCGAGTCGCTGATGACCGCGCCGGTCACCGACGCGGGCGTGATCCTCGGGAAGTTCTTCGGGGTGATGATCTTCTACATCGGACTGCTGGCTACGACCATTCCGCACCTGATCCTGATGAAAGTGTATGCCAAGCCGGTCGGCACGGAGATCGTCAGCGGCTACATCGGGCTGATTTTGCTGGGGGCGATGTTCGTCGCGGTCGGCCTGTTCGCCAGTGCTACGACCCGGCACCAGCTTCTCGCCGCGATCGTTGCCGTGGCCGTCCTCTCGCTCTTCAGCTTCGCGGCGGAGTACGCAACCGTTAAGGTGACGAACGTGTGGCTCAGCAAGTTTTTCAAGTCGCTGAACATCCTCGATCAGTTCTCCAACTGCAACAAAGGGACGATCGATCTGGCTAGCGTGGTGTTCTTCGTGTCGAACACTTGTCTGTTCCTTTTCCTGGCGGTCAAAGTTCTGGAGTCACGGCGATGGCGGTAAACGACAGCAGTCACGACATGAGTGCCACGGGCCGGCGCCTGTTTTTCGGTACGAACGTGTTCATCGTCATTCTCCTGCTGGCGGCGGTGGTCATCGGCATCAACTTTCTCTTCACCGACGCGAGGCTCAACAAGCGATGGGATCTTTCGGCCGGCTCGTCGAGCTATCGGCTCAGCCAGCGGACGAAAAACGTCCTGAAGAAGACCGGGGGTGACAAGATCGCCATCACCACGGTGTACACCTCCGCTGAACCGGAATACGCGCGGAAGGACTATTTTCCGCGCGTGCAGGACCTCTGCGATGAGATGGCCCAACTCGACAAGCGCGTGAAAGTCACGCACTGCTACAGCCCGGCGGACAAACTCGCGCTTCGCAACCGCGTTCAAGGCAAGTTCGGCGGTGCCGCGGAAAAGCACAACGAAGTCATTGCCGCCGCCAAGTCGCTCTGGGACGACCTGCAGAAGTCTCTATCGCCGGTTCAGGCTCAGATCGAGGCCCTGCAGCGAGATGACAATGCCTGGCTCGGCGCATTCTCTTCGCTCAACCGCATCAATCTCAACCTGAAGTCCAATCTGGAGAACCTCGCCGAGACCCGGCGGGACGTCCAGGACCTGACCGAAGGTCAGGACGCCATGCCGAAATATCAGGAAGCCAGCAACAAGATCAAGCAGGCCAACGACCAGTTGAAGCAGACGCTGGAAGAAGCCCAGAAATGGTGTAAGGACATCAACTCCCTGGCAACCGTTTTGTCAAACAAGGATTCGGATTTCGCTGCCAAGACGCGCAAGCAGCTTGAGGAATTGGACAAGCTGCTGGCCAACCTGGCGGCCGGCGTCGGCGACCCTGCTGACACGACGATCCCTGATGACCCCAAGCCGGCCATCCAGGACTTCGCTAAGGCATCCAACGCCCTCGGCCGGTGGCTGACGGAGGAAGTCGGCCGGGTCAACTCGTTCGCCAAGGCCAACCCGGTAATCGAGCAACACCCGCGATGGATGCTCAACGTGCAGCTTGGGCCGCTGATGGCCAAAATGCCCTTGTCAGCAAGCCTGAGCGAGACGGCACAGAGCGTCAGCGAGAACATCCAAGCCGTTCGACAGGTCCTCGCAAAGCCGGACGTGCCGAAAGACCAACTCCAGGGCCTGCTGAGGCAGCTTCGCCAGATCGCGGGAAACCTGAAGCAGAAGCTCGACCAGGAGTGGAAGGCCAGCATCCTTGCGATCCTCGACGACGGGGCTCGCATCGACCAGGAGAGCAAGGACTTCCTGGCTCGCGGCAGCGACGGGGCGATGTTCAAGGAAATCCTGGACAAGATCGCGGACATTGCCAAGAAGATCGAGGCTCTGCCCAAGTTGGAGCTGGACGAGGTCGCTGAGCGCCTGCAGGAGGAAAACCTCGTGGTCATCGAGGTGGGCGATCAGGTCCGAGTGGTGAAGTTCGACGAAGTCTGGCCGATTGCCGATCCGACGATGCGGATGCGGATGGACGACAGCAAAACCACACGCGTGTTCGACGGCGACAGCGCGATCTCCGGCGCTCTGCTGGCGATGACGCACCAGAAGAAATACGCGACGGTTATTTTCGTGGCCTACGAGACCGAGGCCAACCCG
>CAZTQK010000196.1:0-11108 GCA_964615635.1 uncultured Planctomycetales bacterium
GAACTTCGCCCATGATACCAGACATTGCGGGCGGTGTGAGTACGATTTGACCGGCAACGTCAGTGGGATCTGCCCTGAGTGCGGATGGGCGATTCCCCAATCACCGATGCGGCTGCAGAGCCCAGATTGGGCTCGCTGGTGGCGGAAATGGGAGATCGAGTACCTGGAGGACTGGCCCAAGACCCTGCGGATGGTGAGGCTGAACGTCGTAATGTTCGGTGCGGTCGCGGTGGGCCTTCTGGTGTGGCTGGGGGGCTATGGGTCCGGGTCCCGATGGTTCGCGCTGCTGCTGATGCTGCCCATGTGGCTGATGGCCGGTCACATGCTGATCCTCAGTGTTCGCGTTGCAGCGTACGGACGGAAACAGGGTGATCAGCCGGCGGACGAGACGCAGGAACGCGGTTCGGAGACGGGCGATCCGCAGCGATCTGAACGTCAATGACGGGTGTTTTGATAGAATCTGCGCCCGCCCATAGACTTGTCCTGGATCTTCTCGCGCACCCTCCAATCCTGGTGTTTGGGTTGGCCGCGGTTGACGTCCTGCACTGGATCTGACAGTGAGAGAGAGGATTGCTGGCTCCTCTTCAGCGGCGGAAACGCCTGCGAAGATATGGGGTTTTCTTTGCTGCGGGAATGGGAGTAGTCGCGGCTGCCACGCTATTCGTCCACACGTTGCTGAAGCCGGTTGTGATCATTGATCCTTTGACCGGCATGGGAAGGTTGCACCGTCTCGGGTTCGTGTACATCCTGCCTGCCTGCGCCTTAGTGATGCTTGTCCTGGGGCTGCACATGATGATCAACCTGATCCGAATTGCCTTGTACCGACTGAGGAGGAACGGAGGACAGTAGGCCTTGATTCAGTGCGCCTCGCGCGATGACGGGTGCATCCCGTTTTCGGTGGCGTTACGAAGGCAGGGCATGGTCGAAATCCGCGGAGCGAATGAGATTTGCCGACGATTCCGGCTGTTCGCGGCAGGTCTCGGTCGCTGTGGCGACCTCGACACTGCCCTACGATCGCTTATACTGCGCTCGTTTCTGTCTGGTGACGCAGGGACTCATCCCTGAGATGTCCCCTCAATCCGCGTGGAGGATTGCAGCATGAATGCGAGTGTGCAGCACGCTTTACGAAACACCGCGATCGGCGTGATTGCAGTCACAATCTGGGCGACGGCCATCACACTCTCCGCCGCGGAACCGCCCGACGCGCAAGGGGCAGCAAAGAACCTGGCCCGCGGGGCGAAGTACGTGATGTCTCCGCCGCCTTCGTATTCGCATTGCACTGACCCCGGCGACGCGACCCAGCTCACGGACGGCCAGCTCACCGAAGGCCACTTCTGGACGCAGAAGGGCACTGTCGGCTGGTCACACGCCCAGTATGCAACCATCACCGTGGATCTTGGAAGAGTCGAGCCGATCGGCGGGGCGTCCTTCCGCACGGCCGCGGGTGTGGCAGGCGTTACCTGGCCTGCGGCGATTCGAATCCAGGTCAGCGATGATGGAAGCACATACTACGATGCAGGCGAGCTCCTCGAACTGGATGGCAGCCTCAGTTCCCTTCCGTCGGCATACACCGTGCGACGGTTCTCCACATCCAAACTCAAGACCCACGGCCGGTATGTTCGCTTCCTTGTGTTGCCGACCGGCCCGTACATCTTTGTCGATGAAGTCGAGGTATTTCGCGGGCCGGATTCGCTGTTGAGCACCGAGGCCGGCGAGCGTGTATCAGCCGAGGCCGGCGCGTACTACGCTCGTTATCGCACCGAAGCGGGTATTGCCCGGCGATTCAAATTCGACACAGAGGGCGTGCGGCAGGCGATTCAATCATCCCGGCTCGATCCGGCGGCCAAGGAACAGCTTCTCGCGCGCGTGGCCGCGGTTCAGACGAACTTGTCAAAGAATATCGAGGTTCAATCAGTTGATTCATTCCGAGCGATTCTGCCGTTCAATGAGTCGCATGAATCCCTCTTTGGGATACAGGCGGCATTATGGAAAGCATCCGGCCGTCCAGCACTGTCCGCATGGGCTGTCTGTCCCTGGGACCCGATGGATTTGTATGCGCTGCCTCCTGCGGCTGAAACAGGGGGCATTGAAGTACACACCATGCGAGGCGAGTACCGCTCGGCGGCATTTAACCTCGCCAACGCGAGTGACAAGCCTGTGTTGGTGTCTGTTCACTTCTCCGGGCTTCCGGGCTCGCCGGCGCCAGACTACGTCACAGTCCATGAAGTCCTCTGGACGGACACAACCAGCGGTCAGCCCGTGGCGTCAGCCCTTCCCGAAGCCGAGCGAGCCGGCGATGGCTGGCGAGTCACGGTCCCGGCCGGGCTGATGCGACAGGTTTGGATGACCTTTCATGCGACCGATGTGCCCGCGGGTGACCATGCGGGCAGCGCACTTGTCAAATGGGACGGAGGCGAGACGACTGTACCTCTTCGATTGCGTGTCTACCCGCTGCAATTCCCGACCCAAACGACGCTCTGGGTTGGTGGATGGAGCTACGCGGACGGCGACGGGAGTCGCGGCGTCACGCCCTCCAACAAGCGATCGCTGGTCGAACACCTGGCCAGTCGATTCGTCAACGCGCCTTGGGCCACGGCGGCCGTGATGACAGGCTTCAAGATGAAAGCGGACGAGCCGCCCACGTTCGAACTGGACACCGCTCGAATGGACGATTGGCTCGCGCAGTGGCCTGACGCCCGGACATACTTGGTGTTCTTGTCAGTGGGCGACTCGTTTGCCGGCGCAAGAATGGGAACCGACGCGTTCAAGGTGCGCGTCGGCGCATGGATTACGGCCTGGGTTCGTCACCTGGCTGCCAGGAGCATTTCGCCAGACCGGCTGGGGCTGCTGCTCGTCGATGAGCCGCGAGCCCATGAACAGGACGATGTGATCATCGCCTGGGCCAAGGCGATTCATGCCGCCGAGCCCCACGTATTGATCTGGGAAGACCCCATTTACGCAAAACCACAGGAAGGCCGGGCGGAGATGTACGCCATATGCGATATCCTGTGCCCGAACAGGCCCATGTGGCTGAGGGGCGGCAACGAATTCGCGGCTTTCTATCTCGATCAGCAGAGACAAGGCCGCACACTCCAGCTCTATTCGTGTTCCGGCCCCGCGCGCCTTCTGGAACCGTACAGCTACTACCGGCTTCAGGCCTGGCACTGCCGCCAGATCAGAGCGACAGGCTCGTTCTTTTGGGCATTCGGTGACACCGCCGGTGCTCCATGCTGGAACGAATACGCCTCGACGGTTGGCCCATACACGCCGGTGTACCTCGATGAGAAAGCGGTAGTGGCGGGCAAGGCCATGGAGGCGATTCGCGAAAGCGTCGAAGACTACGAGTACTTCGTGATGCTCCGTGCGGCGGCAGACCGGGCGCGGGCGGCCGGCGTGGATCAGTTGATTCTTGTCAAGGCAGAAACGCTTCTGCAACAGGCGGCGACGGACGTGCTCGATGCTCAAGGGGCCGGCAACCTGACGTGGCATTCCCCCAAAGATCGCACAAAGGCCGACGCCGAGCGCATTCGATTCCTGGAGGTCTTGAGCGATCTCGCTCACCGTTGAGGCCGCCCTCAATCCGTCAACCTGAACGTTCGAGTCGTCGTTCTGGTCTTCCCTTGATGCTCGGCGGCGATCGTGATCGTGGGTGTGTCATCGGCCATAAAGCAGGCGTGACGGAAGTAGCCGCTTGGCCGTACGCTCGCAACCGGCTTCCCGTTGATCGTGACCTTGGCTCCCGGCGGCACCAGGCCGCGAACGTTGACGTGGCGCGGCCCGGCAGGAATGACCGTTCCCTCGGGCGGCGAAGTCTGCACCACAAGCAACGGAGAGGCCTGAAGCGCCTCGATTTCCTCAGCGATTGCCCGCCGCGTATCGAGCAGCACGGCCGGGTCGCGGGTGTAGTCATGGAATGACCAGATCACACGGCGGCATAATTCCAGCGGCCGCTGGCGAGGGTCGAGCCAGAAAGCGTCAGCGCCGATCCGGTCCTTTGTTCTGCGGAGTTGGTCTTCCAACACCCAGAGATACTCGAAGTCCTGCAGCCCGTCTCTCTGGGCGCTGAATCGAAGAGAACCAAGCAGTCCGTTGCGGCCGGGGTACACGACCGCGCGATCGCCCTGCGGCAGGTCCTTGCTGATGCCCTCCTCAGTGTAAGGGTCGCCCGCAAAGTGGTTCAGCCCCCAGTGCAGGTACCCGTCAAGGTCGTAGAGGTAATTGATCCAGAACAGAACGCGGGCCTTCAGCAACGACTGATCGAGGAAGCGGTTCGGGTATCGTCCGACGGGGTGACAGCAGACGTAGAACCACAGCTCGGCACCTTGGCGGCGGATCTCGTCGAATTGCGGATACCACAAGTTGAGGTGGCTCAGCTTCGGCACGTAGATGTCAATCTTGCCCAGATACTCCGCCTCGACCGCCTCGATCACGCGCACACTGGGTGCGGCCTTGTGAACGAGATCGACGGTGTCGGCGTAGGAGTCTTCGTACCAGATAAACGGCTCGTCGACGATGCTGACGGCGAATCGCCGCTGCCAGCCGCGGCGGTGAATCACCTTCTCCCATGCCGACAACCGGCGGAGGTTGGCTTCATTAGGCTTGACCTGGGACAGCGGATCGAGGATGCCCGCCGTGCGATGGCCGACGGCATGCAGGTGGATCTGTCGTATTCCGGCCTTGAACACGACGTCCGCGTAGCGTTCGAGTCGGCTGGTGTCGTGAGTGAATCCCTTTGTTGCGTCGTCGCTCTCGGTAATCATGCCGATGCCCGCTGACAGATCAGTCTGGCGGTGCTGGACCAGGAATTCGGCAAAGCGGGCCAGCAGATCCCAATACTCGCTCTCCCGGTTCTCAAAGCCCCGTCCGGGGAAGTTCCACCAGTTCACTACGGAAAGGTGCCGCTCGGTAGGCATCTCGAAGCTCCATACGTGCAGCGAAACCGGCAGCGAAAGCTCCTTTCCGCCGGTGGTCACGGCCAGCTTGCCTTCGTAATCGCCGGGCCAGGCGTCGCGCGGCACGCGGATCTCGATCCAGATCGGCTGGGCCTGAGCGGCCTTGACCGGAATGGTATCGTCCTCCCAATAAGGGTCCGGAATGCTGGCGGGTGCCTTGGCCGTCAATTCATCGAGCGGAACGCCCGCTGTGTTGCGAGTGATGTCGATATACCGTACCCATTGGAGCTTCACCGCTCCGGCCGGGATGGTTGCCGTCGAGCCGCGGTGACGTAGATCCGAGATGCTCACGGCCGCGCTGCCCGTGTCGATCTCCGGGCGGAACACGGCCTGCCCGCTGACGGTCTCCCCGCGTGCACCGCTCATCCTCAAAGCATCAGACAGCCCGTCCGCCCTCGCCGATCGCAACACTTTGGTCAGACAGTCGCTCGGCCAGAGCGTACCGAACGATGCCGAAGCGGTCTCCTGGCCGCGACAATCCGAGTCAGCGACAACGACAATCAACTGGACGAGACATACAGCAAGACAGTTGTGGGAGCGCATAGAGGTCTCCTTGTTCTTGGGCGCAAGACATGATGCGCCCCTGCGAATTGAAGTCAACGTCCATGACGGCCGGACGAGACAGGATGCCGGGGCCGCCGGCCATGGGAAGACTGGCCAATCGCGAGTATCATGCTCGCTTTGAAGTGTCGCGGAGTGCCAAATGAGCGTGATTCCGAACACATGGGGCCCCGGCCAGTTATTCGCCTTCAGTGGTATGGAAGGCCCGACGCGCGCGGCGTCACCGATGGTGGCTCATACACTGGGCGACCGGATCGGCGTGAGGATCTTCTTTGACCCAGCCATCGAGTTGTGGTGTCAGGCCAACCGTGGACAGGATCCTGGCCGCAAATACCCTCGGTGTCAGCCGCGTTTCGAGATCGTCACTGGCGATGCCATCCGCCTGCAAGTCCGCTTCACCGACGGCGAAGAGGGGCGGCTTGCGTTTGCCCCCGTCGACCAGGACACATTCGCAGGAGGGACCATCGGGCGGATGCCGCCGTGGTGGTCGGCAGGGGAGTCGGCCGGCCGGCCGCTGGAGGCCGGGCGATATCTGCACCGTGGGGCAGAGGGAGTGGCCGCGCTCGTGGTGCGCGAGCAGAGCGGAATCGTACGTTTCGCTTTGGCGTATGACCAAACAGAGGATGGAGCTCTTGCGAAGGCGGAAGGGGGGCTCCATGCGGACCTCGACGGACTGATCGACTCCCGCAAACGCTGGGTCGAGTCGATCGAGTTGCCTGCCCGGCTGCCGGACTCGCTGGCGGCGACCTACGGCAAGTCCGTGACCATCATGCGAGTCAACACCTGCCGGCCGGAAGGGCAGATGCGTCATTGCTGGACCACGCCTGACCGCTGGCCGCACCGCTGGATGTGGCTGCACGACAGCGCCTATCACGTGGCCGGCCATGTGCACCATTTTCCCGACCTGGCCAAGGACATGCTCGCGGCGGTCTTTGACACGCAGGAAAGCGACGGGAGAATTGCCCTCCTGATGAGGCCCGACGGGAACTTCCCGGAGATTTCCCAGAGTCCGATCCTCGCATGGGGTATCCGGCAGGCCTTTGAGGCCGGCCGCGACCGCGACTTCCTGGCGGAAATCTACCCCAAGGTCAAGCGATACGTCGAGTATTTCCGGCGGAGCAGGTCCTTCGGCGAAACGGCCCTGTTTCGCTGGCTACACAGCGACGAGTCAATGGACAACAACCCGCGATTTGATCATGGCGCCGACTTCGGGGCTGTCGATCTGAGTTGCACGCTCTGCCGCGAGTTCGAGGAAATGGCCTTGATGGCCGAGTCGCTCGGACTGGCGAGCGACGCGACCGGTTGGCGCGAGGCGAGGCAGAGCACGGCGGATGCGATCAACAGACTCCTGTGGGATGATCGCCTCGGACAGTACGGCGATCTCATGCCCGACGGGCGGGTCGTGGTGTTGTCGACCTGCGTCACTTTCCTGCCGATGTTCGCGGGCATCGTACCGCCGGAGCGATCCGACCGGCTCAGCCTGCTGCTGCACGATCCCAATCGGTTCTGGCGGACCGTGCCGGTTCCGACCGTGGCCGTTGACGAGCCGACCTTCTATCCCGACATGTGGCGCGGGCCGGCCTGGTTGAATATGAACCACCTGATCAGCATCGGCCTTGACCGCAGCGGATACGGCCACCTTGCCGACGAGATCCGCCGTCGCAGTGTCGCGGTCGTCGACCGCTGGCGGCGCCACACCGGTTGCATCTACGAGTTCTACGATTGCGACGATCAGGTCCCGCCGTTTGCCATCGACCGCAAGTCACGGATCGCCTACGGCGGGGGCTTTACCAACGTCTCCGACTACCATTGGTCCTCAGCCCTGTTCGTGGCCATGTGCCGCAATCTGTATGCTTGATTACTTGCCTGCGGTACTCGGCAAGGCCATCTCGACCCGCACCACACCCTGCTCGGTCGACGTTTCAACGACCAGGCCGGAGCGGTGGAAAATCTTGAGCATGCCGCTGTTCTCCGCCAGGACGTCGGCCCCGAACTTGCGTATGCCGGCATCGCGGGCGATCTCCACCAGCCGATTAAAGAGGAGCGTTCCAAGTCCCTGGCGCTGCCAGTTGTCCTGGACGACGAAGGCGAACTCGGCATTTGTTTTCGCCGCGTCTGTCATGTAACGGCCGACGCCGATGACGTCCTCATGCCCGGCCGGGCCGACGACGGCCACGATGGCCATTTCGGTATCATAATCCACGTTGCAGAAAACCTGCAGCTTGTTGTGCGGCATCGACTTGAGCGAGCCGTGATAACGCAGGTAGACGGTCTGCTCGCTGAACGAGTAGAACATCTCCTTCATCAGCGATTCGTCGTCGGATTTGATCGGGCGAAGGAGCACTTCCTGCCCATTGCGAAGCGTGTGCGTCTTCTCCAGGTGGTCCGGATATTCCTGCCGGGCGGGCGGCATGATCTGGTTCGGATAAACCAGTCGGCGGCGCTTGGCGGCGTGAAGCAACTCAGCCCGGAAATCGGGATGGGCGATGTTGATCAGGGCCATCGCCCGCTCTCGCATGGTCTTGCCGTGCAGGTACGCCACGCCATACTCCGTGACCACGTAGTGGATATCGCCGCGAGTGGTGACCACGCCGGCACCTTCCTGCAGGCAGGGCACGATGCGCGAACAGATGCCCTCGGGCGAGCGAGCTGTGCTGGGCATCGCGATGATCGGTTTGCCGTTCTTGGCCAGGGCCGCGCCGCGGATAAAGTCGGCGTGTCCGCCCATGCCGCTGTAAAGCATTTGCCCGAGCGAGTCGGCACACACCTGCCCCGTCAGGTCGATCTCCAGGGCGGCGTTGATGGCCACCATGTTGTCGTGCTGAGAGATGATGAACGGATGGTTGGTATAGTCCGACGGGTGCATCTCGATTTGCGGGTTGCTGTTGAGGAAGTCAAACAACTCCCGGCTGCCGGCGGCAAAGCTGCCGACCGTCTTGCCTCGGTGGATGGTCTTGTACTTGCCGGTAATGTTGCCGCTCTTGATGAGCTTGAGCACGCCGTCGGAGAACATCTCGGTGTGAATGCCGAGATCGTGCTTGTCCGTCAGGTGACTGAGCACGGCGTCCGGCATGCGTCCGATCCCCAGTTGCAGTGTGGCCCCGTCCGGTACCAGGCGGGTGATGTGGTCGGCGATTTCTTCGGTGATGTCATCGGGCTGAGCGACCGGCCACTCCAGCAGCGGTTCGTCATATTCGACCAGGAAGTCGATCTGGTCAGCGTGGATGAAACAGTCGCCCATGGTCCGCGGCATGTGCGTGTTCACCTGGGCAATGACGAGCTTGGCCGATTCGGCGCCCGACTTGGTGATGTCCACCGAAACACCGAGACTGCAGTTGCCGTGTTCGTCAGGCGGGCTGACCATGATCAGAGCGGCATCGATGTCGATGCGTCGGGACTTGAACATCCCCGGAACCTGCGACAGGAAGATGGGTGTGTAGTCGGCACGGCATTCGTTCACCGGCCCGCGCACGCTGTTGCCGATGAAGAAAGCGTTGGCCCGGAAGTTGGGCGCGTAACGCGGGTCGGTGTAGGGGGCCACACCGAGAGTGAGCACGTGAATCACCTCCGTGTCAGACAACCCCGCACCCGCCTCGACCATTGTTCGCACGAGATGCTGCGGCTCGCCGCAGGCGGACCCGATGAACACCCGGCTGCCCCGGCCGATCCGTTTGATCGCATCGAGAGCCTGTGCCATCTTCGCGGCATATCGATCACGCCAGTTCGTACTCATTATTTATGACTCCGACAGAATGATCCTCGCGTCCGCGACCATTGCGCCGCTGCCGCGGGCGTAGACAATCAATGGGTTGATGTCCAGTTCCTTCACATTCGGGTTGTCGGTCACGAATTGTGACAATCTCATGAGGCATTCGGCGATCGCCGACGTGTCCGACGGCGCCTCCCCGCGGACGCCCTGCAACAACCGATAGGAACGGATGCTGGTCACCATCTCGCTGGCGACGTTCTTGCGAATGGGCGCCAGGCGGAAGGCCACATCCCGCAGGGCCTCGGTGTAGATCCCGCCGAGCCCGAACATCAGCAGAGGTCCGAAACGTGGGTCGCGGGTCATGCCCAGAATGATTTCCTTGCCGGGCGGAAGCATCTTCTGAATCAGGACACCCCAGATCTCAACGTCCTGGCCCATCTTGCTTCGGACCGAGGCGATCATCGCTTCGTACGCCTGGCGGACCGATTCAGCGTCTCCAAGATTGAGCTTCACACCACCGACGTCGGTCTTGTGCAGAATCTTCGGACCGGAAATCTTCATGACCACGGGGTAACCGATCTGTTCGGCAGACGACGCAGCTTCATCGGCCGAGGTGGCGAGCGAATAGGGCACCAACGGAAAGCCGTAATGACGCAGCGCTTCCAGTGCTTTGATCTCAACGAGCTGGTTGCGGCCGGCCCGCTGTTCCTCGGCAAAGATGCCGGTCGTTCCCTCGCGGTTCACCTCGAATTGCTGATACTCCTGCACCGGCGACCGAACCCATTCCCCGAATTTGGCCTTGGCGGTCAAGGCCTTCATGGCGTTTTCCGGGAAGCGATAGGTGGGTACGCCGAACCTCTTCTGAAGCAGCTCGATCGCGGGGGCCACGTCTTCAAGCCCCATCAGGCACGCGGAGACCGGCTTGTCGGTGAACTGCTTGCCCTCGCCAATCACTTCGGCGATCTCCATCAGGTTGGTCATCGATTGCGGCGTGACGACCACCAGAACCTGGTCAACCCCCTCGTCGGCAGTGACCGCATCCAGGGCCGCCCGGTAGCGGTCATGCCGAGCGTCCCCGATGACGTCAACCGGGTTCTTGAGGTTGCTCGTCGGCGGAAGCTGGAACCGGAGAGACTTCGTCGTGTAGTCCTGGAACTTGGCGAGCTTGAGCCCGTAGCGGATGCAGGCGTCGGTAGCCATGATGCCCGGCCCGCCGGCATTGGTGACGATCGCCGTTTGCCGGCCGCGAGACATTGGCGGGTCGGCGAACATCTCCGCCAGATCGAACAGCTCTCCGACCGATTCGACCCGGATAAGGCCCGCTTGCGAGAAGATCGCGTCGTAGACCTCATCCGAACCGGCCAGCGAGCCGGTGTGGGAGGCGGCCGCTGCAGCTCCTTCCTGCGTCCGGCCCGTCTTGATCACCAGAATCGGCTTCGGATTGGGGCCATGTGTGATTTCGTGGGCCGCGTCGATGAAGGCTTGCCCGCCGGACAAGTCCTCGATGTACATGAGGATGACCTTCGTGCTCGGGTCGGCGGCGATGGTCTGAAGCAGATCGATCTCGGTCACATCGCATTTGTTGCCGAAACTGACGAAGCGGGAAAAGCCGATGCTCTGGCCCTGCACATAGTCGAGCAGGGCGGCGGCCAGCGCGCCACTCTGGGAGATCAGGCCCAGGCAGCCGGCCTGCGGCATCTCACCACCGAAGGCTGCGTTCATGCGGACGTCCGGGTGGGTGTTGATGACGCCCAGACAGTTGGGGCCTACGATCGAGAGCCCTCGCTCCGCGGCCAGGGCCTTGAGCCTCTGTTCGCGCACCACCCCGTCCCCGCCGATCTCCTTGAAACCCGCCGAGATGATCAGGAAATGCCTCGTGCCTTTGT
>CAZTQK010000197.1:0-11084 GCA_964615635.1 uncultured Planctomycetales bacterium
CAGCGGGGACCAGACGGCCGGCTCGAATGGCACAGGCGTGAGCTTCGGAGCCACCAAGTCCAGCCACACGAGGGTTCGGGAAACGCCGCGACCCGCGGTTTCGATGGTCGCTTGCAGGCTGCCGCCCTTGGTTTCGATGCGAATTGGCCGTGACGCAGCTTGCGACGGCAGCAGATCGCTCTTGTACAACACATAGACGGTTGCGATTGTGGCGTGCCCGCACATGCTCACTTCACAAGCCGGCGTGAACCAGCGGATACGCAGGTCAGCGTCGGGCAGGTCGGGCGGCAGCACAAATGCCGTCTCGCTGACGTTCATCTCAGTGGCGATTCGCTGCATCTGATGGTCCATCAGCCCCTGCGCGTTCAGTACGACAGCCGCCGGGTTGCCCTGCCCCGCCTGCCGTGTGAAGACGTCCACCCTGTGAATGATTGGATCACCCTTGGCCACCGAAGACAACCTCCATGAGCCGCCATGGCCACATCACCCTTCCATTCTGCCCGCCGCAGCGAACACGTCAACAGCAAGCCCTGAGGCCATTGCGTATGAACGGGCCAGAAGGAAGAAGACCCTGGCAGGCCAGGTTTCGCCGGCAGGCTGCGCCGGACCAGCAGGTCGCCAGAGGGAACCGAGCGAGCCGCCGTTTCCCCCGACGGGCATCCCGCTTAATATGTCGGCAGTTGATCCAGAGGCTGCCCAAGTGAGGAACCGCGATGAGTTCGAAAGCCGCAACAGCATTGTTTGATCGGGATAAGGACGCCTGGCTCGCCAGCCTGCTGACCTTCCTGCGTTTCCCGACCATTTCCACACTGTCGGAGCACGCTGATGACATGCAGCGCAGCGCCGAGTGGGTCCGTGATCGGATGGTAGAGGCCGGCCTCCAGACAGAGATCATGGCCACCGGCGGCCACCCGGCCGTGTTTGCCGACACCGGTCCGGTGGCCGGGGCCCCGACGTTCCTGGTCTACGGCCACTACGACGTGCAGCCCGTCGGCGACCTGAACCTCTGGCAGAGTCCGCCGTTCGAGCCGACGATCCGCGACGGGGCCATCTACGCACGCGGCAGCGCCGATGACAAAGGGCAAGTCATGATCCATCTGGCGGCTCTGCGATGCTGGAAGGACACGTGCAAGCCGTGGCCGGCGCGCGTCAAGATGCTCATCGAAGGCGAGGAAGAGATCGGCTCGAAGCACCTGCCGAAACTCATCGAGTCGAATCGCGAGAAGCTGGCCTGCGACTATGTGTTGATCTCGGACACAGCCAAGCTCAACGCCGACACGCCGGCTTTGACTTGTTCCACCCGTGGACTGGTCTCCAAACAGGTCACGGTTGAGGGTCCGACCCACGATCTTCACAGCGGCGTCTACGGCGGCGCGGTGGCCAACCCGGCTAATGTCCTCGCCATGATCATCGCTTCATTGCACGACGCGCAGCGCCGGGTCACCATACCCGGTTTCTATGATGACGTCGCGACGTTGTCCGCCGAGGAGCGGCGTATTCTGGCCTCACACGGCATTTCGGACGCAGACCTGCTCGCCGCCACCGGCAGCCAAACCCCGTACGGCGAGGAAGGCTACTGCAGCGCCGAACGATGCGGCGTGCGCCCCACCCTCGACATCAACGGCATGCTGAGCGGCTTCACGGGCGAAGGATCGGCGACAATCATCCCCGCCAGTGCGATGGCCAAGATATCCATGCGTCTGGTGGCATACCAGAAACCTGACAAGATATCCGCCGCTTTTGATGAAGCTGTCCGAGACGCTGCGCCTCCGGCCGTCCGAGTGAGTGTCACCACCGGATCGATGTGCGAAGCCTATCTCTGCCCGCCCGACTCGCCGGGCATGCAGATGGCTCGGCAGGCTCTGGCCGACGGCTTCGGACGCGAACCAGTTCTCACCCACGAAGGCGGCACCCTGCCGATCCTCCCGCTGTTCAAGAAGCTCCTCGGGGCTGACAGCTTGCTGATGGGGTTCGCCATGCCCAACTGCAACCTGCACAGTCCAAACGAGTTCTTCCACGTTCGGGACTTTGAACTCGGTGTGCGTAGCGTCCTGAAACTCATCGAAATCGCCGGCAACAGCGTCCGATAATAAAGCACAGACTGTCGCTGCCGAGTCAACAGTGCGAGAAAATCGCTAAGCTCTGATCCGGCCGACACTTTTGAATTGAACGCCTTTCCATGGACGGTCGATGAACATAGAATGATAGTCGGCGGTTGGATTTTGCGCTGACCCGCCATAATGCGGGCCATCGTAGATCCCCGTCCCTCGATAGCAAACCGCAGACACGGGAGACATCAGGATGAATACGCCTCGATTGAGACTGGTGACTGCGCTGGCCGCTTTGTTCGGCCTCGGTGTCACCCATGTGGCCATGGCGGGACTCGGTGACGATCTGCGATATGGGCTCCAGCTCTACGGCGTCAGATTTGGAAAGGAATATGACCCGCTAAGCAAGGGCTACACGCTTAACGTGTCCATCGTGGATCCTGATACCGGACTGCCCTACTACAATAACACCCATTTCTACCTCGGTTTTGGCGACCTCGTTATGGAAAGCGGCACCCTTGCTATGAACGCCACATACACCGAACGCCTTGTGCCCGCCGCGAGATTCGCGCTCTCAACCAGGGGTGTTCCCCTCGACTACCGCTACGAAAGCTACCTCGGCGCTCAGGATGTCGTCATCGACGGCAGCCTGCTCATGAACGTCGACACATACGTGAACCAGTGGGGGTTTTACGACATCACCTTGCAGGCATCCAACCGCGCGACGGCCACCAGCAAGAACGGTGTTCTTGAGGACCTTTCAGCAAGGCTCGACTACGACATTGGACCGATCAATCTCTCCGGGAACATCTGGCTGGACGCAGCGACGTTACTGACGGACCCGTTCTTCGACCAGTTCGGAATGAACAATCCCTTCGCGGCATTCGACGAAGGCCTGGCGGGCATCAATCTGACTAATGGTCGCATTGAGGAGTTCATCGGCCGACTCCAATCCGGTCAACTGCTGAACGACGATGAGTTGGCACAGATGATCAACAACTCGCTGCTGGCCAGCCTGCTTAACAAGGAACCTTCAAGCGACCTGTTCTCCAAGGTCATCATTCCTGACGGGATGCTTGATTCCGATTGCCCAGCCTGCGACAAGAAGCCGCCAGACCGCGTCCTGTCCATGGCCATACCCGAACCGGGAATGCTGGCTCTGTTGGCCGCTACGGGCGCCGGCTTCTATGTTTTCCCTCGCCGCCGCAGCAGACGCTAAGCCTTATTTCAACGTCGCGACGGCTGCGGAACCTCGGTCAAACACCACTTGCGACCACGCTGACATGTCGCCGTTCTGATATGCCGTCTTCCTCGGTGCGCATCCACTCCGATTGCCATTCGACAGCCGTTGCAGCAGAATGCTGACACCTGGCGAGGTTCATCATGATCGCATTTTGCGTCAGCATGGCTGCTCTCTTGGCCGGCCCGGTCGGCGACAAGGAGGATTCGCTTTCTATTCTGGGACGGACCCAAATCGACTGCCCGGCCTGCCACAAGGACTTCACCACCATCCTCTGCGTTCAGAGTAACACGCGTGGCGGCGTGGACCGCGACCTGTTTGCCAGGTCGCTCGGAGCTCAACCTGAGTTCTATCGCATCTCAACCTGCCCGCACTGCGGTTACAGCGGCTATCTCAGCGATTTCGACTCCAGCGTCACTCTGATGCCTGACGTCGCGAATCGGATTCTCCGGTCGCCGGGACTGACGTTACCGGCCGGCTTCGGCCCCAACAGCGATCCCGGCGAGTTGGATGCCTCCGCGCGTTATGCGCTCGCGATAACCTGCTATCAATGGCGACGCAAATCGGACGAGGCGATTGCTTGGCTGTACCTGCGGTCGTCTTGGATCGAAAGAGAAAGGGGAGCCAGTTTCCCTCCCGATCCGCGTCTGAAGCGGGCTCTCGACTACATCGAGCGATGGCGTCCTCCGCTCGGCCCGACCGAGAACCAGTTCGACGTGGAGATGCAGCTCGCTACGCGCACAAGCGAGGCACTGATGACGGGCAGATTCACTCGTTACCAGCGGCCCCATGTTGAACTTGCCCTTGCCCTAATCCTCAGGAGACATGGTGAGAACACGCAGACCACGGCGATCCTGTCGCGTCTGCAGCGCGCCGACGCCATTCGCTTTTCGGACGATCTTCGGGCAGGCATGGACGCGATGCAGAAATCGATCGCTCGGGAAAGAGAACACCAGCAGCAGGCTGCCAATGCCTTCGAGAGAGCATTGCTTGCCGATCTCATACCCGCCGAGAACCGACCGGCTGCAACGTATCTCCTCGGAGAGCTATTCCGACGGCTAGGCCGCGAAACCGAAGCCCTCCGTTGGTTCGACAGGGCACTGCAGGATCGCAGCTTGCCCTCCGACCTCAGGAACTGGGCTGAGCAACAGAGATTTCTCTGTCGCAAGCCTGCGTCACCAAAATAGCGCATCACATCCACTGGAAAGTGGCATCTATCCGATTTTATCGGAACTACGCATTTATCCCAATATCCCAGAAGGTCCGTGTATATGGGATAAATGCGTAAACTGGGTAGATTTGTCTCGTCGACCTCAGTACAATCTTACGGAGCGTTGAATCCTGCGAGGGGTTCGACGGCGAGAAAGTGGGAGGTTGTGTGTCATGGATCTGTTCGAACACTTTTTCACCGTATGGGGGACAACACCCTTCCCGATCGACATGCTGCGGTACGACTGCTGCTGGCCGGCCACCGCGGCGGACTCGATGGCGATTGAACGCTCAATCGCCAAACGAGACTCCCAGACAGTCATCATCCGCCTGATGTCACGTGTCCAGCGCCGGCACTGGCACCCGGCCATCGATCGCTGGCGATCGTTGGGTTGGCGGATGAGCGACTACTCGCGTACCGGGGCGGTCAGAAGCGAGCTGCTCTGACAGACCCACATGGAGCGGCGATAGCGGGAGCGGATGAGGCCGTCCGAAGCGAAGGCGCGGCCGCGTTCTTCGGCACGCCGTTGGCCATCACAACCGAGCGAAGCCCTCAAGAAGGCTCAGACCGGCCTTCTGACTCTTCTCCGGGTGGAACTGCGTGGCGTAAAGCTTGTTCCGCCAAACCATCGCAGTGAATGGGCCGCCGTAGTCACACAACCCGCAGGACACCGAAGAATCGGCCGGCAAGGCATAGTACGAGTGGACGAAGTAGAAATACTGGGGACTCGTCAGCCTCTTCAGCAGAGGACAGGGTTTGGTCCAGGCAACACGGTTCCATCCCATATGCGGCACCTTGAGGCAAGCTGCCTCCGGCCGACCCGCGAAATCGAACCGCAACACGCGGCCTGGGATAACACCCAGCCCTTCGAACTCGCCCTCCTCATAGCTGACGTCAAACAGGAGTTGCAGCCCCAGACAGATACCCAGGAATGGTCGATCTGACCGCGCCGCCTCGATGAGCGGTTCAACCAGCCCTCTCTCGCGGAGGTTGGCCATCGCATCACCAAACGCACCGACACCCGGAAGAATGACCTTGTCGGCGAGGGCCACCTCAACCGGCGTGGAAACGATCTTCGCGCATGCCCCGACTTGCTCGAGTGCCTTCTGAACGCTGCGCAGGTTTCCCATTCCGTAGTCAACGATGGCTATCACGATCCGAGACCGCCGGTCCGGGCGGCTCCTATTCATCGGGGATGATCACTTCCGACGGCTGCGGCACGAGGCTGGGATCGCCAGGCTGGGTCTCGATCGACGTGCCTTTGACAACCGGCTTGCTGAGCGCGCGCTGGATCTGCCGCATCGCCTGTCGCAGACGCTGTTCGTTCTCCACCAGGGCAATTCGGACATACCCTTCGCCGTTCTCGCCGAAGGCGCGCCCCGGAGCCAACGCCACCTCAGCCTCTTCCATCATTCGCATCGTGAAGTCGATGGAGGTCTGACCGGCCAGGTGCTCGTCCTTCACCCGCGCCCAGACGAACATGCTCGCCCGGCACTTCTCCGCCTCCCATCCGAGACGCTCGCACCATTCCAGGACAACATCCCGGCGCCGCTGGTACGCCTGGGCCTGTTCATGCACAAACTCACGGCAATGCCGCAGGGCAATGATCGAAGCGATCTGGACGGCCTGGAAGATGCCGTAGTCGTAGTAACCCTTGATCGTCGAAAGCGCCTCGCACATGGTCCTGTTGCCGACGCAGAAACCGATGCGCCAACCGGCCATGTTATAAGGTTTGCTCATGGTCGTGAATTCGACGCCCACATCCTTCCCCCCCCCGGCAGCGAGGAAGCTCGGGGCCTTATAGCCGTCAAAACAGGTTTCGCCGTAGGCGAAATCATGGATCACCGCGACGCCAAACTCCTTGGCCAGAGCAACGGCCTTCTCGAAAAAGGGAGAATCGACCGTCATAGCCGTCGGGTTGTGCGGATAGTTCAGGATCAACAGCTTGGGCCGTGGATACAGATGCTGGACCACATAGCGGATCCGCTCCAGAAAAGCCTCGTCGTTACCCAGGGGTACCGAAATCACATTCGCGCCGGCCAGGGCCACGCCGTAGACGTGAATGGGGAAGGCGGGATCTCCAACCACCGCCGTGTCGCCAGGTCCCAACATCGCCAGGAGCAGATGACTGATGCCCTCCTTGCTGCCGATGCAGGCCACCACCTCGGTCTCCGGATCGACTTCGACCCCGTACTGCGCGTTGTAGTGCCGGGCGACATCCCGGCGAAGGTTGAACACGCCCTTTGAGATGCTGTATCGCTGATTGCGGGGGTCCTGCACGGCCTCGCAGAGTTTGTCGACGATGGGCTGCGGCGTGGGGTCACTCGGATTACCCATGCCGAGGTCAATAATGTCGATGCCCTCCTGACGCTTCTTGTGCTTGAGAGCATTGATTCTCGCGAACAGGTACGGCGGTAAGCGAAGCAGCCGTTGCGAAGGCTGTATCTTAAAATCGGACATCGCACTCTGATCCTTCCATACGCCGGACGACGGTGCGGCAGTGTTCGCGAACATCGGCGACACCTGCCTCCACGACGCCACGCAACCACCCGGGGTCACCATCAGCGGTTTCATTCATGCAGCTTGGAACCAACTGCCGGGAGCAATCATGCCGACCACCGGTCGGCGTCTCCGGCACCCCCGGGCTAGACCCTCTATTGTATCCGGGGGGCCACAGGTTTGGGAAGCGGCTCTCATCCGCTACTTCGATGGAGCCGTGCCCGATGCCGGGTGGGACGCGGCACCGGCCCCCGCGGCCCGCGCGAGGATCTGCTTGGCCACGGCGTTGTTCGGATCCAACTTCAGCAGTTCCTCGCAGGTCTCGGAAGCCTCTCGCATCATCTGCAGGCGGAGCTGGAGGTCAGCAAGCGTCTCAAGATAGGTGCGATCGGCGCGGGCGGCCGACGGTGCGCGTCGCAAGTCGTTCAAGACACCGTGAAGCTGCAGAGTGTGCTGAACGGCCGCCAGTTCCTGCCGGCAACGGGCCAACTCCACCACGACTCCCACATCTCCCGGGTTAATGCCGCCTGCGGCCGCGAGGATCCGCTGCTGTGCCTGGAAGCATCCAAGCAAAACCCTCAATCGCCCCATATCAGCAGGCCTGTCCTGCACCCCTGCACGGGCCAACCGGACGGCTCCATCGACCTGGGTTCGAGCGGCCTCGAGCATCCGGCGGCTCTCCTCGGACATTACCTCTCCCGCCTTCTGTGAAACGCTCTGCGCAAAGAGCATCTGCGCGTAGACGCTTCGATAAGCAGGGTTGCCAGGATCCTTCCTCACGGCTTCTTCAGCCACGGCCAGAGCCTTGGGTCGAAACGGTGTGTCCTGATAGGCCGTCGCCAGTTGCAGGAGAATCTCGGCGTTTTCGGGATCCAGGGAGCGGGCTTTCTCGAGGGTACTGACAGCCTGATTCAGGTATCTCCGCTCGTAGAAGAGCGTGCCCAACTCCAGGTGAGCCTGCGCATCCTTCGCCCCAGTCTCACAAATGCGCGGATTGACGTAGGCCTTGTAACGGTCAATCGCTTCCATGCTGCCCTTGGCCCGCAGTGTGCGCGCGATTCCGAGCATCGCCTGCGGATTGTATCGATGCCGCTCGTTTCGCAGCACGGTCCTGTAGATTTCCTCCGCGGTAGCCGTATCACCGAGTTGCAGCGCCAGCGGTCCGGCATACTCCGTGTAGGTCTTGACTGCCTGGTCAATCAGCCTATTGCTCTTCTCAGCCGCATCCGGGATCGAGGTGTCCGCCCGAACCGCCGACGCCTGAATTTCGTAAACCTGGGCCACCAACTGGTATGCCGCAAGATTTCCGGGCTCCTGCCGGATCACTTCGGTGAGAATCTTCTCCGCATCCTGCCACCTGCGGGATTGGGCTAGTTGGCGAGCCAACTCGATCAGCTCGCTGCTGGACATCCCCGGCCTCACTTCCGCGATGCCGGACAGGCCGGTCAATGCTGCTGAAGACGGTCCGCTTGGAGCCGTTGCCGCGACCTCCTGCGCTCGGGCCGGTGATATCCGGCAAATCGTCCACGTTGCCAGCAGGATCAGTGACCACGACACCACCTTCGCTCGCACGACGAAGCGCGCGAGCAGGCCGGCCGGAGCAGACCTCTTGAGCCTGGCCCCCACCAGGGCTCCCGACGTAGAAAAGGCTGTCACACAACCACCGCCACCGAGATCACTTGTCTCGCTCGCCATCATGGAGCCTCCTGCCTGGGACGGCCAAGATACGTGAACGTGTCCGTCCAACCGACCAACCGTCCCGCGTGGGCATCAGAAGAAACATCGGGAAGGCAACGGCCGCTTATCCAAACAAAGTCGCTCGGGACTATATGGAATGAGGCAAGGAGCGGTCAAGGCAAGGTGAGACTCACCCTTCGATACACAGGGTCCCATAACCGACGGAAGCCATTGGGTCAGTCTTCTTGGGCGGCGGGGCATCGGCAGGCTGTGACGAGTTGACGCCGGCACGTTCCTGCCTGAGTCTCTCAATAAGCAGAACCCAAGTCTCCCGCTGGAACTCAAGAAGCCCAAGGGCGTCCTTGGCGGCCATGCACTCGCGATGGGTACAGGCTTCTATCAGCTTGCGGTAGATGAAGTTATAGATGCTCGCCATGCGAGTGCACAGCTCTCGGTCGACGTCGTAGTTGAGCCCGTTGAGCAGCTCAAGAACGATCTGCTGAGCCCGATTAAAAGCGTTGAATGACTGCTCCCAGTTCTGTTCTTCGATTCCCTTGAGGCCTTGGCGGGTGAACCGAATAGCCCCATCGTAGAGCATCAGTTGGAGTTGCTCGGGGCTGGCCGTCAGAACGGCGTCTCGCAGATATGGATTCGGTTCCCGGCTCATGGTCCGTGATCTTATCGGTTGCGGCGGAAGGTGAGTTCACCTCTTTCCGCAAACCCCAAGCCTGCCATCCGCGTGCCGGTGTGGCAGCATCCCCCCTTCTCGTCGGAGAGACACAGTCCGAGAATATCGCTTGTCTCGCTCTTGCAGGCCGGACGGTCGACCACTCTGTCAGGCGGTTGCCGAACTGACCAGGGCCGCCAGGCTGGTCAAAGCGCTTTGCTGACTCTGGAGCGAGGCCAAGGCCGTCTCCATGGCGTAGAACTTGGCGTACAATTGGGCTTCCTTGGCGTCTATCCGTTCTTGAAGCTCTTCTTGTCGCTTGACGTACTGATCAATCTCATCCTGCAGGGTCTTGTTTCGGAGGGTCAGCGTGCCGTCGACGCTGCTGGTCAAACGGGACAGGAGTTGGTCAAGCTGACCGGCCACGCCGACTTGAACGGATTTGCCCTTTTCGTCCTTAACGATCCGGGTAAACAGCTCATTAACGGCATCAGGGTCTTGCTCAAAGGCCTCCCGGAACTTCGCCTCGTCAAACTTGAGTTTCCCGCCACTCTGGGCAATCAGCGTCAAGCCCACCTGTGTAACGTTGGTGTATTTGAGGGATTTGTCGCTTACGCTCGCCAGCAGCGTCCGGTACACTGAATCACGTACCTGCAGCGTCGTACCGTCGCCCAGCAGCAGTCCTTTTGTGTCCGTGCTGATCTCATATTTGGTCAGATCCGCGACCTTGTCCACGAAGAGGTTGAACGCCTCGACAAACCCTTTAATGCCTGCCACAACCGTATCGACATCGCCATTGATGTTCACCATCACAGGGACGTCGCTGGTTTGGGTCAGGTTCAGCGTCACCCCTTGGATGGCGTTGCTGACCGTGTTGCTGCTGCTGGCCATAACCACAGCATTGGACGAGTTGGGGTCACCGACCACGATCACCGCGTCCTTGCCCTCGGCGAGCAGATCAAGCTTCATCATGCCGGGCGTGGCATGGAACGCCATCTGCCCGGCCAAACCGCCGGTTTGCGAAGTCAGGGTTAAGCGGTATGGTTCCCAGGCAGTGCCGTCGTTGATAACGCCGGCCTGCACGCCTATCTTGGCATCGTTGATCTTCTTCACCACATCATTCAGCGTGTCGTCAGCGTCAATCTCGATTTTGCCGCTGTAGCTGGACGTAATGGCACCGGCCTCTGCTGATCCTTTGATGCCGAGATCGGCGGCCGCGTAACCCCCGGACATGTCGCTCACACGCATGGTGAGCGTGCCGCCGGCGGTGTCTACCAGCTTGATTCCATCGCCATTTTCGTTAATGCTGGCCTCGATGCCGACAAACAGCCGATTGATGTCCCGCAACACATCGCCCACTGTCTGATGAACATCCTCATTGAGGGTAATAGTCGCCGAATTGCCTTTGCTGTCGCTCAATCGGATCTGTCCGTAGCGGATCCCTTGGCCATTGCGCAACGAAGCGAGTGACGTCTTCTCGGAGATATACTGTCGATGGAGGTCGCCGCTGACGAGCTGTCCGTCCCGACCGGTCAGGCCGAGGTCCGCGGCAAGATCGCCGGTGGCCGACATCAACCCGGCGCCGCCGCTCGTGTCGGTGATGGCGATCTCGGTTCCGTTCACGCCCACCTCGGCATGGAGGCGACCATCGGCGTTGATGATCCTCGTCACGTCTGCGAGCGTCCTGGCACCCGTGAAATCCAGAGAGAAGGTCTCTCCGTTGGCCCTCGTGAACTCGACTGG
>CAZTQK010000198.1:0-11079 GCA_964615635.1 uncultured Planctomycetales bacterium
CTCCGAGGCACTGGGCTCCGGAGTCCGCCGTGTGAACCCGTCCCTGCCGCCCTACGCCCCCGACGCGGGCCGCCCGGTGTTCGCGGACGGCGACATGTTCACGGTGCCGGCGGCGCTGGCGGCGAGCGCCGCAAGGACCGCCCCCGAAGTCACCCCCGAAGTCACCCCCGAAGTCACCCCCGAAGTCACCCCCGAAGTCCGCCGCATGTTGGAGGTGATCACCGGAGAGATGACGCGCGGCAAAATCCAAGCAGCACTTGATCTCCGCGATGAGAAGCATTTTCGGGAACACTATCAACAGGTGGCAGTGAAACTGGGTCTCATCGAAATGACGATCCCCGACAAGCCCCGCAGCCGACTGCAGAAATACCGGCTGACCGACAAGGGCCGAGCGACCCTGTTGAAAGGGAAGGAATCCTGATGGCCAAGAACAATACGCGTATGGAACTGACCTGGATCGCCGCGGCGAACCGACCGAGCGGGATAAGCCAATGCCGCTAGACAGCCCCAAGTACCGTGAAGCAGAAGATCGCGTGCCGGAGCACTTGAAGCCCGTGTTGCAGCGGCTGACCCAGGAATACGAATACCATACCGCTGTTCGCTATGGCAAAGGATACGTTGCTTACCAAGTGCTGGCGGATCTCGTGCTGGCGGGATGGCACCCGACAGATGAAACCTTGAGGACCCAGTGAGATGGCAACTAAGTCCGCGACTGCAAAGCGATTGTCCCCAAGCAGGTCGTATCTGCGCTTTGAGGGCGTCATCAAACGCAGTCTGAATCTGCTGTCGTTGCAGCCCCCCGTTGAGAAGCTCTTCTCCGGAGCAAATGCTCCACCCGATCTATCGGACATGACCAGGGCCGCAGTTGTACTCGCCGTGGCAGCTATGGATGCCTACTTTACTGGCGTTTTCGCCGAAAGGCTAGTTCCTTACTTGAAGAAGAAGAAGACTGCTCCGCCAGCCCTTACTGCCGTCCTTCAGAAAGCTGGGCTGGATGCCAACGTTGCCCTTGAGCTTCTTGCGATGGAACGTCCGTACCGCCGGATACGCAAGTTGCTGGATTCCTACCTGGCACAGCACGTTACTCAGAAGGTGGAAGTGATCGATGAGTTATTCCTGTCCTATGGCATTAAAGGTTTCTGTCAGCACGTGCAGGGTCGGGCAAAGCGAAAGAACCTGTTGGCATCTGTACGCAATCTGGTCCAGAGACGCCACCATATTGCACACAAGGGTGACGTGAACTCACACGGTAGATTGCAGGACATTAGTCCCTCCCAGACCAAGACGCGAGTGATGGCCGTCGTCAGGTTTGTGGCTTCTGCGGACGAGATACTTCAGCACCAACTGGCGTGAGAGCAGGATAGCGGGCATGGATGAGAAGCAAGAACATTCTGAGAAGCTGACGATCACCTTTGAATCGGACACACAACGGGCCGCCGCAAAGGCCGTTGGTTCAGGGATTCTGGCGATGCAATCCATCGTCGATGAAGTCAATAGCGCCTTTAAGGATAACGAGCGCATTCTGATCAAAGCACGACCTTTCTCGCCCGGCAGCTTGGAGTTGCCTCTAGACCTCATTGTCTTCGGTGCGGCACTTCTCCTTCAAGACCATCCCTTGTTTTTGAAGTTGCGAGAAGTTGTCACCCAGTTCTTCGACATTAAAGTACGGCTACGAGGTCAGCCGATCCATGTCGAGGACGGGAATGTCGTGATAATCCAAAACAGCCGAATTCAGGTTGACCAGCTCACCCTGCAATGCCTGGACCCCAGCAGTGAGGTGTCGCGCAAATGCTCCGAGGCATTTCGGAGCATAGACGAGGACACGGAGATCGCGGGCGTTCGAGTAACCTCAGATAAAGCCGCCACGCCCTTGGCGCAGATCCCGAGGGAACAGTTCCCTTACCTTCATCCCGAGAGCGTGGCGGACAACCTTGGGCAACGTGTCAAGGAGAGCCGCGAGACTCTGGTCATTCGTCAGCCTGCGTTTGATGCGGAACTGGCGTGGCGTTTCGTGTGGCGCGAGACGAAGATATCGGCAAAGGTTCAGGACGAAGAGTTCCTGAAGAGCGTCGAGGCTGGACAAGAATCCTTCGTCGCCGGGGATACGCTTGAAGTGGATCTGCAACGGTCGCAGGAATACGACCCCGCTTCAAAGACCTTCATCGACAAGCAGTACACGACTACGCGGGTGTGGAAGCATAACCGAAGAACAGAACAGAAGGGCTTGTTTGATTGAGAACGGGCAGACATGCCTGGTGAGGATAGACGTATGGCGAAGCAGACAAAGCTTGAACTGACCTGGATCGGCAAGGAGAATCGGCCGAAGCTGGAGCCGCGTATTCTCATCGAGGATGCGGCCAAGTCGTACCACGCCGCGCATCGGGTCAGCGAGAACGATCTGTTCGATAACCGGCTGATCTTTGGCGACAATCTCCTCGCCCTCAAGGCGCTGGAGCAGGAGTTCACCGGCAAGATCAAGTGCATCTACATCGACCCGCCGTTCAATACGGGCCAGGCGTTTGATCACTATGAGGATGGGATTGAACACTCATTGTGGCTGTCACTGATGCGAGACCGACTTGAGTTGCTGCGAAGGTTGTTAATGCCAGACGGCACTATATGGGTGCATCTCGATGACAACGAAGTGCACTACTTGAAAGTGATGATGGATGATCTGTTTGGCAGGAGGTGTTTCATCTCGTCAGTGGCGTGGCGCGCCGCCGATTCATCGAACAATGATGCCAAGCAGTTCTCAATAGACCACAACACCCTTCTCGCCTACTCCCGAGAGCCGGGCTGGTTATCCTATTCGCTTCCACGTACCGATGAGTCCAACGCCCATTACTCAAATCCGGATAATGACCCGCGAGGCCCATGGTTTATGGGAAACGTGTCGTCGCCGCATCCACGGGAGAACCTCCGCTACGATATGCCGACGCCATCAGGCAAACGAATACCGTGCCCCCACAATGGCTGGCGATGGAGTATCGAGCTCGCGATGGAGAAAATAGCATCTGGGCAGATCGTATTCGTTGATGACGAAACGCGACTGATCCACAAGACATATCTGGCCGACCAGAAGGGGTTGGCTCCATCGTCGATCTGGCATGACATTAACCAGACAGGTCACAACCGCCAGGCGAAGTACGAGTTGAAAAAGCTATTCCCCGATACTCCCACCACGGAGCTGTTTAGCACGCCCAAGCCGGAACGGCTCATCCAACGCATACTCATGATCGCAACACAGGAGGGCGATTGGATTCTCGACTCATTCGCGGGTTCCGGCACGACCGGCGCTGTCGCCCACAAGATGGGGCGCCAATGGATCATGGTCGAGCTTGGCGAACACTGCCATGATGTCATAATTCCGCGCATGAAGAAGGTGATCGATGGCACAGACAGGGGTGGCATTACCGATGCTACTGACTGGGGTGGCGGCGGCGGATTCCGTTACTACCGCGTTGGGCCGTCGCTGATTGTCGAGGATGAATGGGGCAACCCGGTCATCAACCCGGCGTTCAACGCCGCGATGCTGGCCGAGGCGATGTGCAAGCTGGAGGGCTTCGCGTTCGATCCGAACGCCGAGGTCTACTGGCAGCAGGGCCGAAGCAGCGAGGCCGACTTCATCTACGTGACCACGCAGATGATGACCAAGGAGATGCTGACCAAGATCAGCGACGAGGTCGGCCCGAACCGAAGCCTGCTGATTTGTTGCGGCGCCTTCCGCTGTGACGTGAGCCAATTCGAGAACCTGACGGTCAAGAAGATCCCCAAGGCGGTCCTCAAGAAGTGCGAATGGGGCCACGACGACTATTCGCTGGAGATCAAGAACCTCCCCGAGCCCACGCCGGAAGTCATCGAACAGCGGCAAGCGGAGCAGGCGAAACCCGCCAAGCCTGCCCGCAGGTTCGGCAAGGGCAAGGCCAGGAATACGGGGCCAACGCTGTTTGACCTGGACGCGTCCGGCGCGAAGGGAGGCAAGTGAGCATGGGCATTCAGCACATCAACGCCATCAGCAATCGACTGAGTCTCCGGCCCCCGCAGCGGGAATCGCTGGAAATACTCGCCCGGGTGTGCGAGATCGTCGCGCTGGCCAAGGATGCCGACCCGGATGTGGCCCTGGAAGCGATCAAAAGCGAGTTCAGGACAGTCGAGGAGTTCGAGCGGGAGTTCCCGTCGCTCTGCTTCGCCCTGGCCACCGGCGTGGGCAAGACGCGGCTCATGGGTGCGTTCATCGCCTACCTGTTTCAGTCCGAGGGCATTCGCAACTTCTTTGTTCTGGCGCCGAACCTGACGATCTACAACAAGCTGATCGCCGACTTCACGCCGAACACGCCCAAGTACGTGTTCAAGGGGATCGGCGAGTTCACGACCTTGCCGCCGGTGGTCATTACCGGGGACAACTACGAATCCGGGGCGGGTGTCCGCGGCGGCCGGCTGTTCGATGACGGCGTCCACATCAACATCTTCAACATCTCGAAGATCAACAGCGAAGTACGCGGCGGCAGCGCCCCCCGCATCAAGCGGCTGAGCGAGTATATCGGGCAGAGCTACTTCGATTACCTGGCGGGCCTGGACGACCTGGTGATGCTGATGGACGAGAGCCATCGCTACCGGGCGACGGCCGGCGTGCGGGCGATCAACGAACTCAAGCCGATTCTCGGCCTGGAGTTGACCGCCACGCCACAGGTGGAGACTGGCGGCCGGAGCGTCCCCTTTAAGAACGTGATTTACAGTTACCCGCTGGCGTCGGCGATGGATGACGGGTTCGTCAAGGAACCGGCCGTGGCGACGCGCGAGAACTTCGACCCCAACGCCTACTCGGGCGAGGGACTGGAGAAGATCAAGCTCGAAGACGGCGTGCGCATTCATGAGAACACCAAGGTTGAACTGGAGGTGTACGCCCGCAACCACGAAAAGACCATCGTCAAGCCCTTCATGCTGGTCGTGGCCACGGATACCACCCACGCCAACGCCCTGCAGCAGGTGATCGAGGGTGACACGTTCTTCGAGGGCCGGTACAAGGGCAAGGTCATCCAGGTGCACTCGAATATCCGGGGCGAGGAGAAGGATGAGAACGTCCAGCAGTTGCTGACGGTCGAGCACGCGGACAACCCGGTGGAGATCGTCATCCACGTCAACATGCTCAAGGAGGGCTGGGACGTGAAGAACCTCTACACGATTGTCCCGCTCCGGGCGGCCAACTCGCGGACACTCGTGGAGCAGTCCATCGGTCGCGGCCTGCGATTACCCTATGACAAGCGCGTGGGGGTGCCGGCGGTGGATCGGCTGACCATCGTCTCGCACGACAAATTCCAGGAGATTGTGACCACGCCAATGACCCCAACTCCATCATTCGGGCGGGTGTGGTGATCGGGCGGGACATCCCGGAGGCGGGTCGCCAGGCCGTGGAGGTGATCAGCGCCTTCGAGCAGGCCATTTCCGGTGGTGCGGTTCCGACATCGGCAGCCGGACAGCCCGCCGCCGTCCAGCGAACGCTCTTTGACAGGCCGGAAGAGCAGGCCGTCGCCAAGGCAACCTACCAGGTCATCAAGCAATATGAGCGGCTAAAGGGAAGTGATCAACTGCAGGACGCCGAGGTCCAGCGGGAGATTGTGCAGAAGGTGCAGGAGATTGTTCGGCCTGCCCAGGGAATGCTTGAGGGCATCGTCGAAGCGGTGAACGTGGCAGAGGTTGTGCAGAAGACCACCGAGCTTTACCGCGAGCTGTCCATCGACGTGCCGAAGATTGTGGTCGTGCCCAAGGGTGAAGTGTCGTGTCGGTACGAGGATTTCGACCTTGACGTGCGGAACATCAATCTGCAGCCGGTCGCCCAGGACATCCTGATTCAGCACCTGCACGAGAACCAGCGTTACCGATTGCAGGATGGCTCGGGCATCATCCAGGAGAAACGCCCCGAGGATTACCTGGTTCGCGGGCTGATTGATTTTGACGACATCAGTTACGACGAGCACGCCAAGTTGCTCTACAAACTGTCCGGGCAGGTCGTGGCGCGGCTGCGGACCTACCTGACGGATGAGGACGACGTGATCAACGTCCTGCAGTACCACCAGCAGACCCTGGTGAATCTGATCCACTCGCAGATGCAGCAACACTTCGTCGAGTCGGCCAGCGCCTATGAGGCCCATGTGACCAGAGGCTTCCACACGCTCCGGGCCAACAACTACTCGGCGGCAGCGGATGAGAATGTGCGGGACTTCCGGGCTGTTGTGCCTGAAGGCCAACGCAACCGGATCGGCACGATGGTCTTCGGGGGGTTCCGCAGGTGCCTTTATCCGATTCAGAAGTTCGATTCGGACCCCGAGCGGCGGTTCGCGGTGCTCCTGGAGAACGACGACGAGGTTCTGAAGTGGTTCAAGCCCGCCAAGGGCGATTTCCAGATCCACTACAGCCACGAAGATTCCTACGAGCCGGATTTCGTCGTCGAGACGAAGACGGAGAAGCTCCTCTGCGAGCCGAAGCGGGCCAACGAAATGACGGACGAGGTTGTATTGGCCAAGGCGGATGCGGCAGTAACGTGGTGCAAACATGCTTCAGCCCACGCCAGAGAAAACGGCGGCAAGCCCTGGCGATACCTGCTGATTCCCCACGACCAGATACAGGATCAGATGACCCTGGCCGGACTGGCAGCACGGTGCAGCCGTACCGCTGAATAGAGGAACTGGGGGTGTTTTGCCATTGTGGCCTGCTACGCCGCAACCTGCCCTTTGCACTCAGCCGGCAACTGTTTCTTCCGGGCCGGAGGATGCACCGCGGGCACCTTTACAGTAGCGGAACATCACGTGGCGGGCGTAGTCGGCCGAGATCAAATGGGAATTGTCGGAGAGTCACTCAATTGAAAGCAAACGTGGTCGCCTTGTGTGGAAGAGTCAAGAGTGGCATGGGCGATTGCTCGAAGCGAATGGAGCAAGTCCCCGGTCTACTGGATGCGTATTCCCGGAAGACAGGAATGCACCTTGTTCCTGGCACACTGAACGTTGAACTCGAAACAGAATACTACGTGCCGAAAGGTAAGCTCATGCGCCTGGAGGCCGGGGAATATGGCGGCACGGTTTCCGTAAGTATCGTGCCATGCAAGATAAACAGCAAGGAAGCATTCATTCTCAGGACCGATGCAAACGAAGCTGGAACGGGGCACCATCCAAGAACCATAGTGGAAATCGCCTCAGATGTCATGCTTCGAGAGAGATTCGCTCTTGCAGATGGAGATGAAGTCGCTATTGAGATTGAACAATGAGGAGCGAGTCTGCGTCGTACTGTTCTCGCGCTTTGCTCCGGCATTCTTTCTTGCCTAGGCGTCGCATGGGTACCGTCCGTTCGGTCAACCATGAAGTTGCCGAATGCTCGAACGGCCTGACCACCCGACGGCTGAGCCGCATCGCCGAGACGGGCACCGGCTCGTAACCCGCACTTTTCCTTGACCGATTGACCGCCCGGAGGATGTTGAGCAGTTGCCGGCGCACCGGGGCGTAGGGCTCGAACGGTATCTGCTCGAACTCCCGGCACATGCTCTGGACGGACCGGCACGTGGCCATGTCCACGAGGTGGTTCTTGAGCTGGTTGTACTCGACCGGATGGATGCGCACCGAGGCGTGCCATTTCCGATCGACACCCCTTCGGTAGCTGATGCTGTACCCGGCGAAGTGTACCGGCTCCCGGCGAATGTCCTTGACGCACCGGCCCTCTTCGTCAAAGAACCGGTGCAGGCCCCGGGTGGCGATGATGATGAAGAAACGCTGGTGACGCAGGTACTGGACGTTGGCCAGGCCCTGCTGCTTACGGCGGGCGCGTGCCCACTTGCTGATGGCGACGTGGTACTTGCCCATCAGCTTCTCGTCGATTTGCAGCACGTCCTTGTGCTCGGGAATGCAGCCAGTGACATAGTACCAGTAGCCGTTGCTGACGTAGGCGACGGCCAGTTGCTGAACGAATGCCCGCTCGGATGATGCGATGTGTCTGTAAATCATGTGGTCCCCCCTGAACTGATAAAGGTGAGAATTGTTCAGGGCACAATTCTCGAAAGCCGCGCACAACCGTTGCAAGAACCTCCTCTCGACGGTACTCACCCATCCGCAAGAGTCACGTGCTGCGTCGTGACCCTTGCTGGACAAACGCGGACAGTACATGCGCTGTGGACCTCCTTTCTGCAGCATTGTCGAATCGCCAAAACCCAAAACCTTGAGAAGAACCATCGCAAGAACCCGAGTATGCGCGTGCTGCTAGATTCCTTTATGGCAGCACGCCAATTCATAGCGGTAGCGGACGCACGGTGCACCCGTAGCGTCCGTCCGATTAACACAGCCAGAGCGGAGCGCTTCTCCCGAAGCAATCCGCTCTGGCCGCCACATCAGCTCCTTCCGGAGAATCGGCCGGCGGACTCACCATGTTGGTGAGTCACGCCGCCGACCACATCATCAATGCGAAGACATGCACGTCGCTGCTTTCGTCTCGGTCTGTGCCCGGCACCACCCGTTAGCACCCGAACAGGTCACGACTGCCTTGCCGTGAACTCCGCTCCGCCGGTCGGCGGACTCCTACTTGCAGCACTCTCCCAGACTGAGGCATTTCAAGCACCTGCCTGATACAGCAGGCACCGGACATCACTCCGGCAACCTCAGCCCTTCCTCGGTTAGTGATACTCTCCACGCAGCCGGTCACGTCGCTTGACCAATCGCCGTATGTCCACCGCTCCCGCAATGGCATAGTTTCCGCCAGGCCGTAAGCCGGCGATTTCTGGGGGCAGAACCTAGAAGCTCCCCCTTACCCATCGGCGAAGGTCTTTCTAGCGCGGTTCGGCACCGTCTCCGTCTACGTTTACCGCCAAGGGCTTGCGCCCCTTTCATGGTTGAGCTATTCACCGTCGGCTGTTTCGGCCGAACGCCGGACGTTATCATCCGCCCGGTTGCGTACGTCACCGCACGCAAGCTCCCCACGGCGGCCGAGGTTGAACGGACCTGCAAGCCAATCAATGGCCCAGGCCCGAACCCCCTGGTGGGATTCGTCGGAACCTTCCAACTCACCCGTTCGAGCATCACGGCCGGGCCATATGTGACCCGGCGTGTCCCGATCGCCCAACCTCCAAGTGAACCTGTGTGGAATGAATGGGATAGAGACCGCAGATTGACCCAGGACGGGCATTACTTGCGGAAGCCTCCCTCGAACCGGACAAGCACGTCTCCATGCATCCGGCTCTACGTGCCTCCAACATGACGGGTGATGAATCCGCCCTCTTAGCCCGGCTGGTGAGGCCGGGTTTACCGAGCGATGGAGTTCGCATTGATGATGCCGTTTGATACGCGGTTGTGCGCCCGACGGCAGTAGAACGGTGTTCTACAGGCCGACCATAGCACAGCCGGCGGCCTTAGTCACGGGTTTTCTTGCGCCCGGCGAGGCCGGCCTGTGTAAATGTGTTGTCCGGTAGCTGTATGTGCCGACGCTTCTGCACATGGTCGCGACCGATGGTTACAGGATGCTGACTTCAAGCCGTAGCAGGGGAAGCCAGGCCGGCAGGAACAGGGGCTGCAGCCCGGCCGCCTTTTCGAGGCTCACAGCCAACGTGGTAATTACCACATTGGGGCCTGAATACTGTCGTAAGTCGTTTATTTATGTACCACAATGCGAAGCCTTGCAAAAACGAGGAATCGTGCTAAGCTGCTGATAACATTAGCTTTGCAGCCAGTCGGAAAGCCGTCCCGGGGCGTTTCCCAAGCTGGACGTCGTGGGTTCGAATCCCATCGCCCGCTACGACGAGGAGTGGCGAGGTTGCATGCCTCTTGCGCCCCGGTCCGGCAGCCGCCTGACGCTATCCCTGAGGCCGTTCACGTCGTCCGGCGTATCGGGAATCATGTGAACCAGCGCCCCGTAAATCTCAGCGGAGATCCCGCTCAGACCCAGTGGTTGCACGAGGAGGGTCGCCACGGCCGTGACCAGTGCGGCAAAGAAGGGTCTGTCTGATCGGCGCACACACGAGCGAGGCCTGCTGTTATCATACATGCCGCTGATCCAGCAGGAGGTGCTCATGCGATTCTCAATCGTGGCGATCATCGGTCTCATGGCGACGGGGAGCATTCGCGCTCAAGCCGCCGAAAGCGAAATCAGGGCGGCCTTGGTCGGGCAGTCTGGCCGGCCGGCGACATTACCCGGCACCACTGGTGCGGGCTTGCGGGAAGACCTCTTCCCGATTCTTCCCTGGAGCCCGGTACACGGGTGGAGGCCACCCTATGGCAACCCGCGATACGGGGTCGAAAGCATGGCGGAATGCAATTTCACCGTTGCCGGCTTCGCCCGTCCGGAAGACCTCCCGCGCTGCGAACGACTGGGCCTGACTGCCATCATGGCCCCGTTTGACGACGAGATACCCTGGAAACGACCCTGGCGGGTTCTTTCCGACCAGCAGATCGATCAACGCGTCAAAACCATGGTCGAACAGGCCGGCAACAGTCCTGCTGTCATGGGCTATTTCATCGTTGACGAACCGGGTACTCGGGAGTTTCCGGCATTGGCCAAGGCGGTCGCGGCCGTGAAGCGCTACGCACCGGGGAGGCTGGCGTATATCAATTTGTTCCCCGGTTACGCGACCATCGGTGCCCCCGACAAGTCACAATTGGGGGCGGCGAGTTTCACGGAGTACCTCGAACGATATGTCACTGAGGTCAAACCCCAGTTCATCAGTTACGACAACTACATGATCCAGTACTCGGATGATCTCCTTGACGCCGGGCGGGTCAAGAGCTACTTCGCCGATTTGCTCGAGGTCCGCCGGGTCGCACTCAAGCACGATCTGCCCTTCTGGAACATCGTGTCGTCGAACCAGATCCGCAAGTACACAACAACTCCCTCATCAGCCAACATGATGCTCCAGGCCTACACCACGCTGGCGGCTGGCGGGCGGGGTCTGTCCTGGTACACCTACTACGGCGGGAGTGGGCCGAGGCCCGGTTACGCCTATGCCCCGATCGATCACACCGGCAACACGACCGAGACCTGGGGCTAGCTTCAGTTGGTCAATCACCAGACAGAGAGGCTGGGGCCGATCATGAAGCGGTTGAGATCTAATGT
>CAZTQK010000199.1:0-10986 GCA_964615635.1 uncultured Planctomycetales bacterium
TTCATTGAATCGTTGAACCGCGCCAAAAACTGATAGCCTGTTGACTCGCTACCCTTAAGCCATGTCAGGACGGGCACGCTTGGGACCGACCCGCTGCTGGAAGCCGGAAGAATGGCCAGATTGGTCTGGGCTGCAAGATAACGTCCGTTGATGTCCTTCACCCTGTTGCCCAGAATCGAGAGCTTGCTGTCCGGCGAGTACGTGCTGCTCGCACACGTCAGGGTCACATGCCGGCCCTCGTTGCCCAACTTTGCCGACGAGGCGGCCAAGCCGTCGATCAGGTACGCGGTCGGATCTTCGACCGAGACGCGGTCCATTGCCTCGTTCAAGTCAAGCACGACCTGATATCCGCCTGCCGCATAATCGACCACGAACTGGACCGAACCGTTGACCACGAGCGGCGGGTCGAGATCGTAGCTGTTCGCGGCGATTGGCTTCCCGTCGACCCGCTGCAGCTTCTGCCCGTTGATGTCGCGGATCGTCAACAACCCGATGCTGATCGTGGCAGCCTGCGACAACGGCATGCCGTGGAATACCAAGTTGACGGTTTTGCCGTCCGTACCCATGACGGCATCAAAGGCAACCGCGCTGACGCCGTTGTCTTCGATTTCGTAGGTCCGGGCGCTTTCCACCAAAGATTGATCCATTGCCTCGCTAAAGGCCAACTCGACGCCATAGCTGCCGTTGTAGTTGACGGCCCAGCGCACCATCGCAACGGTTGGGGCGGTTGTGTCTTCCGGGTTCGACACCGGGACAAGCCCCTTGACCTGCATAATCCTGACCCCATTGGTATCCAGAACGCCGGTCCCAATGCTGATATCGAACTCAGTTTTGGCAGTCAGTTTCACATCCGCGAAGACCAGGACAACGGTTCGCGTATCCGAAGACAGCACCGCGCTGACCGGGTTGGTTTCCGTTCCACTGATGCAGTAATTCGTGAGCCGCTCTGCCGAGGCCTTGTCGACCGCCTTCGAGAATTCCGCCAAGAGTTGGTAGCTTTCGCCCGCGAAGTTCGCTCCCCACGCCAGTCTGCTCAGGGAGGTCATCGTCGAGACGGAGATAACCATTGAATCATGCTCGCTGGCACCCGTACCGTCCGTAACGGTCAATGTGAAGGTGATGTCGCCCGCGGACGTCGGCGTGAATGTCGGGGTCAGTGTGTTCGAGCCCAGCAGGCCGCCGGCAGGTGACCAGGAGATGGTAAAAGGACCCGAGCCCCCGCTGAAAGAGCCTTGAAGGACCATCGAGGCGCCAACTGTTGCAGCACGATCCGGACCGGCGTCAACCACGAGCGGCCCTGGCTGCCCGGAGTCGCCGTTGTCCCCGTCGGCGTCTGTGCCGCCGTCATCGCCGTCATCGTCGCCGCCGCCGATACCATGGCCGGAGTCGGAATCATCGTCACTGACCGCCACAACCAGGCTATCACTGATGGCGCAACCTACCGCATCGGTGACGGTGATGGTGAACGTGAACTGCCCCTCCGAAACCGGCGTGAAGACCGGTGCGAGCACACCTGTGTTGCTCAGGCCCGTCGCCGGCGACCAGGCGATCGTGTACGGGGCAGTGCCCCCACTGGCCGACGCACCGAATTCCACGTTGCCCCCCAGCGTGACGGTCAGATCATTCCCTGCATCAACCGTCAGGGGGTCGAGCAGTGTCGGGCATCTTGCCCCCCCCATCTGACCTGCGCCGAGCAGACCGAGCAGCCACAGGCCTTCACAGCATCCCTGCCCCATGAGCAGGGGCGTGCCCAGGCAGAGAGCCAACAGGACTACAGTGACGCGCTTCCTCACGTGTTTTCTTGCCATGGAAATTGTATCCTTCGATGCAACGCGGAATGCTGACAGTCCCCTCCCCCGCGGTCTGGCGCATGCCAGTCAACGCCGCTGCTGATTATATCCACCGGCATTCTACGAGGAAGCCGGTTGTTTCCACAAATGGTCACGCTCCCCTTCGGATAACCGACCACGGACACGCCCTATAACGCCGCTGGCGATCCTCGGTGGCCTCGGCCACCGACCCGGCTGCGTCCTGATCATCACATCGGACCGACGTCGATCTCGGCGACCATATTACCGTTCGGGTCCCCGATGGAACCTGACACGCTGACGCGCAGCATCAAACCGATCACCGGTTGGTCGAAATTCAGGGTGACGGTCCGGCCGTCGGTTGCCAATATGGCGGTCGTCGGCTTCAGGTTGCTGATCCCCGGGTCCAGGACATAACTTGCCAGGGTCTCAGCCGAGATCCGGTCCAGCACTTCGCTGAACAGCACCTCTATCTCAGTTCCGCCCGAGGCGGTTGCCTCCACTACTGTCGGAGAGGTTGTGTCGGCGCCGTTGTGTTCGATTTCCAGGGTGGCCTGCAAACCGAACATGCCGTTCACGTCGTAGACCGAGTTGCCCGTGCTGGCGTCCAGAGTGTCGATGATCGACAGGCTCCTGTACAGAACAGACGGCGGGAAAGTCAGGACAACCGTCCGTCCGTCAGCAGGGCTGAGCACCGCCGTCGTCGGTTTCGAGAAGGTCCCGGTAATCTGATAGTTCGTCCCGAGTTGCGCCGTGAGAGCGTCAAGGACTTCCAGGAAGGAGACAATGATCTGATAACCTTCCTCATCAGGGGCTCCGCCGTAATTTGCCGCCCACATTGCCTTCGATGGTGTTGGGCCGGAAATATCCTGCGGGTTGGCAGCAACGTTTTTCACGGCCGTCGTCGATATGTTGCCCTTCATGTCCTGCACGGCTGAAATCGTGATTCGCGCGTCGCGGTTGAAGACCGCCGGCGTCGACAGGCTCGGGAATTTCGCCGTGACCCAGTCTCCACCGTTGGCAACCTGGATCCAAGCGGGGGCAATCCCGTCCAGTGTGAATGTGCCTGCATGGTCGGCGTCAATCGCTTCGCTGAACTGCACAATCACCTGATAGCCCAGGAAGGAGTCGGCCATCCACGTAGCCGAAAGAACGTGCGGGGCTGCCAAGTCCGCCGGGTCTGCGGAGGGCACTGCCGGCAGAATCAGCCCCCCGCCCGAACCATCGTAGGCGTTCCCATTGATGTCGCGCGCCGAACCGCCCAACGACAGTTCCGCGTCGGCGGCGAAAGCCCCATTGCCGAAGGTCAAGACGAGTCTCGTCGGGTCACTTGCATCCAGCGCCGCCACTGTGGGCTTTCGCCCGCTGCCGAAGACATCCGAAAGAACCCACGTGTCGAGCGCCTCGACAGAGTCTCCGTCCATGGCCTCGCTGAACTCCACCAGAATCTGATAGGGCTTGCTGTCGCCTAACCAGTAGAGCGACTCGATCACCGGTGCCGTCGTCTCATTGCCCGGCAGGATGGCCACCGGTGCCACACTGGTATTGGCTTGTCCGTTGATGTCCCTGACAGTGCTGTAGATTCGCAGCGGCTCCGAGATCCCCAGCCCCCCCGCGACGTGGCCAAAGGTCAGCACGACGGTGCGGCCGTCGAAATCCAGTTCAGCCGCGCTGGGCTTGACGCCACCGAGCAGGTAGTTCTCAGGGTTGGTTGCCGAGAGGCCGTCCATCGCTTCGCTGAAGGCCAAAGAGACCGTGTACTGAGTCTTGCTGTATTCGCCGGTCAAGACGTTACCCCAGATCGGCTTGGTTTCGGTCTGGCCCGACAAGGGGGCAAGCGTTGGACTCGTGACGTCATCCTCGCTCGCGACGATCGGAGCGCTCACCTCCTCAATCGCGTTCCCGCCAATATCCAGAATCGATGCCCCGACCGAGATATCCAATCGCGTGCGGCGGTTCAAAACGGCATTCGAGAAGCTGATCCGGGCGGTTCGACCAGCGATGGTGCCGGCGACCGCATCCGTCAAGGAATGCAGGACCACCGAGGTCGGATGGGTGTCCGTCCCCGTGATGCGCCAGTTGTTGACGGTCTCCACCGTCGTCTTGTCCATGATCAGGGCAAACTCGGCCCAGATCTGATATCCCGTGGACCGATCGCCCGGGAGCCAGGTCAACGTCGGTACGCCCGGGGTGGCGATCTGGTCGTCGGTAGAGAGAACGCTAAGGTTGTTCTGAGCTGCAAGAGAAACGCCGTTGATGTCCCTCACTTTGTTTTCCGGAATGCTGAGCTTGCTGGCGGTGGTCGCGTTGAAGCCTTCAAACGTCACGACCACACGGCGGCCATCGCTGCCCAACACCGCTTTCGAGGCAGCGTGGCCATCAAGCAGATAGCCGGCGGCTGTCTCGCACGTTATTCGGTCCATGGGCTCGTCGAAGATGATCTGGACCTGATAGCCGTCGTCAGGGCTGCTCAGAAAACGAACCGAGTCCGGAACGATTTTCGGCGCGGTCTTGTCATCGCCATTGGCTGTGACTGACTTGCCCGTCTCCAGCACTAGCTTGCGACCGTTCATGTCAAGCATTGTGGTCAGCCCGACATCAAGTTTGCTCTGCTGAGACAGCGGTCCGTCCGTGAAGATGAGAGTGACGGTTCGGCCGTCGGTGGCGAGATCGGCGATCGCCGGCGTGTATCGAAGCGAGCCCTCTTGGATCCGGTAGGCCGTCGGATTCGTTGCCAGAACAGGATCCATTGTCTCGCTGAAAACGACTTCGATGATGTAGTTGTAGAAGACCTCGGTGTGAACGCCGGTCTTGTTCCAGATCTCATCTTCCGCCTTGGTCTCGGCGTCGCTCAGGCCGGTGCCCGTTACCCATCGGCGAGTGACCACGGTCGGCGCCGTCACGTCGGCGCTGTTGGCGACGGCCGACAGCCCTTCCACCTCCGCGACCGCCACGCCATCAGCGCCGAGAATGCCGTCGCTCACGCTGATGTCGAAACGCGTGTTTCTGGCCAGCGTCGCGCTGTCGAACAGCAACGTTACGACCAGGCCATCGGGGGACAACGTCGCGCTGGTTGGTTTCACACTCACCTTGGCGACAATCTCGCCGGGCAGAGGGACATACGTCTCATCCGCTTTGGGGGTCGTGCGGTAGTTGTTCACGTTCTCGGCAGTCGGCTTGTCCAGCGGCTTCGTGAACGCCGCGAGCAACTGGTAACCGCCTCCGGCGTAGTTGGCGCCCCACTTGAGGCTGGCCAGCGTCGCATGATCGAGGGCGTTGACCTTCACCGTGCGGCTGCCGCTGAGCCCTTTGCGATCGGCGACTGTCAGAGTGAACTCGTATTCGCCCTCAGCCGGGGGAACAAATGTCGGCGTGAGCGTGTCCGCGTCGGTCAGCGACGAGGCTGGCGACCAGGAGGCAACATAGGGTTCTTCTCCCCCCTCGACGGTGGCGCAAAACGTGATCGCAGCGCCGACTGTTGCATCACGATCCGGGCCCGTGTTGATCTGCAACGCGGTAGTTCCCGTGTCGCCCGGCGAATCGTCGGGTAGCTGTCCATCCGCGGGATCGCCGTTCAGTGGCATCATATTGTCGAGAGTGGGGCAGCCCGGTCCCATGAGCATCGGGCACAACAGACTGGTTACCGTCACAGCCAGAATCGTGCGGCTGAGCAAGCGTCGAATAGACATCTCATGTGTCCTCAGACAAAACAACGTGGGTTTTCTCGCGAACGTACCCCTCACTGGCCAGCCAATGCCGTGGCTGCACCTGTCTCCTACTACTCGCCATACTACAAAAACCCCAGTGTCTGAGCAACGGGAAACCGCTACCAGTACTGGCATTGGCGACCCCCGTTGAGATGCCGCAACCGCTTATGGGACTGGATCTTGGGGATCGCGGTCGTTTGCCTGGGCGGGACCGCCCGTATCGGACCTGTCGCGAAGCCCGGTTGTCACTGGCGAGTCGTCTCGTTCTAATGGCCGTTGTGGCCTCGCAACGGCTCATTTTGTTCCCCGGAATGGCCTGCGACGAACGCCTGTTTTCGCCTCAGCGGCGCCATGGTCTGCAGTTCGAGTCGCCCAGGTTACCTCACCCCACAGACGGCGAGGATTTACCCGCCTACGCAGCACGCGTGGCGCGAGAACTAGTTCTCGGCAACGGGCCCTGCGTCCTGGGTGGGGCATCGTTCGGCGGGATGCTGGCCTGTGAGGTGGCGTCCAGATGCGACTGCCGGCACGTGATCCTGATCGGCAGTTGCCGGAGTTCGGCCGCGATTCCCGGGTGGAACTGGGCTCTCTTCTGGTCCGCCAAGCTGTTTCCGGATGCCGTCATCCGCCCGCTGGCCAAGCCGACAACCCGGTTGATGGCGCGAACGGAGAGGATCAGTCGGGAGCATCGTCAGCTCATCTTGGAGATGTGCCAGGACATGCCGATCAGCCTTGTCCGTCGGCAGGCAGCCATGATTCTGGGTTGGAGGAATCCATCGAGGGTCGACTGTCCCGTCCATCAGATTCACGGCCGCCGCGATCACATGATCCCACTTGCCTGGGTTCAGGCGGACGAGGTCATCCCAGACGGCGGTCATTTCATCAATCTCACCCATCCGGCCGAGGTGACCCGATTCATCTCCCGGTACGCAGAATGACGAGATTCCGACTGGCACCTGGGGCCGAGCAGGAAAGGCACTGGATTGGCCGCGAGATAGCCAAACCAGACCGTGAACGATAGCCGCTATTGACAGGAAGAAAGCTATAAGGAAGATACCCCACGTTCCGATAATAGATCTTTCGGAGAGGTTGAGGACGCTTATTGGCAGTGTTGTGCAAGGAAAGGGGACTGCTGTGAACTGGCGTCGCATGTTGTTGGCTGGCGCACTGGTGGGAATAAGCATTTGGTGTCTTGGCTTGGTTCAGCAGGTTCACAGCGAACAGGTGGGCCTCGATTATCGCCAGCCTCAGATAGAAGCGTCCGAGCCGGGTGCCGGCGAGGTGGTCGAAGCCTTGGAACCCTCCGCCACTCATCCCGGCATGCCAGGGTAACTCCTTTCATTCCAACGGATTGGCGACGGATCGCTGATGAGCACGGCGGCCCGCGTCGCGACGGCGCACGAACTCGGGCTTGTGCCCGTTTATGGCTGTGGAGCCCAGAGGTACATGAACCGCGGCTCCGGATGCGCCCATGTCGGCGGCAGGGACACGTTGACCAGGTTAATCTGCGGCTGCCCGGCAGGCGATTCGGCATAAATGTTGGGCTTCCATCCGAGTGGGCGATGGTAGGTGACCACTCTTGCTTTCTTTATGCCAAGTTGATCCTTTAAGCTGGTAAATGCATCTCTAAGCGTCCCGATGCGGTCGATCAGGCCCAGTTCGACGGCCTGCTGGGCTGACCAGACCCGCCCGTCGGCGATCTGGCGGACTTGCTCCGCCGTCAGCTTCGCTCGTCCGGTCGCAACGACATTCACAAAGCGATCGTAGAACTGGTTGACCAGGGATTGGAAGATCTCGCGCTCTTCGGGCTTCATTTCGCGGAAAGGCGAGCCTGCATCCTTCATTTTTCCGGAAGTGATGGCGTCGGCCTTGACGCCGATCTTGCTCATCGTTCCGGAGAAGTTGACCATTTGCATGATCACGCCGATGCTGCCGGTCACGGTGGTCGGGTGAGCCACGATCTCATCGGCGGCGCAGGCGATGTAGTAGCCGCCGCTGGCGGCGACATCGGAGAGCACGGCCACCACAGGGCGCTTGCCTTTTGTCTCTTCCTTGAATCGCAGCACTTCTGAGTACATGATGTCGCTGGCGGTCACGCTGCCGCCCGGGCTGTTGATCCGCAGCACCAGGGCCTTGACCGACTTGTCCTTGGCGGCCTTGTCCAGCTTCTCGACCAGCAGCGACACGGGATGCTCGCCGTCGCTCAGGAACCCGCCTCGCTCGCGGTTCATGATGACGCCTTCCACGTCGATCAGGGTGATCTTGGGAGCCAGCAGACCGCCTTCGTCGATCAGCACCGACTCTTCGAGCGTCCGATCGCTCGGAACCGGTGTGATCTTGAACGACTGCGGACCGCAGCCGGACAGGATGACGAGCGACAGCGGAAAAAACGCCAGGATGAAGACGCGGGTGTTGTGATTGAAGTTGATCACGGGCTATACTCCTCCATGAAATCGCCGGTGGAGACGGTCAGCTTTGCCGCGCGGTATTGTAGAGCCGGCGCGGTTCGTGAACCAGTACCCGGCCGGGAGGCAATCCGTGCGGATGAGCGACGACGAGTTCGAGCTGGTGGTCGATGAGGCTATCCAGTCGATCCCGGAGGGTTTCCATCACTACCTCCAGGAGATCGCGGTGGACATCGAAGACATGCCCGACGAGGACACCTGCCGCGACATGAACATCCGGGATCCTCGCTCGCTGCTCGGTCTGTACCACGGCACTCCGTTGACCCAGCGGCACGTCGAGGACCCCTACCGCTATCCCGAACGGATCGTCATCTACAAACAGAACATCGAGCGGATGTGCAAAACCCGCGGCAGGATGGTCGATCAGATCCGCAAGACCGTGCTCCACGAGGTCGGCCACCACTTCGGCCTCGACGAACGACAGTTGCGAGAACTGGGATACGGCTAGTCCCTGGCCAAGCGTACTCCGGCGCACTTGCTGCGTTGTTCGCAAAGAAGCACTCGAAACGCCCTTATTCTTGCGCATACATGGGCAAGTCATGGCACGAACCCATGCGATGCAGGGAGGCATTTCGAGCGAGCACCGGTGGAACACGAAAGCTGATCAATCGCAAGCGCCGGTTCCAGCATCGTCTCCGGCATCGGGAATGGGCGCCGCAGGACCAGCCGGTGTTCACGGCGAGGAATATCCACTACGAGTTGTCGCACAAGGCGCGGAGTTTGGGTGCGGCCGGGATCGGGACGATGCACCTGCTCAAGGAGCACAAGCCGTACCACGGGTCGGACCACGTGCTGAGCACCGCTTGCAGCCTGCCGGCCTGGAACCCCGGGCAGCACGTGTTCTTCAGAGGCGTCGATGCGTTGCAGCAGCCGCTGCGGTGTTGATGCAGCATCCGCGACGTCGGGGCACGGAGGCCCCGATCAACCGCGGCCGACCGACCCAAGGAAAGCGAGGCGGCGTCACTTGACGATCTTCAGGATACGTTTGAAGATGTCGGTGCCGGCCTGGCCCATCAGTTCAAATGTGGCGCTTTCGGTTGTGGTGACAACAGCCCCCGCCTGACGGAGTCGCTCGATGGCCATGTCGCGGTCATGGGGCCGCCGTGATCCGACCGCGTCGGCGCAGAGGTACGGCGTGTATCCGAGTCGCAGGAGGTCCAGGGTGGTTTGCATCACGCACACGTGGGCCTCGATGCCGACGACCACGACGTTCGGGCGCGCGAAAGAAGCGAGTTTCTCCACCACCGGTTCGATGCAGGCGCTGAAGCGGACTTTGGTGTACAGAGGCACGTCGCCGAGACACTGGAGAAGCACCTGGCAGGTGCGGCCGATGCCCTCGGGATACTGCTCCGTGACCAGCATCGGCACCCCGAGCACCTTGGCGGCCTCGATCATGCGGCGGCAGGCCTCGACCACGGCGGTGTTGTCGTGAATTGCTGGCAAAAGACGTTCCTGAACGTCAATAACCAGCAGAATGGCGTTATCCGGCCTGATCTGACTGAGAGGGTTGGGCACGAATCGTTTCCTCCATGGATCGGCAACACTGTAGGGGGTCGGCGCAGCGCAGTCAACGAACCGGGCAAGCGCTGCGTGGGGCGCGTAGAACCCTGACACAGCATCGTCGGCAGGTCTCATCCGCTGCGCGGATTTCGACCATGCCCTACCTTCACAACTCCACCGTAAACGGGATACACCCGCGCTGGACCGGCCTGGAGCCAAGCCCAATTTCACGGTGTTCGTGGCCGCCGGAGACACCGCCTTGTCGGATAGGGCAGAGCTTCTCCCGGCCCTCTGGACAGTCCCAATCGGTCGGGATAGCCTTTGGCCCAATCAGATACACGTGATGATGGAAAGGATCGACCCATGAAATCGTATCGCTGCTCTTGCCTGATAATGTGCCTGATCCTCCCGCTGTTTGCCCAGGGGGCTGAAATGACCAAGGAATCTCCCAAGCTGAAGGATGAACGGATGCAGTGGTGGCTCGATGCCCGGTTCGGGATGTTCATCCACTGGGGCACCTATTCGCTTGCCGCGCGCCACGAGTGGGTCAAGAACTACGAGCGGATCCCAACCGATGTGTACCGGAAGTACTTCGAGCACTTCAACCCCGACCTCTATGACCCCCAGGAATGGGCCCGGGCGGCCAAGGCCGCGGGCATGCGTTACTTCGTCATCACGACCAAGCACCACGAGGGCTTCTGCCTGTGGGACTCCAAGTTCACCGACTACAAGGTGACCAACACGCCTTATGGCAAGGACCTGATCAAGCCGATGGTCGAGGCTTTCCGGGCGGAGGGGCTGCGAGTCGGCTTTTACTACTCGCTGCTCGACTGGCATCACCCGGACTACACGGTCGACAGTTGCCACCCAATGCGTGACAACAAGGAAGAACGCGAGAAGAACAAGAACCGCGATATGAAGCGCTACGTTGATTACGTCGAGAACCAGTTGCGCGAGCTGCTCACGCAATTCGGCCCGATCGACTGCCTGTTCGCCGACTTCTCGTTCCCCGGCGCCGACGGCAAGGGCCGCAACGACTGGCAGTCGGAGCGCCTGCTCAAGGTCGTCCGCGAGCTCCAGCCCAACTGCCTGATCAACGATCGGCTCGACCTGCTCGATCGCCCCGACGGCTGGGATTTCCGCACGCCCGAGCAGTTCATGCCGCGATCCTGGGTCAGCATGGACGGTATTCGCGTGCCGTGGGAGACCTGCCAGACCTTCAGCGGCTCGTGGGGTTATCATCGCGACGAAGCGACCTGGAAGAGCCCGCAGCAACTGATCGTCATGCTCATCGAGACGGTCAGCAAGGGCGGCAACCTGTTGCTCAACGTCGGTCCGACCGCCCGCGGGACGTTTGACGAACGGGCCCTGGAATGCCTGTGCTTCATGGGCGATTGGATGTGGCTCCACGGCCGGTCCATCTACGGTTGCTCCGCCGCACCCGACGCGTTCAAGAAGGCCGACAATTGCCTGTTGACGTACATCCCCAAGTCGCGCCGACGCTAC
>CAZTQK010000200.1:0-10920 GCA_964615635.1 uncultured Planctomycetales bacterium
TCTTTTTCGCGCCGCCGAGCCCCCGCCTGACTGAGCCAACCACTCCAGATTGCACCGCGAACCGCATTTCGGCAAAAAGAGCCAGACCCCAGCACGCTAAACACGTACTCGGCAGAGCCCGACCTATGTGCTGAAAGAGCGGCAATCGGCAGCAGCGGCGCGTTGTCTGCCGCTCCTTGTCAGTCGCGGTTCTGGAAGATGATCGGCGGGCGGATGGGACCTGCGGGCTGGAGACCTGCGAGGCGGGACCGCAAGGACGAGCCCGGCGGCTCGTTGGCGTCGTGCCATGTCGGGCGGACGCAGATTGCTGTAACCTTCTTACCAGCAACGTGTTGCGTTGATCTCGGTCGGTGGATCGGCATTTGTGGCCGGTGGTGTTTCGGGTGGGGTGAAACGGCCGATAACTGGTGTAATGGCTACTGTCCCCACAGCGGCAGGTGATCTGCGTGCGCGCTTCCTTGCCATGGCCCAGGCGGCCGACTCGTATCCGTTCATCTCGACGGTAGAGATGTACCTTGCGCAGGTACCGGATGACTACCCGATGCGCGGGCTGGCGATGAAGGCCCTTGCCGGCAAAGGGGTCTTGAGCGTTGCAGCGGAGATCGGGCGTGGCTGTCCGCGATCGAGCCCGGAGGCCGGGCAACTCCTGGCCGCCGCAGAGCAACTGGCGAAGGTTCCCAACGAGATTGTCGCGTGGGAATCAACGCACGATCGCTTCGGCGCGAACCTGGCGGCACTTCGATCGAGAGGCAATGACGGAGCGCTGCTCGCCGAGTCGCTGGCAGCCCTGTGGTCCGAGATGGAGAAGGATCTGACGCTGCACCAAGCCGGCGACGGCAATCTGCTGGTGCGGGGGTCGCGTTCGGACGGATCGAGGATGTGGATTCCGGCCGCCTTAGATTTCTCGAACGGCGTGGAGCACATAGCCGACGCGGACGCCCTCAAGGGCAAGTGCACGCCGCCTTTTCTGATCGACGGGGTCGGCATGGGCTGGTGGCTGCCCAGCCTGTATGCCATGACGGCGAAGACTTTTCTCGATTACAGCAACGCTATTTACATCGTGGAGACCAACCCAAGGGCTTTGGCCCTGGTGCTGCGGATTCACGACTGGTCAGCGGCGCTGGCCGATCCTCGGGTGTACCTCCTGGTCGGACCGGATGCATGGGAGATCTGGCGGGACATGATGATCGCGGACACGGTGCTCCCGATGCCGGCCACCTGTACGACGACCGTTCGATGGCCGGGGCAGAAACCCAGCCCGAGCCAGAAACGGCTCGGCGAGGTCAACGAGCACCGAGTCGGCGCCCTGGTCGAGTTGCGTCGGCACGCCGAAGAGATCTACGCCGGTCGCAACGCGGCTTGGTGGGCCCAGCGATACGCTACGGCCGGGCCGCAGGACCCGCTTCGCATTCTCTGCGTCACGTCGCGATTCACGACATTCCTCAAGTACTCGATGCGAGATACGGTCAGCGCCCTCGAGCGGGCGGGTATGCGGACGCGGCTTCTGGTCGACCAGGAAGACCATCTTCCGCTCGGCCCGCACGCTTACATGGAGACCTTCGTCGAGTTCCAGCCTGACCTGGTGCTGATCATCGACCATCATCGCCACGAGCAGCCGAACTCATTCATCAACGACGTGCCGTTTGCCTGCTGGATCCAGGACCCGCTGCCGAATCTGATGTGCCGGCGGGCGGCCAAACCGCTCGGGCCGATCGATTTCACGTTCGGCTACTTCAAGGGTCGATGCGTGAACGAATTCGGTTATCCGGCGGAACGATTCTTCTATGCCCCCATTCCGGTGGCTGACGCGATGTTCAGTGACGAGCCGGTTGACGCCGACGAGTCGAGGCGACTGGCCTGCGATGTGATGTACGTTGGTCACCTCAACCAGACAATCGAGGCGCTGCGGACCCAGTGGCGGGCTGAGCAGCCCCGCGAATTGCATTCGATGCTGGACGACATCGACGCATTCATCGACGACGTGCTGCAGCGCGGCGAGCACCTGAGAGAACACTACTTGGGCACCGATCCTACCGCACTTGTCCGACGGCTGGCCGGTGATCGGGGAGAGCATCTCCGGCCGGAAGAAGCCGAGCGATTGTTCAGCTTCTACACCTACCGGGCCTTCGACATCGGCTTTCGCATCCGGACGTTGCAGTGGGTCGCGCGGTGGGCACGGGACACCGGCCGGGTGTTCAGATTGTACGGCAAGGGCTGGCAGGACATCCCCGAGCTCTCGCCGTTTGCCATGGGGCCGATTGAACACGGCGAGCCGCTTCGAAAGGCGTATCGATGCGCGACCTTCGCCATCCAGACGATGCCGGCCGGCTTCCAGCATCAGCGATCGCTGGAAGCCATGGCCAGCGGCTGCCTGGTGCTGACGCGCTACATCGCAACCGACTTTGGCGGCTTCGACCTGGAGGAAGCCCGACGACGGCGAGAGGCGGGCGAACCGCTGCCTGCCGCGGCTGGCAGGTTCCACCAGCTCGACAGGATCACCTTCCGCAGCCCGGAGGAAATGGCCTCGGTAGCTCAAGAGCTGGTGGAAAAACCCGAATTGCGCAAGCAACTCCTGGCGGAGTTCCGCGAACGCGTGTATCAGGACTTCAGTTACGAGCGCGTGATACCAAGAGTAACCGAACAGATACGAGACGCTTTGCAGCGGCAGGCCTCAACCTGTTGATCGCATGCGTGAAAGCGTTCGCCATCTTGCGACTTGCACGTACTGATGATGTACAAGCCAACGAGACAATCGCTCGAACAAGACCGAGTTGGACGGACAACTGCCGACTTTCCGCGTGGCCTGGTATTCATTCGCGGCACGGGCCGTTGCGGCACGAAGTCGCTGGTCAACCAACTCGGCCGCCATCCGAATGTGCGGCAGGTACCGGTGAACGAGGTCCTTCCAGAGGAATTGCTCGACTGGGCGGAGTGCCGGATCCGCCCTCTCGGGCGACAGGGCGTGCCTGACGGCGCGATCGTTGCGGTGTGCAGAGGTGCCTTCGCCGGCTTCTGCCGCTCACTCACCACACCCGGCGGCATGATCATTCAGAAAAGCACCATGCGGGCCCATCGGCTTGGAGATCTGTTGAAGTACTGGCCCGAGGCTCGGTTGATTTACCTGGTGCGTCATCCCGTTCCGACCGTCGAGTCTCTTATCAACAGCAACATCCATCTCTTCAAGGGGGGACAGGGATTCAAAGCCACGGTCGCCAACTCGTTGCTTCGGTGGTACAACGATCTCCTGGCCTATCTCCGGTCAGCCGCTTTCGGTGATCCGCGGGTGCTGCAAGTGCGGTTTGAGGACTTCGTCGCCGACCCGCCAGGAGTCATGGACCGGCTGCACGGCTTCATCGGGGTACGCTGCATTCCCTACGAACCTGCATCGCGCATCGAGCAATACGAGCGGCGTTTCGTGCTTGACGAAAGGGAACGACGCTGGATTCTGGATTCGACCCGAGCGGTTTGCGATCGGCTGGGCTATGGGCCGAGTGAGAACCTGTCGACCGTACCCGACAAGTGCAAAGGCCTGCGCTCGGATTACCCCGACCGGAGGCTCCGTGCCGTCCCGCCGTCGCTTGACGGCGTCGAACTGGTCAAGCTGGCTCTGTCGGAGGCCGCATGCCGCGGATACACCCGTGTGGGCCTCTTTGGCGCTGGATACATGGCCAGGCTCACCTGTCCGCACCTGTCCGATCTGCCTGTCGAGGTGGCCGGTCTGCTCGACGAGAACCCGATGCTTGCCGGCCGGCGACAAGACGGGTTCACGGTCCATTCTTTAGACGCGGCAGCCGAGCTGGGCATCCAGGCAGTCATCCCGTTGACCATGACTCACCAGGAACTGCTCATCCGACGTTGGCAACGGATATTCGGCAGTCGGATCCCCGTGGTGCCGCTCTGGGATGAAACAGGCAAACCGGTTGAGCTTTGCCGGACAAGGCAATTCGCAACTCCATTGCCGTTCGGAATCGATCGCGAGTCATTGCCCCGCCCGAAAGGCCAGCAGCGGTCATCGGCGGCAAGGGATTCTGCCGAGTCGCCGGATCGCTGGGCTGCGGCGCGCGAACAACAATCGCGACTGCGCGCTCCCAAGGGCCGTCGCGAACCATCAGCTCCGATCGGCCCCGGCGGTGATGTTCGGGGGACCATGCAAGCGGGCAGAGTGACGGGTCTCTAGGCTTTCTGGTCCTGCCTGGAAATGCGCGGAACATCCGGCGTTGTGATGGAAGGATAGCCTGCGGCAGGTGTCGAGCCGGCCTGCTGAGTCCTGCCTGAGGTTCCCACGGAGGACTCGATGGGCGCCGCCAGCAGCTCATCGGGGAGTTCGGCTTCGGTCTTGCCCAAGCGATGCCCAAACCATGTTGTCAGCGGCACGTAGAAGTAGCCCACCATGAAGAGGCAGAGGAACGGAACGCCGATCGTCAGGCGCTGCTGATTGGGATCGGCGGGGTCAACGGGAGTCGAAAAGCACATGATCACGCAGCCCAGCAGGTAGATCGCGATGCCGAACTCGACGAAAGGCTGCAGCTTGACGCGTTTGAGGGATTTGCGGGCGTTTTCGGCCTGCTGTTTCCAGCGGTTGTCGCGGGCCATGACGCCGAACTTCGGGGTACGGACAAACTCGCCCGGTTTTCCGAAGAAACCCGCAAAGACTGCCCGTGCGTTGTTCAGCGCGATACCGATCCCTAGGGCCATCAGGAAGGGAATGTATTTGAGGCTGTCGGCCCAGGTGCGGAACAGCACCCGCTGGCTGCAGATATAGAATGTGCCGGCTGAGCAGGTGGCCAGAATGAGAATCGAGAAATCGAAGAGGTATTTCCAGAACCCCTCGTCAAACATGCTTACCTTGAGGTACACAATGGGGTACATCATCAGCGTCAGCAGAACGATGCACGGATAGACAATGCAGCTCGTCAGGTGAAAGAAGGCTTCCATCTTGATCCGCTTGGGCAGCCGCGAACGCAGCACCGTGGGCAGCAGTTTGCGAGCGGTCTGGGCGCCGCCCTTGGCCCATCGGTACTGCTGCTGCTTGAACGCTTCCATGTCCGGCGGCAACTCAGCAGGAGACGCCAACTCGGACAGGAACAGGAACTTCCAACCCTTCATCTGGGCGCGATAGGACAGGTCGAGATCTTCGGTCAGCGTGTCGTGCTGCCAGCCGCCGGCGTCCTCGATACAGGTCTTTCGCCACAGCCCCGCCGTGCCGTTGAAGCTCATGAACCGGCCCGAGCGGTTGCGGGCGGCGTGCTCGATCACGAAGTGCCCATCCAGCAGAATCGCCTGGGTCTTGGTCAGCAGTGACTGGTCGCGGTTGAGATGCTCCCATCGAGCCTGGACCATGCCGACACGCGGCTCGCAGAAGTAGTGGATGGTCTCGCGGAGAATCTCGCGAGGGGCAAGGAAGTCGGCGTCAAAGATCAGTATGAACTCGCCGGTAACGCTTTTCATGCCCTCCGACAGGGCACCCGCCTTATAGCCGGTTCTCTGGGTCCGATGCACGTGATGAATATCGAAGCCCCGGGAACGCCAGTATTCGACCGCCTCCCGCACAATGTCCACGGTCTCGTCGGTCGAATCGTCCAACACCTGAATCTCGAGACGGTCACGGGGGTAGTCAATCCGGCAGGTGGCGTCGATCACTCGCCGAGCAACGGCCTGTTCGTTGTACATGGGCAGTTGGATCGTGACCCGGGGCAATTCCCTGAAACAGGCGGTGAGTTTGGGCCTGTTTGAGCGGTACTTGTAGAAGAGATGGACGAGCTGATAGCGGTGTAAGCCGTAGACGCTGACGATCAGCAGAATAATGACGTAGGTCGCCAGAAAGACTGCACGAAAACCTTCGTGACTGAACAGCCATTCCATGGAACCGGAGCACCTCGTTGGAGTGGTTGCGCTTTTCGGGACGAGCGTTATCCCGAAAGCGTTCCCTTGCTCAACCCCATGAGATCATGACGAATAAGGACTGGAATGTCAACGGCTTACGGTTTCAGGGCGGAAAGCAGCAGTTGACGGACCTCCTCGGCCCTCCCGGGGGCGTATTTCGAGGCGTTCCATCGGTAGCCGAGGCCGTCCCCCGCCTTTCTCGGGATGATGTGGAAGTGGACGTGGGGCACATCCTGCCCGGATTCGCGGCCGTTATTCTGGAGGATGCCGAAGGCGGCAGCCCCTGTTGCCTTCATGACGGCCTGGGCAAGTATCGGCAGATGGCGGGTAACCGCCACGACATCCTCGGCCGACATGTCGTCCAGTCGTTCGATGTGTTGCTTCGGGACGACCAGGAGATGTCCCTCTGCCAGCGGTCCGATGTCCAGGAACGCGAGCGTTGCGTCGTCCTCAAACACACGCATACACGGGATCTGGCCGGAAATGATCCTGCAAAATACGCACGAAGGATCGGTCATCTTGCGCCCCCTCGCCACGGAACGACGATCCGGCTCAATGTCGAGTCGGTTCCCGAATGCACGATGGGCCATCCGCGGCCTGTGTTACTCTCCTTGAGCATCGGCCGCCGGTTGGGACTGAGCTGAGCGGCTCCTCTTAGCGGCCTTGGCGGCGGCCGCGTAACGACGCTCCGTCCGGCGTTGTCGGGCGGTCTTCTCGGGCCGGGTCACCGTACCGGGCGACTCTTCCTCACCCACCAGTTGGAGCACCGCCATCTGGGCGTTGTCGTTACGGTTGGCGGCGCCGAGCTTGATGACCCGTGTGTAGCCGCCAGGGCGACCCTCAAAGCGCGGAACCACCTCGTTGATCAGGTGATGAACAATGGAAACCGCGGTGAACTTCTGGCCGCCACGGGCCTGGCCCAGCCGATAACGCCTGCCGCTGCGCATCCGCATGACCCTGGCGCGGGCGGCATCCGTCATGTCTTCATACTGCTCCTGGTAGTCCGAGGAAATCATCGACCGGTCACCGAGCAGCGAGGTCAATCGCTGGCGAGCCGCGACACTGCCTGACCGGGCCTTTCGTCCCAGGGTAATCAGCCGCTCCACAAAAGGACGCAGATCCTTGGCCTTGGGCAGTGTGGTTGTAATCTGCCCGTGCTCGAACAGGCTCTGGGCCATGTTCCGACGAAGCGCTTCGCGGTGCTCACTCGTTCGATTCAGTTTTCGCCGTGCAACAAGGTGTCTCATTCCAAACGCTCCAGGTCACCTGCCGGGCTTACCCACGTCGGGACCCATACTTGAAGTCTTCTCCGGCCGTCCTCGGATCCCCGTCGATCGGATTCCCGGCCTCATTGGCCCATCTGCGCTGCGCTGCCGACGGCGCTGTCATCGCCTGCCGACGCACCCATGTCTGTTGTCGCGGGCACTTCGCTCGCCTCCGCGACGTTCGCCGCGGGCTGTTGAGCGGCATCCCCGCCGAGGACCATGCCAAGGCTCAAACCCAGGTCGGCCAGTTTGCGTTTGACCTCGCGCAACGAAGTCCGCCCGAAGCTCCGCACCTTCAGCAGGTCGGTTTCGGTCATTCTGGCCAGTTCGCCCACGGTCGTGACTTTCGCCGACTCGAGGCAGTTGCTCGCCCGTACTGACAGGTCCAACTGAGAGATGGGCATGGACAGACGGTCCTGCAGGGCCTTGTCCAGCATGCCGCCGGCGGCCGCTTCGGCTTCCGGCTGGCTGGTCACCTGCTCCTCGCCCAACTCGTGATACTGCACGAAGGGGTTGAGATGCTTGCGAAGAATCCTGGCGGCTTCCACCAGCGCGTCCTCGGGCCTGATCGTCCCCTTGGTCCAGATCTCCATGATCAGCTTGTCATAGTTGGTCTTCTGGCCCACGCGGGTTTCCTCGGTCTTGTACCGAACCCTCGTCACGGGCGAAAAGACCGAATCCACCGCGATGACGCCCAGTTCGTCCGTGGGGTTGCGGTTCTCATCGGCGGTTCGATAACCGCGACCTGAGCTCACCCAGAAATCGATGCTCAGTTCGACGTCGGCGGTCAGCGTCGCGATGAGCTGACCGGTGTTGATGATGATCAGGGACGGGTCGGCCTCGATGTCGCGGGCGTAGACTTCACCGGGCCCGCGACGGACCAGGCGCATGACCTTCTCGCCCTCGCCGTCCATGCGGATGACGAGGCTCTTGATGTTCAGGATAATGTCGGTCACATCCTCCATCACGCCGGGCATGCTCATGAACTCATGGCTGGCCCCGGTGATGCGCACCTTTGTGACCGCAGCCCCTTCCAGGCGCGACAGCAGAATTCGACGAAGGCTGTTCCCGACCGTCGTACCGAACCCTCGCTCGAACGGCTCGATCATGAGCCGGGCATAGGTATCCGTGCTGATCGCGTCATCCCGAACAACCTGAGTAGGCAACTCAAGCCCACGCCATCTGATTCGCATTGGGATTCCTCCACAATTGCCTGCAGCTCGATGCAAACGGCACTCGATCCGAGACTCACCGGGCCTTCATCCGGGGGCGGACGAATCGGCCTCTGATGAACGGCGTCGGGCACCCCCTTCGACTCGGCCCGCCGCCACGAAAAAGCCGTTACCGGCTGCACATTTCCACGATCAGCTGTTCCTCAACCGGGATCTGAACGTCTTCTCGCGATGGCATAGCCACCACGGTTGCTTCCATTTTGTCGGCGTCCACCTGCAACCAGGACTGCGGTTGAAGTGAGCCGGCCAGCTCCAAGTGGGCCTTGGCGAGCTTGCGGCTTCTGTCGGAGCTCTTCACTGTGATCCGGTCGCCCTGGCTCACGGCGAAGGCAGGTCGATCCACCCGCCGTCCGTTGACGTGGATGTGCCCATGGCCGATCATCGCCCGCGCCGCCTTGCGCGACGGGGCCAGGCCGGCCTTGCAGACCACGTTGTCCAACCGACACTCGAGAAGCCGCAGCAGGGCAGTGCCTGTATTCTCTTTCGATCGCTCTGCCTGACGGAAATAGAGCCGGAAGCCGCGCTCCAGAATGCCGTAGTACCTCTTGACCTTCTGCTTCTCGCGAAGACGAATGCTATAACCGCTGGATTTCCCGCGTCGCCACGCGTGCATGCCCGGCGGATTCGACCGCCACTGCTTCTCCATCGGGCACTTCGCGGTTTCGCAACGCGGCCCCTTCAGCATCAATTTGATGCCTTCTCGCCGGCAGAGCCGACATACTGGACCGATGTATCGCGACATCTATTCTGTATCCCTTGTCCTGCGTCCGTTAACCGGATCAACCTGTCATGAACGGGTCATCAACCGCGATGTCCGCTCTCGTCCATTCGTTTCCGCCGTCACACGTTCCTGCTCGTCCAATCTTAGTCCCACATCCGGCGGCGCCGGCACCACTCGCGCTACACGCGGCGTCGCTTCCTCGGCCGGCAACCGTTGTGCGGCAACGGGGTCACGTCCTCGATGCTCAGCACCCGAAGACCGGCTGCCTGCAGAGAGGTGATGGCCGACTCGCGTCCCGGGCCGGGACCTTTCACTCGAATCTCGACCTCCATCACCCCGAACTTGCGGGCGGCGTGGGCCACCTTCTCGGCGGCACGCTGGGCGGCAAAGGGGGTGCTCTTTCGAGTGCCCTTGAAGCCGACGGTGCCGGCCGACGCCCAGGTCAACACTTCGCCGTTCGTGTCGGTGACCGTAATCTGCGTATTGTTGAAGGTCGCCTTAATGTGGGCAATCGCGCGGGCCACGCTGCGCCGCGCTTTCTTTCTGACAACCGTTCCTGCTGCTGCTTTACCCACGATGCATCTCCTTCACGCCCTTCTTCCCGGCCACGGTCTTCTTCGGCCCCTTGCGGGTTCGCGCGTTGCTCCGTGTCCGCTGGCCTCGAACCGGCAGGCCGCGGCGATGACGCAAACCCCGATAGCTGCTGATATCACGGAGTCGGGCGATGTTCTGCTGCACCTGTCTGCGAAGCTGACCCTCGACCAGATAGTTGCGGTCGATCACGCCGGCAATCCGGGTCACTTCGTCCTCGGTCAGGTTCTTCGCCCGGGTGTTCGGATCCACCCCCGCTTCCTTCAGCACCAACCGTGCCAGATGCGGTCCGACACCGTAGATGTAGCGAAGCGAGATCTCGATCCGCTTGTCATTCGGCACATCAACGCCAGCGATACGCGGCACGTTGCCACTCCTTCCTGCAACAGGCTCCCACCGTCAACCTTGACGCTGCTTATGGCGCGGGTTTGAACACACCACCCGGACCACGCCTCGGCGACGGATAATCTTGCAATTCTCGCAAATGCGACGAACGCTGCTTCGCACTTTCATGTTTCTGTCCTCCGCCGGGCCCGCACACTTATCGCCCGTCGGTCAGCACGTCCGCCCCACGGCTTGTCACCGCGATCGTGTGCTCAAAATGGGCGGCATAGCTCCTGTCCTTGGTGACCACCGGCCAGCCCGTCGAATCCTCATAAACCACCTGCGGCGACCCCATGTTGACCATAGGCTCGACCGCCAGCGTCATTCCTTCCGTGAGCACAAAATCCAACCGCCGTTCCCGCGGATCGACGTAGTTGGGTATCTTCGGCTCCTCGTGCATTCCGCGGCCGATTCCGTGACCGACGAAATCGCGCACAACCGAAAAACCCGCCGCCTCCACGTGGGCCTGCATCTCGGCGGCGATCTCGCTCCACCACAGCTTTGGCCGCATCCGGGCGATCGCGATGCCCAGCGCCTCGCGAGTCACCTGCAACAGCCGCTGCACGCGTTCGGCCGCGGCGCCGACCGGAATCGTCGTGGCCGAGTCCCCACAGTATCCGCCCAACCGGACACCGCAGTCGACGCTCACCACGTCTCCTTCGGCCAGGAGTCGGTCGCCCGGTATCCCGTGCACCACCTGCTCGTTGACGCTGGTACACAGAGCCGCCGGGAACGGGAACTTCGCGTGGTCGTTCCGCTGTCCCCGAAACAGGGCCTCAGCCCCGGCCTGCCGGATCATTTCCTCGGCGACCAAATGAGCGTCCGTATCATTCCAGCGGCCGCT
>CAZTQK010000201.1:0-10908 GCA_964615635.1 uncultured Planctomycetales bacterium
GGTCGGTGCGGGCATCTGCATGCTGTCCATCGGTGAGGGTGCCTCGGAGGCCGAGATGGCTTTGATTCGTCTTCTGGGCACGCATAACGTGATCGTTCAGTCTGTCCGGCCGCAGGAGAGCGGCACGGTCGGCTCGACGCGGATGTATGTGCTGGAGTACGGCCTGACGCGCCCCGATCTGACGCTGATCCGAGAGACCATTCCGAACGTCAATCGGGTCGTGCCTCTCCGCGAAGTGGCCTATCAGGTGCAGAGGGGCAGCTTGCGGATTCCGGCGGCCGTGTTTGGCACTGAGCCTGCCTTTTTCGACATTCTTCACATCAGGGTCGCGCATGGCCGGCCGCTTCAGTTGGTGGATGAATCGGAAGTCGCCAAGGTATGCGTCATCGGAGACGAGTTGAGAGCCAAGCTGTTCGCTCACGAGGACCCTCTCGGAGAGACCGTCTACGTCGACAGACCCGCCGCCCCCCTGGCGCCTTACAGGGTGGTCGGAGTCCTGGAGCGGACTCAGACCGCCGGTCAGCCGGCCAAGGGGCTCGGCGAGCGGGATATCAACTCCGAGCTGTTCATCCCGCTCAGCACGGCGGACAAGCTGTACGGCGATCTCCTTGTTCGGGTGACCAGCGGTACTTTCGAGCGAAGCCAGGTGACATTCAGCGATTTCTACGTCCAGGTTGACGAAATCGATAATGTAATCCCCGTATCCGAGATGGTCCGGCAGGCTTTGTCCCACCTGCACGACAAAGCCGATTACACGGTGAAGGTTCCCCTGGAGCGGCTCAGGCTCGCGGAGAGCGAGAAGCGGCGACGGCAGATCACGATGGGCTGCATCGCCGGCATCTCGCTGCTGGTCGGCGGCATCGGGATCATGAACATCATGCTGGCAACCGTGACCGAGCGGACGCGCGAGATCGGCATCCGCCGGGCGCTGGGCGCCAAACGCCGGCATATCGTGATGCAGTTCCTCATCGAATCGCTGATGCTCAGTACCGTCGGCGGCATGATCGGGATTGTGTGCGGCTCGGCCGGAGCTCACTTGATCACCAACTGGGTGGGCTGGCCGACGGTGATCCACAACTGGACGATCCTGTGCAGTTTCGGCTTGGCACTGGCCGTCGGTTTGTTCTTCGGCATCTACCCCGCCGCCAACGCCGCCCGTCTGGACCCCATCGAGGCGTTGCGCCAAACCTGAACCGCTACGGCCACACGGCATCGAGCGATGAGCAGCACGAGCCGTCGGAGTACCTGTGCTGCGACGATGATGGGAATCTGACTCAGAGCGGCAAGCCGACCGCGAACTGCGAGACCAAGGATGGGGCCTGGAAGCACGTCTGGCATGCCGAGAATCGCCTGGTCGGCATGCACACCGGCGATCTGGCCGGCCCGCAGACCAATGACAAATGGTTGGAATTCAAGTATGATTACACCGCCCCTTGACACGATGCATCTCGCAGAGCGAGACCCGTGGCCGAGTGACGGCCGGGCTTTGCCCGGTGCAGCGAGTCAAGGGTGGGCCGGCGGGTGGAGAAGACGTACAAGATCTACTCCGGCGGCTGGCAGGTCCAGAGCGGCTATCCGATACGCTTCGTGTACGACGGGTGGAATCCGGTGCTGGTGCTCAAATCCGACAACACGCCCAAGTACAAACTCACCTGGGGTCTGGACTTGAGCCAGTCCATCCACGGCGCGGGCGGCATCGGCGGCCTGCTGGCGGCCGTTGAAACTCAGGGCAGCACAAGCTCCGAGCTCGATGACAAGCGCTACTGGTTCCTGTACGACGCCAATGGCAACGTCGGCCAGGTCCTCGACGCCACGGACACCGACAGCATCACCATCGCCGCCAGGTATGAGTACGATCCGTATGGCAATCCAATCCCCATCCCCCAGCCCCCAGGCCCCTGTCCGTACGCGGACCTGAACCCCTTCCGCTTCAGCACCAAGTGGTTCGACAGAGACTTCGGCACTGACCTGGGCTACTGGGGCTACCGCTACTACTCCCCGCGACTCGGACGGTGGATCAGCAGGGATCCGATTGGAGAAGAGGGCGGAGAGAACCTGCTTGCCCTGTTGGTCAACCAGCCCACTAATGCGATTGACTCTCAGGGACTAATAGGCTGGAGCCTAGATTCATTCGGCTGCACTGTAACGATGCTCGTCAAAATACAGCTTGAGTTCAAGAATGTGTCTGCTTTCCCAGACTGGACCATGGCCCGTCAACTGATCTTCCAGAACTTGTTTGAGATGCATGTGCGGAGCACCTTTAATGCGCACGCTTTTCGCATCTATCCCAATCCAACTGGCAGCAACTTCAGTTTGTCGAGTCCGCTCTCTGGAGTAATCACGGGTTCCAGGTGCCCCTGTCTTTGCAGCACAAGCGGCTGGCATCCTCGTGTAGAGCTCACGTTCGGCTGGTTCCAGGAAGACTTCCTGATTCATGTCGAATCGAATCCCGAGCGGTTCCCTCGGAGATCTTCTGCACAACTTGGTGGTCCCCAAGCGTGGCTCGACGAGGCAGATGTCTATGCCCATGATCGAGGGGGTGGTCTCATGCAGATCCCAGCCGTACACGAATTCGGGCATCTGATTGGGCTGAATCACCCTGGGCAGGATCTCCGACCGCCGCCGCCGCCGAACAGCCCGCCCGACTATACGGCCGACTGGCCTGCGTTGATGGGTGCTGGAATGGAGATGCGCGCAGCGTACTTCTCCAAATGGGAGGATAGGCTTGACGATACATACCGAGGCTGCAGGTGGCATGTTACTCGTTAAGCGGCCTGCAGGCGAATCGCTGCCTGGATTTTGGGAGGACTACGTATGGCTCGGATGCTCTTTGCCTCGCTGCTGGTTTGCAGTCTGGGTTGTGAACAGGGCGGCTGTCGTCAAAAGCCTCGCTCAGGTGCGGCTATGACACAGCCATATTCAGCATTGCCCGATCTCGCCGGGTTGACCGAGGAACAGGTCAAGTCTCGCTACGGACCGGCGAGTCACGAGTACTCTTTCAAGATGAGTGCACCCATGGATGAGATGCGCGCGCCGTTGCTCAACAAATACCCGCCTGGCACGCCTGGGCGCGAGACAATTCGTATCAGAGAGATCCACTGGAAGGATGGAGAGTACTCGATAACGGTTTGGTTTCACAGGATTGACGATCGCTGGGTCGTGCTTGACGCTTGTCGCTGGCATACGAGTATCCGGTTCTGAGGGAACTTGAGGAATAATAGGGATAGTGACCTATTCAGGACGGATCGGCCGAAGAAAACGTGGTAAGATAACGGGACAGGTTCGTTTATTAAGATCGTAAAAGGTGTCAGATCGTAAAAGGTGTCAGGATGATTTTTTAGCTCTAACAGTGGTGCGAACGGAAAAGGGGTCGCAGACGCTTTGGGGTCAGAGCGCATTTAGATACTGAGGCTGACGGCGATACGCAGGTGGTTTGGTATCGAGTCATGGCCCGGCCTTTGCGAATCGAGGTTCGGGAGCGTTGTACCGCGTCATGTTGCGGGGCAACGATTGGCGGGCGGATCGTAAAAGGTGTCACCCATTAGCCCCCGTCTTGTCAAGCGCGAAAACTCCCTTGGCGAGTCTTTCTTGTCAGATTGACCGCCTGGAACCGCCGAAGTTGCTGGCCCGGGAAAGGGGTCAGAAGCCATTATCAGTAACGGTGGTAACAGGAGGGCATGTTTTTCCGCGTTCTCGGCGTACTCAGTGGTTGGAATGAGGCGTTCAGCATTCACCCATCAGCTATCAGCAGCCAGAGGGATCGTGTTTCAACCGCAGGTGACGCAGAGGGGCGCGGAGACCTATCTCCGTTGTCTCCGTTACCTCATGTGCACACGCCTTCCTCCTGTTCTTCATCTGCGTCAATCCCATGATCTGCGGGCCGGGACTCGCTTCCTGTCTCGGCGATTTCCTACTTGTTCTTGGTGCACTCGGCGGTTGGAATGAAGTGGTCGGTCGTCAGTATCCAGTCCTTCGCACATTCCCGCGTGAATGACGATGGGAATCGTCGACCCGGGGGTCCCGGATGGGAATCCGGGACCAGCGGAATGGGAATCCGGGACCAGCTGACTCAGCGGTTATCAGGAGCGGTCAGCACTCACTATTCAGCGTTCAGCGATCAGTTCTCAGCAGCCAGAGGGGTAATGTTTCACCGCAGTGGACGCCGAGGGGCGCAGAGGATCAGAAGAAGAACGTCTCAGGGTGGTTTGTCTGATCCAACAGCGGCAGCGCGTTTTCCCGGGGCAGTGGCGACCATCACTGAGATTTCGGGTATAATGAACGTAGCGAGTTGACCGGCGGGGAGTGTCGGACGGGTTCGAACCCGGGTCAGGGCACGCTGTTCACCTCGAAGGGCAGTTGCGATTACGGCCACGATCTGATCGGCAACTGTCAGACCGGGACGAAGAAGCAGACTGAGAGACAAATGCGTCTTCTGTCTCCGACTGACACGAGCCTTGCCAGGCCGTGGCTTGAACGTCACCATGGATACGTCACGGAACTCACGAGTCAGAGCACTCAGGTTGCGGGCGCCGGCGGTATTCCTGATCATTGTGGTTGGGAGGCCGTGCGTGCCCGGGACACTTTCACCCCAAGGAGGATACGGAAATGAAACGACACCTGCTTGGTCTGCTGGCCCTGGCGATGCTGTCCTGGCCAGGGTGCGAAACCCGGCCATCCGATAACGGCGGGGATACAACAAACGGTGGTGGATCCGGGGGTGGGACGACCGATGGTGGGGCGGCCACCGGCGGTGTACCGGCGGAGCGTCTCCAAACCACTGATTTCACTTACCTCGGAGCCTTCCGGTTGCCCGACGAGTTCAACTGGGGAGCTTTGGGGCTCTGCTACTACCCTGGCGGTGACGGCGGAACGGGCTCGCTCCTGGTGACCGGGTTTCAGTCGCCATACGACTCAACGCATCCGGGCGAGGCCTGCTGGAACGCGGAGTGGGACTGCCTCGCATATTTCGGCGAGGTGACGATTCCTACCCCGACCGTCCTGTCGAACTGGGAAGACCTGCCCGTGGCCACCTTGCGCAACGCGATGACAAGTTTCGACGGAGGGCTGGTCTCGACCGTGAATCGCGAATGGACCTTCGTCAGCGACATCGAGTACGTTCCGCGGCAGGGCACGCAGAGCAGCGACAAGCTGTACGGATCGCTCAACTTCTGGTACGCCGAGGGAGGCGTCGGAGAGAACACCTTTCCCACCATCTGGTTCGCCAACCTCGACGGCACGCAGACTCGTGGGATGTTCCAGGTGGGCCCGGATTCAGCGCCGTATCACGGCCGCAAGATGGGGGCCTACCTGTTCACGGCACCCGAGTGGTATGCGGATCAGTACCTTGGCGGCCGTACCCTGGTCACCGGCCGATCGCGCGGCACGCCGCGTACCGGGTTCGAGCCGGTCACCACGGATGGCGGCTCGCAGGGTCCGACACTGTTTGCTTTCCGGCCTTGGGATAGCGATAGCCCGACGGGCAACCTCGATGCCCTGCCGGTTCTCTACTACCGCGTGGCGTTTCCGGGCTGCGGAGGACCGAACGTGGGCGACCCCGCCCAGTGCGACTATCCCGATTTCACCATGTGCGACGACTGGACCGGCGCGGCGTTCGTCGACAACGGCACGCGAAGGGCGGTCATGCTCCTCGGCTACAAGGGGCTGGGCGACAACTGCTACGACGAGCCGCCGGTTGAGTGCAACGATCCGTGCAGCGACGCCCACGGCTACCATTGCGATCCCTACGAGCGGCAGGTCATCTTCTACGATGTTCACGAGCTGGGGGAAAGCGCGCTCGGGCGGCAGAACCCCTGGGTCGTGGTGCCCTATGCAATATGGCGGCCAACCGAGTTCTATCTGACAGGCAATCCATGCTGGAATGCCGGTGGTATGGCGTTCGATGCTCAAGGCCGGCGTCTGTTCATGATCGAGCGTGGATTGGGCGAGAGCGAAATGAATGCCGTGGTGGTTCACGTCTGGTCGCTGTGAGCCGGGCGATCAAAGGAGACTCCGTTTTTCAGGGTTCATGTGTGTTTTCGTCGATCTGCGACAGAATGGCCGGCGAGTGACACCCTAATCAAACAGACTCTGCTGGCCGGGGACGTCGCTGTGGCTGCGATCGTAGACGCTCTTGGCCTCGTCGATGAGCTCGCCCAGATCGGCAAATCGGCGGTAGACGCTGGCGAAGCGAACGTAGGCGATCTGGTCGACCTCGCGAAGTCTCTCGGCGACCAGACCTCCGATTGTCTGACTGCTGACTTCCCGGTCGTGTTCTCTGAATACCGCATCCTCGACGGCGTCGACCACCTTGGCCAGAGCCCCGTCATCGATCGGCCGTTTGTAGCAGGCCCGCTGCAGGCCTGCCAGGACTTTGGATCGATCGTAGGGTACCCGCGCCCCATCTCGCTTCACAACCAGAAGCTTGACCTCGTTCTCGACACGTTCCTTGGTGGTGAACCGTTTGTGACAGAATTGGCAGACGCGCCGACGGCGAATGACCTCCCCCCCTTCGCTGAGGCGAGAGTCGATGACCTTGTCCTGGTTGATCTCTTTGCAGTACGGGCAACGCATGCTTATGTGCCTAATCTGGTGCTGGGGCCGGTTCTGTCCGCCCAACCGATCCGGGCTGATCCATCAGTGCCACCCCACGAGAGGCAACCGGCATCATTCAGGACAGGCACCAGATCTGGAGTATAGCGAAAATCCCCGGCCCTAGATATAGCTGCCGGCGCAAAAAACGCAATCCGGCGTTCGGCCCCCTTGGCAAAAAGGGCGTTTGTGGACATAGTAACCTGATGGCTTCCAGGTTGATTGAGAAGACGGTTGGCGGCGTTCGTCTCCAGGGGTTCACCCTGGCGGGGGAGGAGACGATCATGATTGCCCCTGAGATGAACGTCGCCTTTGACATCGGCAGGGCGCCCCGTGAGGTGATCGGAATCGATCATATCTGCTTGTCCCACGGGCACATGGATCACGCGGCCGGCCTGGCCTACTACTTCTCGCAGCGCAACTTCCAGGGCAACGCCCCGGGTACGGTTCTGGCTCATCACAAGCTGGTCCCGGCCATTGAGGAGCTCCTCCAGGTCTGGGGGCGTATTGAGGGGCATGTTTCCCCGGGCAGAATAGTGGGCGTCGACGAGGACGAGGACTTCCAACTCCATCGGTCGCTGGTCATCCGGCCGTTCAGGGTCCGTCACCCGGGGCCGACGCTGGGTTTCTCGCTGGTTGAGGTCCGCAAGAAGCTCAAGCCCGAGCTTGCCAGCCTCTCCGGCCAGCAGATCGCCGACCTGAAGCGGTCGGGGCAGATCGTCGAAGACCGACTCGAAATCCCGAGAGTGGCATTCTGTTCCGATTCGGCCATCGGGCCATTCCTGGACCGGGACCATGTCCGCAACGCCGAGGTGCTGATATTCGAGTGCACTTTCTTCGAGCCCGACCACTTGGACCGCGCGCGGCAGGGCCAGCACACTCACATCGATGATCTGCCTCAACTGTTTGAGCGCGTCCGCAGCCCGTACGTCGTGCTGATGCACATGAGCCGCAGAACGGGCATCGGTGCGGCCAAGCGGTACCTCCGCAAACTCCTCAAGCCTGTTGATCTGGAGCGATTGACGATCTTCATGGACCTCCCGCCGCGGCAGCGGAGCGGTCCACCTGATGAGGACGCGTGACGCTCGGCGGGGTAGCCGGATCGACCAGTCTGGAGGGCTGTCGGTCGATGGCGCCGCGCCTGTGCAGGCAGCGGGATCGCGCGGGGTGGCAGTGGGGCTTCTCGTAAACAAGGCGCTGAGACTGAGCGATAACACGACGGCTCGCCACCTCTCCCGGAGTATGGCGGGCCGTCAGTTGGGTGTGGGGTTGATTGTTACACTTCGACGACCGAATTCAATTCCCCGAAGGGGTTGGATTCGACATATTCATTGTGCGGGTCGCTCTTCCACTGGCCGTCAATGACGTAGCGGTAACGGTAACGGCCGGGCGGCAGCGGCAGGAGAGCCACGAAACTGTTCCCGTCGCCGTTACGTTCCATGAGCGTTGCCTCGGGCTGCCAGTTGTTGAAGTCGCCGGCGATGGCCACATTTGTGGCGCCCGGGGCCTGGGTTGCGAACAGGACGCCCTCGTTGGTCTTGTGGACACCGTAGATGTGCTCGATCTTCTTCTGGACCTCCTCGGGTGTGGCCGGCACGTCGTTGTCGGCCTCCGCGAGGCCGCCCTTTCCGAAGAGCGGCTTGCTGGTGGCCAGGAGCTTCTCGGCTCGATCGGCCAGATCGTCGGCCTGTCGCAGGATGGCTGTGGGTACCATCTCCGGGCCGCCGGAGGCGATCAGTTCGCGGGCCAAGCGGGCGAAATCGCGGTAGCCCATGCTGTTGGGGTCATACGAAGTGATGGGGTTTCCGAAACTGGCTCCTTCACGAAGCTTGGTGTGGAAGTTGATGAACTTGTGGCACATCAGGTGCCCGTACTTTAGCTTCAGCTCGTTGAGTATTTCGCGCCCAAGTTTCGTGCGGACGTCGTATAAATTGGCCAAGACGTGAATCTCGAGCGGGCTCTCGCGACCGGCGCGAATCGCATCCAGGGTTTCGAGCTGCTTGGTCAAACCTTGGAGCGAGAAGTACCCGGTGTCGACCGGGATGATGACCTCACTGGCGGCGTGAAAGGCGTTCAGCGTCAGCATGCCGATATGCGGAGGGCAGTCGACGAGGGCGAAATCGTACTTGTCGCTGACCGACACCAAGGCGTCGCCCAGTCGCTCATCCGCGTCGGGCAAGGTCGGCCCGACGAGTTCAAACTGCGATAGAGCAGTGGTAGAGGGTGCCAAGTCGAAGTTGGCGGTGATCTGCCAGATGCAGCGGCTGATATCGATGCGCTCACCGTTGTTGCGGTGCATCATGACATCGTGGATGCTCACCTCGATCTGGTCTTCGGGAACCGCCAGCCCCAAAGCGCAGTGACTTTGGGGATCCATGTCCACGAGTAGAGTGCGGCGACCCTCCCGAGCCAGACAAGCGGCCAGGTTGATACTCACTGTGGTCTTCCCACAACCGCCCTTCTGGTTGGCGATGGCGATGGTTCTCATGGTCGTTGCAACCTTCCAATCAATACAGATGGAACTCTTCGGGCATCCACCTCGCCCTGAACCGCAGTCGCATGATTCGACTCGCTGAGCCAGTACCTGCGCTTTTATCGGTCGCAGCCTGCGCAAAACTTTACCGTCGCCCCGATCGACCCGAAGTTTTTTCGGACCAAGAGTTTAGGTTAAGATGGGCAAGATCAGAATACAGAGGTTGCGGCAGTTTTTAGCGTTTCGAGGCGCGCCCCTGGCATGTGATCTGCTAGGCATCGCTGCATGGCCCTAACTGCTAAACCTTGCCGATTTGCGGCGTCTTCGAGCAGACGGCGCACGGCGGGCATCAGTTCGCGGATTACCGAGAAGCTCACCATCTCGCTGCCAGGCGAGAGCAGAGAATCGAGCCCGCCGGGCATGGTGTTCGACGGATGTCGGCGGGCAAGCACCGCAGTTCCACATCCGGCTGCCAGCAGCGCGTCGCCCGTGAGCAGCCCCGTCGCATCCGCGTGAATGACGACCTTGGCCTTGGCGAGAACGTTGACTTTCTGGCGGATTGTCGTCAGATGAGCGCCAGCCTGACCTGGGAAGACCGTTTGCCAGCCCGGCCCGTGGATCCGGAAGTTGACACCGTTTTCCTTCAATCGCCCGGCAATGAACCGGTAGAGCAGAGCAGGAGCCAGGTGGAAGGCCAGGTTTCGCAGTATTTCCTCGCGAGTTCGCGGCTCATCGATGCGGGCACGCGCCTTTTCCTCCGTTCGACTCAGGATTGCCTCGGCCTGGTCCGTGGTGAACGTCTCGATTTGGGCTGACAGCAGGTCAGCGGCGGCTTTCCAAATCTGGGCGTAGCTCGGCAGGCGGGGTGCGAGTGCCGCGGCATCGATCGGGCTTGCATCGGTGATCATAACCACATCTACTGGCCGCTCGTGTTCAACCGAATCCGGCGCGACCAGCGTCAGGCACGGCGGGGGGCAGACGGATAGTCGTTTCTGATCGATTCCCGCGGCCAGGGCTGTGGCAGCCAGTTCGGGAGTGGTGACGGCCACCGGGTCCTGCCTGGCGCGATGGAATGCGTCCGCCCGATGGCTGAGCCAGCAGACGGCAGGGATTTCAGCAGGGAGTACATCGGCGACCTGCTCCCGCACCACATCGAGCAGTATCGACAAGGTCGCAGGGCCATGAGGTGAATCGTGAACCCGCAAGGCCCTGGCGAGCGAGTGCATGTTTCCGGGCGATCGGATGTCTGAGAGGGTGGCCTGCCAGCCCAGCTTCGTTGCCGCGGAGGCTAAGGCGTCGGCCGTCGACCATACCTCGTCGACCGCGTGGAGGGCCAGGATGAGCAGGTGGGTTGGAGCATCGGCGGTCGCGGGTTCTTGTGGCCGTCGCGATGACCGCCAGCGATCGTGGACCTGAGCCAGAGCGGTCTGGCGGTCCCGCTCGGTCCGTTGGTAGGCCTGCTCGACGGCGAGCCGAATCGGGGCAATGTCGGCCGGGGCTTGCCAGGGAAACATCATCATCTGGTTGGGGCAAAGATGTCCCGGGTTCTTCGCGAGCCACTGGCAGAGGGCATCGGCCAGTTGCTCCAACAGCCCTGCGAACAAGACGAGCCGCTTGGCCAAGAGGGCGGCGGACAGATCGTGCAGTCGCAGGGCCAACTTCAGGTGTGCCGCTTCCGGTTCCCAGACGAATATCGCGCGATGATGCCCCAGGCGATGCAGCAGCATCTCGATCTCGGTGCCCTCGGCCGTTCCAGGGAAGAAGACGTTGGCCCTTCCCGCGTCGAATCGATCGAGCAGGGCAGCGGCCCGCACGCCGGGTATTGAGGTCCGGCCGAACCAGCCGAG
>CAZTQK010000202.1:0-10900 GCA_964615635.1 uncultured Planctomycetales bacterium
GACAGCCCGAGTCCATGTCACCGGCTGCCCGGTGCGAAAGGCCTTCAGATCCATCTGTGAGTCCGCAGCCGGGCCGGGAAACCGGCAAGCTGCCCGCGATATGGCAGGAGAGCTGAAACGCTCATGCAATCTGGACCCGTTGCGTCCCGTGCTGCTCATCACCGGGGCGTCGCAGGGTGCCAGGACGATCAACGAGGCCTTCGTTCGCCTCCAGGGAATGATCGCTTCGGCCGGCTGGCAGGTGCTTCACCTGACCGGACAGGCAGACTGCGAGCGAGTCAAGGGGGCATATCGCGAGAGTGGGCTCTCGACGGCGGTTCTGCCCTTCACCGACCGCATGGCTGAGGCCATGTTCGCCTCCGATCTCATCGTCTCTCGAGCCGGCGCCTCAACCCTGGCTGAAATTCTCGCAGTGGGGAAGCCGTCGATCCTGCTGCCCTACCCCTTCCATCGCGACCGCCATCAATGGCACAACGGCGAGGTCCTGGTCAAAGCGGGAGCGGCCGTTTTGCTCGACGACCTGAAGGACGCCTCGGAAAATGCCCGCCAGATGCAGCCGATCTTGGAGGATATCCTCAACAACGCAGCGCATCGCGAGCGGATGTGCGCGGCAGCCTGCAGCCTGGGCAAACCGCATGCGGCGGCAGAGATTGCCCGACACCTCTGCCAGGCTGCCGGATTCGGTTATTAGCGGACCTGAGCAGGTACGGTGTCTGATCCTTTGCGACCTTCTTTTGGCGTCGCAACTCCTTGTCTGCTCTCAAGGAAAGTGAAATCGACTCCCGATACAACTAGGTGAGTCAGCTTGGGGAGCGCGGGCCGTGCGCGCGGTTGCACCGGAGGTGCCTCGCCGTCGGCCATGATGTGTTTGGAACAACCTCTCCGACACACTAGAATGTGCGAACCAAGCCGAAGCGTCTTGAGTGGGGGTGATGCCCTGCCTCCTGTCTTCTCACTGTCAGGTTGCGGAGCCGGCCTGATCGGGAGGGGCTTGATGATCGGCTTGTGAAGGTGTGATGGACAAGCCGTTTTGTAGACGCGGCGGTCGGTCGCCTGATGTAGATGTCTCGCATCACACGGAAGGGTCTTTCATGTCCCAGGCAGCAGGGGCCAGTTGTGAAGCAGACCGTGGTCTGGACCTCGATAGTTATCCGTCGAGTATGGAGAACCGAGGCCGGTCGGTTGCCGAGGCCGCAGGCGAGGTCTTCAACCCCGCAGGTCTGCGGGTCCACATGATCGGGATCGGCGGATGCGGGATGCGCGGGGCCGCCCGAGTGCTGATGCGGGCGGGCGCAACGGTGAGCGGCTCGGACCGCAAGGAATCCGGCGCCTTGGTTCTGCTCTCCGAACAGGGAGTAGACATCCACATCGGCAGCAAACCCAGCCATCTGCCGGACCAGTGCGATATGGTCGTTCATTCGGCGGCCGTGAAAGAATCGGATCCCGAAATGGCCGAGGCAATCCGTCGCGGCGTCAGGATCGTCAAGTACTCCCAATTGCTCGGGCTGCTCATGTCCCGGAAGATGGGCGTCGCCGTCGGGGGCACCCACGGCAAGAGCACGACGACGGCTATGATCACCTACGTGCTCCGCGAGGCGGGGCTGGACCCGTCCTTCGTGATCGGTGCCGGTGTTGAACAGCTCGGCGGCGGATCAGGGGTCGGCGACGGCGAGCAGTTCGTGGTCGAGGCGTGTGAGTACGACCGTTCGTTCCACAATCTTCGGCCCCGCTGTGCCATTCTCCTGAACGTCGACGAGGATCATCTGGACTACTACAGCGGCATCGAAGAGATCATCTCCTCGTTCCACGATTTCGCTGAGCTGGTTCCGGCGGACGGACTCCTCGTGGTCAACGGCGAGGATCAGAATGCCCTGAAAGCGGTGGCCAACTCCAAGGCGACGATCGAGACCTTCGGTTGCCAGAACCTCTTCGACTGGCGGGCCGAGATCATCGACACCCGCAACGGTTCCTATCGCTTCAAGGTCCTGCGAAAAGGTCAGACGCTCACCGAGATCACGCCCGGGATTCCCGGGCGGCACAACGTCATGAATGCTTTGGCGGCGACCGCCGTCTGTTTTTACTGCGGTGTGCGGCCGGACGTGATTGCCAGGGCGCTGGCCGCCTTTCGAGGCGCCTATCGCCGGATGACGCCGCGCGGCAGCATCGGCGGCGTGACCGTTCTCGACGATTATGCCCATCACCCTCGCGAGATTCAGGCGACCCTCAGGACGGTGCGGGAGTACTACAGCCCGCGCAAGCTCTACGTCGTGTTCCAGCCGCACCAGCACTCGCGGACCCGGTTTCTGCTGAATGACTTTGCCAAGAGCTTCGGATCGGCCGACGTGGTGATCGTGCCGGACATCTACTTCGTGCGCGACAGCGAATCGGAACGGGAGTTGATCGATGCCAAGGACCTTGTGGATCTGATCCGCCTTCGCGAGGGCGATGCCCGCTATGAGGCCGACTTCGGCGCGATCGCGCGGATGCTGTGCGACGAGGTTGGCCCAGGCGACGTGGTGATCACCATGGGTGCGGGTAACGTCTGGCAGGTGGCCGACAGCGTATTGGCCGGGTTGGCCGGCAAGCGGCAGGAAGGCGATCCGTTCGTGGCAATGGGCGACAGGGCCGATCATTGAGCCGCCCTGGCTCGGCGCGCCCCGTCCCGCGAGGAGCGGTCGGAGCACGACGACTTGAGACTGACGCGCGGCGAGAGCCGCGACAAACGAAGACATGAAAATGGATTTTCTGTCAGACCTTTCAGACATCGTCACCGCGAATGAGCCGCTGGCGTCGCACACTTATCTACGCGTCGGCGGGCCCGCCCGCTGGTTCGCCAGGCCCAGATCCATCGCCCAGCTCCAAGACTTGGTACGACGTTGCCGTGAACAGAAGGTCGAGTTTCTTCCTCTCGGTCTGGGAGCCAATCTCCTGGTCAGCGACGAAGGCGTGGACGCCGTGGTGATCCGGCTCGGCGAGCCGGCTTTTCAATCAGTGAACTGGGGGGCCGAGAACGCCCACAAGGGCTCAAACCCGGTGACGCTGTCGGTGGCGGCCGGCACGGACATGCACCGCCTGACCCTGGACGCGGTTCGCAAGGGCCTGGGCGGACTCGAACGGATGGCCGGCATTCCCGGCACAGTCGGCGGCATCCTTCGCATGAACGCCGGAGGCCGCTTCGGCAACATCTGCGATGTCGTTCGCGATGTGACGGTCGTCGACGCGACCGGTGAAGTGCGAAAGCTCAGTCAACAAGCGGCAGGCTTCCGCTATCGAGGCTCGGGCCTGGGCGGCATGGTCGTCTGCGGCGTCTCCCTGACGCTGGAACCCGCTGATCCGAAACAACTGCGAGCCCGGTTCAAGAAACTCTGGGAAATGAAGAAGAACACCCAGCCCCTTGCGGACAACTCTGCGGGCTGCGTATTCAAGAACCCGCCTGGCGGGAGTGCCGGTGCGATGATCGACCAGGCCGGTCTCAAAGGCCGGCGGGTCGGCGGGGCCGTTATTTCGCCCAAACACGCGAATTTCATCGTGACTGATGCCGGAGCCACCGCGCAGGACGTACTGACGCTGATCGGTGTCATCCGGCGAGAGGTGGCCGATCGCTTCGGCGTCGAACTGGAGACGGAAGTCCAGCTCTGGGGACATCAACGGGCTCGCAGCAGCGAGCCGATCGGCTGAAAAGAGCGACCGCTTTGGCTAAGGATGGTATCAAAAGGAAACGGAAGTCCAGCATGACACAAGTTGCGGAGCAAATCGCATCAACTCCACCGACCATCAGGACGGTTGAACGCCGTCTGAAGATCACAGTTCTGTCCGGCGGACCGAGCTCAGAGCGAGAGGTGAGCCTCAAGAGCGGGCGGGCCGTCGCGGCGGCCCTGAACTCAGTTGGGCACGACGTCTGCCTCGCCGACATCAGTCCTGGCGACCTGTCTGCTCTCGATCGACCGATGGACATGGTTTTCATCGCCCTCCACGGCGCTTTTGGCGAAGACGGTCAGTTGCAGCAGATCCTCGACGACCGGGGCATTCGGTACTGCGGCTCCGGCCCGCAGGCTTCGGCCTTGGCGATGGACAAATCCGCAGCCAAGATACGATTCGTGCAGGCAGGCGTCCCGACGCCCTTGTTCGAGGTCGTCACGGCGGAGAATGTCGAAGAGGTGCGTGTCCAGTGGGCACCGCCCGTGGTGGTCAAGCCACTCTGCGAGGGCAGCAGTGTGGATTGCGTGATCGTTCACGAAGGCCAGGATTTCGCAACGCCGCTCCGCAGGGAGATCGAAATCTACGGCCGGTGCATGATCGAACGCTTCGTCAAAGGGGCGGAATTGACGGTCGGCGTGCTGGGCGACGAAGCGCTGCCGCCGATCCAGATTCGGCCGAAACGTGAATTCTACAATTACCAGGCGAAGTATCTGGACAACGATACCGAATACCTTTTCAATATCGATTTGCCGGCCCCCTTGATTGGGGAGATCTGCGACGTGAGCGTCCGGGCTCACCAATCGCTGGGTTGCCGGGATTTCTCGCGAGTGGATTGGATCGTGGAGGAGAGCACCGGCCAGCCGTTTGCGCTGGAGGTCAACACGATACCGGGCTTTACGGATCATTCGTTGCTGCCAAAGGCGGCTCAGAAAGCGGGACTGGGTTTCGCGGCATTGTGTCAGCGTATCGTGGAACTCACCTGCCTGCGATGAGCGGTCTCAGCGGTTTTCGGAGAGTGCAATCGTGAGCCGAAGCGGTCAACGGCATGGCGACGGCAACTCGGCGGACGAGTCGACTTGGTCGAGCTTCCGTGCAAACGTGCGGGCGTTCGCACCGATTTTCTCGGCCGTCTTTCTTGTTGCTTTCCTGGTTTCGGTGGTTGTCGGACTCGAACGGCTGGAGCGACGCGTCGAGCAGCGGCCTGGCCAGAAGATCGCCCTTCGGGTCGAGTTGGACGTCCCGCCCGACATGGACTGGGTGGACAAGGAGGGCTGGCGCCCGCGAATTCTCTCTGCGGTCAGTCTGCCTGAGGAGCCGGTCTGTGCCGACGAGACGGTGCTGCGTGACATCGCCCGCCAGTTGCTGCACAGCGGTTGGGTCTCGCAGGTGCGGCGCGTGGTGCGCACGCCGGATGGGACCATTCGGGTTTCTTGCGACTACCGCCGGCCTGTGGCCATGATACTGACGGAACAGCCGGGCAGCGGACGGCCAGTGTACGTACCGGTCGACAAGTATGGCTATCGGTTGCCCGAGACGTATGCGGACATCAGCGGGTGCGGCTCCTGGATCCAGATCCTCGGCGTCAAGGCAAAACCACCTGACGCGGGCCGGCCGTTTGAAGCAGACGATGCCAAGGCGGGCGTCAAGCTTGTCGCTCTGATCTTTCAGCAGAGTTTCCACAGCCAAGTGGCGGCGGTGGACGTGACCAACTACCGAGGGCGCGTGAACAAGACGAAAAGTCACATTCTGATTCATCGCAGGTCAAAAACGAGCGAAGCGTTCCATTGGGGTTCGGCGATCGGCGAGGAAGTCGAGGAGCCTTCAGCACCTGAGAAGCTGCGAATGCTGGCCAAGTGTTTCGCCCCCGGTTCTCCGCAGGCATCGATCGACCTGAGCGTGTTCCCGAATGCCGGCATCGAGCGGGCACCCGATATCATACCGAAGGGCGACGCCCTGGCCAGCCGCCGAGAGCAATAGCCGACTGGCTCGCGAGAATCGACGGGAAACAGACGACAACACCGGCCTGGACCGGTGTGCCGTGCCGGGCCGAGGTGTGCTGGATGACAGGTCTCAAAGACATCATGGATCTTCTCGCCGGCTGGGCGGCAGAGGTCGGGGTAGACGTGTCCCCGCCGAGTTGGTGGCCGAGTACGCCGACGCTGGTGGCTATTCTGCTCATCCTTGGCATCGTGCTGGCCCTATGGGGCAGTCGTCTCCTTCGACTGATCTACGTTCTGACGTTTATCGTTGTCGGCGGCGCCCTGGGCGTGGCGGTCGCCAAGACGGTGGAGAACGTCGATTTGCTGATCGGGCTGGTGATCGGGGCTGGTCTCGCCGGACTGGCCGGGCACCTTCTGTTTCGCTGGTGGGTGGGCATGACCGCCGCGTGCTGCGCGGCCTTGCTGGTGCTGGCGGTCGCGGGGGCGCGGAATTCGCAAGACCTTATCGCCGCGTTGAAAGAGTATTACCAACAGCAGCAGGTCATTGTCGACCCGCCCCAACAGGTCGAGGCGCCGTCGGCTTCCGAAGATTCCTCCAGCCAGACTTTGGTGGTTGGCCAAGCCGCATGGGCTCTCAAGGCGTATGTCGCGGATGCGTTCTCGTATTTCTGGCAGACCCGTCGGGACGTGGTGACCAAGGTGGTCATTGTGGCGGTCCTGGCGTGGATTACCGGTCTGGGAATGGGCCTGGCGCTGCCGAGATTCACGACCATTCTGGGAACCGCCTGCATCGGCGTGGCGATGATCTCGCTCGGGCTCGGCATGTTGCTGGCAACCTACTCACCGGCAACGCTGGATTCAGCGGCGGGCAAGGAGCGATACGTGGCGATCGGATTGGGTGTCCTGCTGTTGATTTCGTTGATCGTGCAGGCCCGGCATCGTCGGTTGGCCCTCCAACCATCCGCATCCCCCGCCCCAGCGCCCAAGGCGGTTTGAACAAGGTACCCCACCACGTTGTGGCCGGTCGGGTCACGCGAATGTGGGCCGGATTTCAAAGGATAATGACATGTTGACTTCGTTTCCGTCGTCCGTGAGAGATACGGTGCTCATGTGTGAGCGGCAGGAGGTTGCGGTCGGCGTCCTGTTGCTCGGAGCCGGATTGGTCTTCATGATCTTGGGAGTCAAGCTTTACAAGTCGCTGATTCCGATCAGTTTTGTGGGGATCGGCCTTGCGATCGGTGTGAACGTGCCGGTTTCGGGGGAAGTGGCCCAATGGGCTTGCGGGATCATCCTGGCCGTGGCTTTGGGCATCGGCAGCTCATATGTGAACAAGCTGGCCGTGGCGCTGCTGGCGGGCGGATGGACGGGGGTGTTCGCGGCTTCGCTGGCAGTCACGTTCGGTCTGCAGCAGCGGATCTCACTGGGAATCGGGCTGGTGTTTCTGCTTGCCGTGGCCTCGCTCGCAATGCCGCTCTACCAACAGGTGATCGCCTATGTGACCAGCTTGCAGGGCTCCATGTTGACGATCGGCGGCCTGATCGCGGTTCTGCATGCGTTCCCGACGTTCTGGGCCGGGCTGCGCACCATTGTCGTTGACAACAGCTTCGTTGCTCCGTTCTTCATTGTGTCACTCACCGTGATGGGCTTCTATCTGCAATCGGCCGAGACCCGCCAGATGGAGAGCGGCATGTCGGGTTGACCTCCACATCGCTCGCTGACGCCGAGAGCCCGGATTTCTGATTCCTGTCAGAGAGGAGAACAGTTGTGACTCGCAAGAGCCGCCCGCGCAGCAAGCGAACAAGCAACCGATTGAAAAGCCCAACCCGGCGACAACTCCGGTTCGCCCTTGTCGGTTGCGGCGGGATGGGGCGGTATCACGCCCGCAGTCTGCTGGGCATACCCGAGATTGAGGTCGCTGCCCTGTGTGACATTGTCAAAAGCAAGTGCCTTTCCGTCCGTCGGGAGTTCTTCAGTCCCAAGGGCATCGAGCCGGCGGCATACACTGATTTCCACAAGATGATCGCCCGCGAGTCGCTGGATGCCGTCCTACTGGTCACGCCCCATACCCTGCATTACCCGCATGCCAAGGCCGCGCTGCAGAAGGGTATCCATGTCCTCAGCGAGAAGCCCATGGTGACCAACACCGCGCAAGCCCGCGAACTGGTGGATCTGGCCGAGGCCCGTAAACGGCTCCTGGCCGTGGCATTCCAGGCCCCCGTCAGTGCGGAGTACTCCTACATCGCCGAACTGATCCGCAGCGGCGCACTCGGGACGATCGAATTGGTCGATGCCCACGTCGCCCAACAATGGGTACGAATCTCGAACGGCACGTGGCGGCAGGAACCCAAGTTCTCCGGCGGCGGCCAGCTCTATGATAGCGGGGCACACATGCTCAACGCGATGATGTGGCTGGTCGATTCTCCGGTGAAACGGGTCTTCGCCATGGCCGACCGCTGCGGTAAAAAGGTGGACATCAACGCCACAGTGTCCGTGCTGTTCGAGAACGGCTGCCTCGGCAGCGTCGCCTGTTCGGGCAACGCCACCATGCGGGGTGACACCGGAGTGACTCTCTTTGCGACCGAGGGGACGATCAAAACCGGCATCTGGGGCGAGAAACTCGAGCACTTTGACAAATCCGGCGAGAAGGTTCCGTATCCTTATATGCCCTACAAGACGGTGCCGCCGGAACGGAACTTCGTGGATGCGATCCTGGGGCGCGACACCTTGCGTTGCCCGGGTCGCTATGGGGTCCTGCTCGCCGAGTTGATGGATGCGATCTACGAGAGTATCAAGGCCGGCTGCCCGGTCGACGTACGGCATTAAGGAGGCATCTAGGCCTTTAGACTTCTAGGTTGTTTGGGGCGAGCAGGCGGGTTTATTCCATCAGTCTTCTCCTGCGAAAGCCTAAATGCCTAATAGTCTAGAGGCCTGGAAGACTGACAGCCTTCTTGATCGGAGGTCTTTCGCGTGCGAGGTCCCGAAGTTGGGGTTGTACTGGACAGCCTCGGTCAACCGGTGAAGGAGTCGCTCCAGTCGGCGTCGCGACTCGGCCTGCGTCGCATCGAAATCCCCGCGGTTGCCGGCGAAGTCAGCCCCGACGCGCTCTCGCAGACCGGCCGTCGCCACCTGCAACGATATGTGGCCGGGCTGGGGCTGCAATTGTCCGCCCTGGGCGGCGACCTGGGCGGGTCCAGGTTCGGCGACAACAGCGTGCTTGAGGAGCGTCTGGAACGCACCCGGCGGATCATCGAGATGGCCGCCGATCTTCGTGTTCCGGTACTGACCACCCACCTGGGCCGCTTCGACAGCAACGCGCTTCGCCGGGGCGATCTGACCAGCGTCGTGCACGAACTGGCTGACATGGCCGACCGCATGGGGACGTTCGTGGCCTTCGAGAGCGGCGGCACCGACCCCTCCGAAATGGCCTCCGTTCTCAAGGAGGTCGATTGCCAGTGGCTCGGCGTGTGCTATGATCCGGCCTCGCTGCTGATCGCCGGTTACGATCCGATCGCAAGCGCCGAACCGACGGCCGGTAAGATTCTCATCGCTCGGGCCCGCGATGCCGTCAGCGGCAGCGAACGACGCCCCGGCCACGAAACCCCGCTCGGCCACGGCGAGGTCGACTGGGCCCGCTACCTGGCCTTTCTCGAACAGAGCGGCTACAACAACGCCGCCTTCCTGCGTCGCACCGAGAGCGACCGCCCCCTCCAGGACATCGCCGAGGCAAAGGCGTACATGGAATCGATGATGCGCTGACGAGCCCAACGCCAATCGTTCCGGTCGCCGACAGGAGACGGCACAACTGCAGGGCCCCTCACGTTTTCTATGTCGATCGCCGCTTCCAACTCCGGCACCGACGAACATGTGCACGCATGAGGGCAAAACCGAGCATCCCGGCCGCGAGGACCACCAGTCCGCCGGGCCCTGTGGCTCCGCAGCCGCCTCTGCCTTGAGCCACCAGTGTGGTGGTGGCATCGGCTTGGCTGGGGGCCGATTCGGTGTTGCCCAGCCCGTCGCGGGCAATGGTGTAGAAGCTGTAGCGGTGCCCGATTGCGCCTTCATACGTGGCGGATGTGGATGTCGTCTCGCTCAACCAGGCACTGTAAGCGCCGCCGTCCACCGAGACGTAGACGGTGTAGTCCATAACCCCCGCCCCCGCATCCGAGCCTGACCACTGCAGTGCAATAGTGTCTCCGCCGGTCTGAGTGGACAGAGCGGCGACGCTGCTGGTCGGCGGAGCCCGGTCGATCGTGTGTACGACCTCCGGGGTAACAATGGGGTCGTTGACGTCAAACACGATCGAAGCCTGGTTCCGTATCTGTGTGCCGGGCGTCAGGTTGGCAACCGGGCGAATGGTGTATTCGACCCAGCCTTCGCCCTCCGGCGGCGTATCGTTGGGCGGCAGGTCGATGCCGCTGAAGGTGAACGTCAGGACACCCGTCTCCGTGTTCAGACTCGTCGTCAGGACGGATGGATGACTGCTGTCGACAAGCACAAACGTTGAGTAATCCAGATTCTCATCGAGAGCATCCGTGATCACCACGTCTTCGGCGGCCGCAGTCGCCTCCGGCAGGTTTTCAAAGTGAATGATGTACCGGAGCGTCTCGTTGCCGTAGATGCACCCATTGACGCCGGTGTGCGACACCTTGTCGTTGGGGTCCCAGGCAAACAGGGCGTTGAAACCCAGGAACGTGCGGTACATCAGGTAGCAGGATCTCAGGTCGTTGATGCCGTCGAACATGATCAGGTAGATCGGGGCCGCCTCGGGAATGAGGCCGAGCACCACCATCTGGCCCAACCCACGAGCGACGACTTCCTCGATCTTCGACACCCCATAGTCGGCCGCCGACTCCACGAAGGCGTCCTCAATAATGTCAAAGACCTCCTCGAACTCGACTTCGTACCCCCGCTCCGCGAATTCGTTGTGGATGTTGGTGGCCGCGGCATCGAAAATCGTGCAAGCATCGCCGATCGGGCTGAACCTTCTGGCGAGCTTGGCCGAGCTGTTATCAGTTGCCGATTGAAGATACCCGATCATTGTCTCCAGGTTCACGTCCCAATGAAGCGGGGCAACACCCTCGGGCCCGGCGACGTGAAGCCAGAAGCTGTATGAATCCTGAGCGGCGATGCGGCTGACCCAGACGTATTCGGGATGGTTGGCGATGGCTTCGCTGAATTCGTCGTCCAGTTGCGTCAGACCTCCCGGAACGGTGGCCGGGAGTTCGACCGTGAGTTTGATCGGCCGGTCATCCGGAACAGCG
>CAZTQK010000203.1:0-10826 GCA_964615635.1 uncultured Planctomycetales bacterium
ATTCGGAGGGCTTCAGCACGACGCAGTTCCCGGCGGCAATCGCGCCGACCAACGGAGCCAGCAGTAACTGGAACGGATAGTTCCAGGGCCCCATGATCAGAGCCACGCCGTACGGCTCAGGGCAAATGAACCCGCGCGCCGGCCAGGTCAGCAGCGAGCTTCGGCGGCGCTGCGGCTTGGCCCAGGACGGCAGGTTACGCAGAGCATGGCGGATCTCACCCAACACGAGGCCGATTTCCGTCGCGTAGGCCTGCTGCGGCGACTTGCGCAAGTCTGCGTGCAGGGCGTTAATGAGCATCTGTTCGCCGGATTCGATCGCACTGTAAAGATTCTGTAAATGGCGGAGGCGAAAGGCCACCGAACGGGTCGCACCCGTCTGAAAGTAAGCGCGTTGCCGGGTGATGAGCGGGGTGAAATCCATTGTCAATCTGGTAAAGTGTCGGCGATGACCTGTGGGCTCGTCAAGTCGTGATCTGGAAACGGGCGATCCGGCCGTCCATGGCCATTTCGCAGGCGGCAGAGGAGCGGATGCATGAGGAAGAATGTCCGTGTCATCGGCGCCGGCTTGGGGGGCTTGTCAGCGGCCATCTCCCTGGCTCAGGAAGGCTACACGGTCACGATCCACGAGAAAAACGCCAAGATTGGCGGGAAGCTCAATGTCCTCAAGGAGAGGGGATACAGCTTCGACCTCGGGCCGTCCATCCTGACATTGCCGCACATGTTCTCCCGTCTCTTCGAGCGGTCGAGGAAGAAGATGAGCGACTACATCCCGATCCGCCCGCTGCGTCCCCATTGGCGGAACTTTTTCGAGGACGGCGCGGTCGTGGACCTCTATCCCGAGCCCGAACGCATGGCTGCGGAGGCTCGCAAAGTCGGCGAAGACCCCGAAAACGTGCAGCGGTTCCTGAGATACGCCTCCAACCTCTACGATCTCGTCAATGCGGGCTACTTCGAGCAAGGTCTCGACACCTCGAGGGACTTCTCGCGATTCTACGGACTCTGCACATTCCCGCAGTTCGACCTGTTCCGCACCATGCACGGCGGGGTGAAGAGATTCCTGAAGACGCGGCACATGCGGGACATATTCGACTACTTCATCAAGTATGTCGGTTCGTCGGCCTATCATGCACCCGCGTTCATGAATTGCCTGCCGACGATCCAGTTCCGGTACGACCTCTGGTATGTGGACGGCGGCCTGTACAACATCGCCCTGGGCCTCCAGTCCCTGCTGGACGACCTCGGCATCACCGTCTGCCTGAACAGCGAGGTCACCGAGATCCGCAAGGAAGGCGGCCGCGTTACCGGCATCGTTGCCGGCGGTCATTTCCATGCCGCCGACATCGTGGTCTCGAACATGGAAGTCATTCCGGCCTACGAGCGCCTGCTGGGCGAAGACAAGGTGTTCATGCGGAGTCTGGCGCGATTCGAGCCGGCCTGCTCCGGCCTGGTGCTGGAACTTGGCTTGGATACTCAATACCCGCAGCTCGCGCACCACAATTTCTTCTTTTCGGGCAACCAGCGAGAGCATTTCCACACTGTCTTCCGCAAACGCCAACTGCCGCCGGATCCCACGATCTACCTCGTCGCCGCGTCGAAGACCGACCCGACCGTCGCGCCGCCCGGCTGCGACTGCCTGAAGATCCTGCCGCACATCCCCTACATTGATGATGAGAATCCACTCACGCGCGAGGCCTACCTGGCGTTCAAGGAGCGGGTCATTGACAAACTGGAGCGGATGGGCCTGCAGGGGCTGCGCAGACACGTGGTCTTCGAGCACTGCTGGACGCCGCCGGACATCCGCCAACAGTATTATTCGAACAAAGGGTCGATCTACGGTGTTGTTGCCGACCGCTTCAGAAATCTTGCCTTCAAAGCGCCGAAGCAAAGCACGAAGTACCCAAATCTCTTCTTCGTCGGCGGCTCGGTGAACCCTGGTGGCGGCATGCCCATGGTGGTCCTGTGCGGTCTCAACGTCGCTCGCAAGGTGGTCGAATGGGATCGGCAACAATCCTGAGCCCGGTTGCATTGAGCCTTTGGCTTGTGGGGTTCATCGTGCTCGGTCGGCTGCTGGGCCGGCGAGCGGCCGCGGTGTCGGCGAGCAGAGCGCTCGATCCCGCGACTGCCGACGCGCTTTCCGTCATCGTCCCCGCCCGGAACGAAGAGGGCAATCTGCCGACTCTGCTCCGCTCACTCGCTTCTCAATCGCTGCGGCCGCGCGAAATCGTCGTGGTGGACGACGACTCAACGGACCGCACTGCCGAGGTTGCACGCCAGCTCGGCGCGACGGTGGTGGCCTCCCGGCCGTTGCCGGACGGTTGGCGCGGCAAGACCTGGGCCTGCTGGCAGGGAGCGCGGGTGGCCTCCGGCGAACTCTTGTTGTTCGTAGATGCGGATACGTGGTTTGAGCCGGACGGGCTTCTGCACATTCTGAACGGCCGTGCGGATGGCGTGTTGTCGGTGGGCCCGTATCACGCCGTTCGCAGGCCCTACGAGGAGCTTTCAGCGTTCTTCAATCTCCTGATGACCGCCGGTACAGGCGCATTCAGGCTGTTGGGCGGCGAGCCGAACGGCCTGTTCGGCCAGATGCTCCTGGTGCGCCGGGACGACTACTGGCGTGTCCAGGGACACGAAGCAGTCAAGGGCCGCATCCTGGAAAACTTCTACCTGGCAGAGCGATTTCGTGAACACGGCGTAAACCTGCGCTGCGTTGTCGGCAAAGGCGCGACTGCTTTCCGTATGTACCCCGATGGCCTTGGCCAGTTGATCGAAGGCTGGACAAAAAGCTTCGCCTCAGGCGCTGCCCAGACGTCAAGAGTGCTGCTGCTCCTCATCGTCATGTGGATGGCCGGCATGGTGCTCTCTCCGTACCTGTTGACACGGGGATGGACCGGCCTCGCGATGTACCTGTTGTACGCAGCCCAGCTTTACCTGCTGCTGCGCCAGATCGGCGCATTCCGCTGGTACACGGCCCTCTTCTACCCCGTGCCGTTGGTCTTCTACTTCGTGGTGTTCACGCTGTCGATGCTGCGCTCGGGCATGCAGGTGACCTGGAAAGGGCGGACAATCCGTGCCAATTGAGCTGCCGGCGGTCTGGGTCATCGTTCTGAATGCAGGCGGCTGGCTGGCGCTGCAACTCGCTCTTGCGTGGACGTTCACGCGAATGCCGGTGATGTGGTTCCACCCCGTTCCGCCAGGCGCATGGGAGAAGGGCGGGCGATTCTACGAGCGTTTCGTTGCCATCCGGCGATGGAAAGACATGCTCCCCGACGGCGCGCGTTGGTTTGCGGGCGGGTTCGGCAAAGGAACACTGGCCGGCGCCGAGCCGGAGTACCTGCAGCGGTTCCTTCGAGAGACGCGTCGAGGCGAGCTTTGCCACTGGTTCGCCATTTCCGGGGCCCCCGTTTTCTTCCTCTGGAACCCGTGGTGGGGAGATCTGATCATTATCGCTTACGCCCTGGCCGCCAACCTGCCATGCGTTCTCACCCAGCGATACAACCGGGCGCGTATGTTTCGGTTGATGGGTCAGCTTCGCGGCCGTGCAGGCAGACGGGGTAAGACGGCGCTCTGACCAGGGCGAGGTGCTTACAGCGTGTACTCTCCGCAGGCTTACCTGATTCCCCGTGGGTCATCTCCTGTTGTGTGCCGTCAACATGCCCCTGAATGTCTCATTGGGCGTGAAACGTTACAGTGGCTGAGGAAGAACGGCCAACCGCAGATGTATGCGGTTGCTGCTGCGAACGAGACCTTGTCCAGCAGCTTCAACAGCAGGCGTCTGTGTGTTATGATAGCGGTGAATCCAACGCGGCTGATCCGTTTTGCATCGATGAGCCCTGATCTTACGGGCCCGCAGGTGCCGGTTAAACCCGTCTGTGCAGAGCAGGCTCCGATTACAGAAAGCGACACTGATCGCTACTGACGATCAAGAACGGCGAAAAAGTTGCTGGGAGATCTGGGATGAGCGTTCTTGCTCTCTGGGCAGTGTGTACACTGATGGCGGAATCACTGGCGGCCGTGGATCTAGTGAAAGACGGCAAGCCCTCAGCAGTGATCGTCTGCGACACGAATCCCATCCACCCAGCCAGCGATGCGGGCAAGAAACGACAACGCGGGGCTGAGGATGCAACCTGGGGCGAGGCCCAAGCCGCATCCGTCCTTGTCGAATGGGTCAGGAAGATGACGGGGGCGGAATTGCCCGTCGTCACTCAGGCTACGAAAGACCAGGCCGCTGTTTGGGTGGGGCAGGCGGCCATTCGAGCGGGCCTCAGACTGGATGATCTCCAAAGCCCCAGTCGGGAGGGGTTGCGGATCGTGTCTGATGAACGGCGGGTATTACTCGCGGGGCAAAGCGAAACCGCCACAGTGAAGGCCGCCTGCCGTTTTCTGGAGGAACTGGGGTGCCGCTACTTCATGGATGGTCCGCTGGGTGAGGTGTATCCGCGCACCAGCCACTTGTCTGTCGGTCGTCTGGCTATCGCAGAGAAGCCGGGACTACGGATGCGCAATCCCAAAGGCCCCAGTTGGAGCGGCGAATTGTGGAAGATCTGGAACGGGGCCGGCGGCGAGACTTTCAATCACGCCCATGCCTGGGGCCGGTATGTCCAGCCGGAGCTCTTCCAGGAGCACCCCGAGTACTTTGCCATGGATGCCCATGGCCAGCGCAAGCCCGGCCAGTGGCTCTGCACATCCAACCCGGAGCTTCGCCGGTACTTCGCACGTCGGGTGATTGAGGTCATTCGCGCCGGCACACGCCATCCCTCCATCTCGCCGCCTGACGGCCGGGGCTACTGTCAATGCCCCGCCTGCCGCGCGCAGGACGATCTTCACATTCTCGAACCCTCCAGCGGCACGGTCTCCATGTCCAAACGGTACACCGATTTCTTCGACGAAGTGGCGCGGCTGGTCGCCCGGGAATGTCCTGACTCGGTGCTGTGTTTTTACTGCTACGCCGACTACACGCAGCCGCAGGCGCTGGGCCGCAAGCTCTCGCCCAATCTATGCCCGGTCATCGCGCCGATCCGCTACTGCCGCCTGCATCCGATCGGAGACCCCGGCTGCCCCAGCCGCCTGCAGCAGCTCGAGATGATCGAGGGCTGGCGGCAGGAAGCGCAACGGTTCGGGTATTACAATTACATGTACAATCTGGCGGACGGCACGCTGCCGTTCTTCAAATTCACCGCCTGCCAAAAGGAGTTCCCATACCTGGCCTCCCGTGGCCTGGAGGTCATGACACTGGAGGTACTGTCCAACTGGCATATCTACGGCCCGCACATCTATCTGGGGTTGCGGCTGGCCTATGCTCCGGACGCCGATGCCGAGGCGATCATGGAAGATTACTGGCAGAAGTTTTACGGTCCGAACGCCGCGCCTTTCATGAAAGCCTACTGGATGAGTATTGATGCGGCCACAATGCGTCTGAAGACTCACGCCGGCGGGTTCTATGGATTGCGGGAAATCTATACGCCGGAGTTCCTGCGCGCGTGCGAGGAACGGTTGCGTCAAGCCGCCCAGGCGACCCAAAGCGATCCTGTGCTGGCCCAACGAGTGGCCCTGCACGCCGAAGGCTGGAAGAGTGCGGTGGCCATGAAGGAAATTGAGGATGCGACGGCACGAGGCGATTTCGCACGGGCGCAATCGGTTTATGAACAAATGATCGAAAGGTTACGAGTTCTCGTCGCCAAACGTTGGGCAAATGCGGAGTACGCCACCGCCTACCTCGAACGTTTTCTGGGCAAGACTCTCCAGGCGGCCGCGCGGGCAACTGCACCGCCCAGCAGGGTACTGCAGGTGCTGCCCGACACCTGGCGAATATCCGACGATGAACACGACCAGGGCAAAGTCATCGGCTGGCATGCCCAGTCTTTCGACGACTCCGGATGGCCGGTGGTTTCGGCCTACTCGCGCACGCTCAGTTCTCAGGGACATAACGCCACCACGATTCTCTGGTATCGCAACAACTTTGCGGTCCCGGAAAAACATGGAGGCCTGTTTCTGGCCTTTCTGGAAGCGGACGGATTGGCCGAAGTCTATGTTAACGGCCGCAAGCTCGAACCGATGGTGGGCGGACGAAAAACCGCGGACAGCCTGGCACCCAAACGGGCGTTCTTCGAGGTGAACGTGACGATGGCGGTCAAACCGGGTAACAACCTGCTGGCGGTCCGGGTGGACAACCGGAAGATCACCGAGCTGTTCCTGGGCGGAATCCTCCGGCCCGTCATTTTGGCTGAACGGCCCCTGTAGCCAGACCGCGTGTCTCGGGTATCCTGTCAACAGACAATTCACCGCGTATATATGGCCAGGCTGCCGAACACGTTATAATCGCTTGAGGTCCACGAACCAGTTATTGCCCAACAAGGAGTTTTCAGATGTTGACGTCTGTTCGTCCAGTATTGACACGTACCCTGGCGGTTGCCGGCTGCCTTCTTTTTGTTGGATGTTCGAATCCGATTGGATGCTCCAGTCCGCTGCCCTGGCCGGAAAGCCCGCTGTATGACACGCCCATCAACGATCCGAATTGGGTCGCGCCCGCGAGTAAGGAAGAGGCCATGGCGGCCATGGCGGGACACTACGCCCACTACGACATTGTCGCTTACGAGGGCGAGACGGCCAATGGCCCGCTATCCGCGTTCATTGTCTCGTATGGCTTCACGGACCTGGTCATCGAAGACGAGGAGCTCGTCGCCTACGACCGCTTCTGCCATGCCGAGTACATCGCCAATCAGCCCTTCGACACGATCTTCTCGGATGCAGCCACACAGGCCATTCAGCCCCCTGGTGCAATCGTCGAGGTGTATGAGGAGAATGACGTATGGAGACTCTACCGTCCCGCGACGCCGACGCTCAGCGGTATTGACGGTGACCCGAACGTGCCGCTTTCAATGGACCGCAACGATCCCCTGATTAGCGACGACGACAACGACGGGAAGCCGGGTGTGACCGTGGTCGTGAGGTTGTTCGGCTTCATTGAGGGGGAGATCTACATCGCCCGGCGCGAGATATTCCAGAACGACTTGACGCTCTACTCCGATGGTAGCCTGTGGGGCAGCGTCATCGACGACTCGGAGCAGCTCGTGATCGGGGCATCACTCGCGATTCTGGACACGCCCAACAACCCGCCCCAGCGGCGCGATCCCGGCCTGAACCCGATCATCCTTGTTCCCGTTCCCGACGACCTCGACACCTGTGAAGAGCTTATGGCGAATCGAGATTCACTGTTTCCTCCTGAGCCCGAATTCTAGCAGAAGCGTGAATGGTGCAGAAGTGAATGGAATACGTCTTGCCAGTTTCGCTCTTCTCATTCCGGCTTTGAGTCAAGGCTGCGCCTTCCTGCCCAACACCGACAATGCTGCGAACTCGGACCTCAAAGTGTTCACGTGCGGCCTGACGCGATGCCCGTTACCGATGATCCTTTGCGTGTTGGAACCTGCTTGCCGTGAAACACTCGTATGCAACGCGGAGTGCGGTTCAGCAGGAGCACAAAGTCAGCAACAGGCCTGTCACCTGTTCTGTCAACTCACCCAAGGAGAAAAGAGCGAGATATACAGTATCCTGGTTCAATGCTTCGCCCACAACGGTTGTTTGCCAACCCTGCCCGAGGGCACGGATGGCCAATGCCCGGTGACCAGTGAGAACATTCACAAAGTGCATGTGCTCGAGAGCCTTGACGAGATCGAGGGAACATGGCTGGAGATTCGGGGCCTCAACTGTGGTGTTCCAGGATCGAATTGGGAAGGCGGCTACGATGCCCTTCCCTGCAGATCGAGTTCCTGGGTCTATAACGCGCAACAGTGGTGGTATCATACGTCCTTCTGTGCTCCCGCGGAAAACGGAAGTTGCAGCGAAGAGGGCGCTGTTCACCTGATCGCCGAGCCTAGGCTGAGCGACCAGGAACCGGGCCTGCTGGAAGTCTTCTACATTAATCCACCCCTTCAACCTCAGCATGAACGCTGGTACATCCTTTCCAGACCTGATCCGGATTGGATTATGTACACCTATTGCGGCTCAACTCCCCTCGGCGAGTACGCCGGGGTGAATGTCATGACCCGCGTACCCGAACCGTCCGATGCCGCGATGCCGCCCGAAGTGGATGCTGCTTTTCGGCAAGCCGCCGGAGAATTCGGCTTCTCCTATGAAGACATGTGTATCACGGACCAGTCCCAATGCCCTCCCGTAACGGCGGAAGAGGATGTGCAGGAGTGGGTGACCAACAAAGCACCGGCACGATGAGTTTAACAGGCGGGCGAAGCCTGCTCAGATTACCGAAGTCGCTGACGGCCGGCTACGTCTTCAGTCGGACACCCTGGCGATGGGCAACTGGACTTCGCCATATCGCAGGAAGCCAAGCACGAAAGGGCTGTTGTAGCCCAAGTACCGCGGCGGGCCGACAGTCCGGAACTCATCACGATTCGCCTCCAGCCATTCGGTCAACCTGCCCAGCGCCTTGGTGAAACGGTCATCGGTGTAGTTGCCCCTGACCCCAATGGATACGACCTTCATGGCGGGGACATCTTCGACCACGACCCGTGAATCAGCGGCGTCCGCACCCACCTTTCCCCAGGATGGATCGCCATACACAAACGCCATTGATTCAGCAAGCCCTCGGTCCTTCTTCTCCGCCACATCTGGCTGGTTAGGATAACCGATTTCAACGGGCGCGGTCATGGCGATGTTGGCTGCTCATCCATTCAAACCATCGAAAACGAAAGCCAACAAGTCGCTCGCCGAGAGATCCGAGGCTGTCTCCCTTCGCATACTTCGGTATTTGTTCGAGTGCTGAAGCATGTGTCTGCTCGCCACGCACAGGCAGTCTGAGACCGATTTCGGCAGACGCTGATCTTGTCCACAATGTGTCGTCGCTATCCACTCGCGATAGCGTTTAAGGAAAGCCTCGGCGATGCCATTGTCGGGTTCGATTCGTGCGAGATGAAGTCCCGCATCCGTGATGACGGCAACGGTTCGTCCGCCAGCACCTCCGGGCATGATGATCAGCCCGTTCAGAATGCCCTCGGCGTGACGAAGCAGAACGGTTCGCTCAGATGCCTTCTTCAGCGTCTCGGTCAGTCGCGAAAGGGATCTCATCCATGACTCGTTATTCTTATCGGCCCCCGGCGTCTCTTGCTGCCGTTCGAGATCGACAACGAGGGAATCATCTTCCCCGGCGAGCAGGCGATAGCACTTTGCGAGCATGTCCGCATCACAGTTGCGGCTCACGAGGCGAAAGACTGCCTCGATGATTCGGACGGCCTGCTTCCGCGACCGAAACGGGCCGAAGGATCGTTTCCAGGATTGGAGTTGACAGGAGATCGACAGGGGCGCGGAATGGTCGTTCGTCGGGACAAGGTAGCAGTATCGAGCCCACGAGCGCATCTGGCGGTTGAATGGCGGACGAAGCTGGGCGATGAGATCGGCTTCGACCAGCAGCGCTTCCATCTCGCTTTGCGCAGGTCGAACCTCGATTCGGACAATCCGATGCGTCCAAGGCCGGAGCAACAGCGTGGAATCGCCCGGCTCGCGGAAGTGACCGAGGACGCGGGCGCGGACGTTCTTGGCCTTGCCGATGTAGAGCGGCCCTCCCGCGCCATCGTAGAATGCGTAGGTGCCACAGCAGGTGGGGAGCAGCTTCGCCCGTCCGGCCTCCTGGACGAAGATCCGCTCCGGCGGCGCATCGAGTTGCGAGAAAGCCGAGGTCCCGGCTTCATGAGGAGTACGCGAGTCGAGCATCATGGATTCAGATTCCAGATCCCGGGGGTAGCGATCGTCTGAAGGTCTCGTCAGTCCTGGCCCCGTGTCGCGAGGCGGCCCCACCGGGCATCGATTCGCAACCGGTCGTGGCGGCTCAGCAGCAGGCCCGCGCAGCAGATCAGCACATAGGTGTAGTTGTCCGCTGCCGTGTCAAACTTGCCGGCCACCGACATCCCAAACGCCAGTGAGGTCGCGAACAGGGCCGCAAATACCCAAGCCGCCGTCAGGCGAAAACCGCTGATCAGCCAGATCACGATCAGGGCCTCGACAAAGGGCGTGGCGTACGCATGGATGCTCACCAGCTTGGCTGGCAACCACGTGTTCTCAAAGGTAGTCTGGAAAAAAGCGACGGTCTTCTGGATTGTCTCGGCGCCGCCCTGAAGCTTTCGCACCGCGGCCGCGAAGAACAACGATGCGACCGCCAGCCTGAGCACCCACGACATCCACTGGCGCACGTTTCCCGGGTCGGCTAAGGGTCCATTCTGCATAACCAGTCTCCTTCAAAGCAACCACGGCAGTATAGCACGGCTTGCACGAGAAGGCTCTGCGTGGTTGCTTATGGCCCGACCGTCCTGTCTCGTCTCGACCGCACCCAACAGCGGGCAGAAGCTACTCTGCGGCCTCGTGGTTGCGGGATGATCAGTTCCATCTCCCACGGATCAACCTGCGAGATGACGAAAGCTCGATAGGGGCCCTCGGGTTCGCTCGCCGAGACAACCGATGCGCGGCAGGCCATGTCAAACACGGTGATCTGTGATTCGTCGGTTCGGATCCTGAGCTTCACGTTGGTCGCTCGATCGAACGACGAGTTTGTGAATGCCAGCGCGGTTCTGCCGTCCTGGTGTTCCGTGACTCACAGATTGACCCTGTGAAACGTGCGCCGGCATCTGCGCACCGAGAACGACTTGCGGCTGGGGCTGAACGTGGCCGGTTTTCGACGGCGCGTTTGGCGAGTTGGCAGTCATGGACAATGTTTTCGATATCGCCAGATGGGTTCTGACAGAAGGTGCGACACACGCGAGCTCGCGTAAGTCCTTGTCACAGCGGGCGATGGGATTCGAACCCACGACGTCCAGCTTGGGAAGCTG
>CAZTQK010000204.1:0-10825 GCA_964615635.1 uncultured Planctomycetales bacterium
AAGCCATATACGCCCTGCTCTCGAAAGGCCGCCATCTGGCGACGGATCTCGTCGTCGTCCAGATCGTCGTTCCAGAACCAGAAAGGCATGAGCGAGAATTCGGGCGATGGGTTGAGCAGTTCCTCGCGCCAGTCGGTGGCGCGAGAGGATTCGGCCATAAGGCCAACCACCGCACATGCCATGAATGTAAGATGGCAAGCAAGAAAACGGATCATGGCGGTTTCCCCGACAAAGCAAAACGTCACCGGATGGATCGACGGCCATTCGCACCGATCGGACCATGTTCGCTGGTCCAAGAGTTCGCTGACTCCCAGAATTCGCTGCCCTCAGAATTCGCTGGCCCCAGAATCCCTTCTGGGGCCTTCCGCGCAGAGGATTCCTATCCTCATTCTCACCCAATGCGGAATGGATTCCGCAAGGCGAGACGGCCCGGAACGGATTCCGGGCCGAGCGGATCACGTCCTGTCCGAGAGAGCATTGTAGGTCCGTGAGGGACCGGCTTCCAGCGGGTTTGCCATGGGCTCTCCGCCCCCGGGTCCGCTTCTGGCCAAGACAACCTAACTGTGTTAGCCTCGTAGATGACACGGCATGGATCAGACATCATGCAAGGAGAGAACACATGCAATCGTCCCCGTTGTTTTCAGCACTCGGATTGATGATGCTTCCGGTCATCTTCATGGCGACGGGCTGCGCTTCGGTGGTGGTTGTCGCCACGAACGGCCGGCCTCAGGCTGTCATCGTAGTGGCCGAGGACGCGGCGCCCGCCGAGAAGCACGCAGGGCAGGAACTGGCCTTGTTTCTTAAGCAGACCACCGGCGCGGATTTCGAGGTGAAGTCATCCGCGGCCGACGGCAGGTCGAGACTGCTGGTCGGTCCGGCGGCGGCGAGACTGGCCGACCCGAGATTCACAACCGATGGGCTCGGCGCGGAAGGTCTGATCATTCGTACCGCCGGCAAAGACTTGATTCTCGCCGGCGGCCGGCCGCGAGGAACGCTTTACGCGGTCTACACATTTCTGGAAGACCATGTCGGCTGCCGATGGTGGGCGCCCGGCGCCAGCAGCATTCCGAAAAAGCCCATGCTGGTCTTCGACAAGCTCGACGTTAAGTACGTCCCACCGCTGGAATACCGAGAGCCCTTCTGGTTCAGCGGCTTCGACGGCGACTGGGCCGCCCGCAACAAGAGCAATGGGGCCACACCCCGCCTGGAGGACAAACACGGCGGCAAACACGTCATCCAGGGCTTCGTCCACACCTTCAACGGCCTGATCCCGCCAGCCAAGTACTTCAATGAGCATCCGGAGTGGTTCAGCGAAATCCAAAGCAAGCGCGTGCAGGAACACAGCCAGTTGTGCCTGACCAATGAGCAAATGCGGGCCGAACTGGTCAAGAACTTGAAGGATCAGTTGCGGAAGAATCCGACAGCCACAATGGCTTCAGTTTCGCAGAACGACTGGGCCAACAACTGCCAGTGCCCGAGGTGTACGGCGGTCGACAAGGAAGAGGGTAGCCCCGCCGGGTCGATGATTCGTTTCGTCAACGCCGTCGCCGAGGAGATCGAGAAGGAATTCCCCAAAGTCGCGATCAGCACGCTGGCCTACCAGTACACCCGCAAACCGCCGCTCAGGGTTCGGCCGAGGCCAAACGTCGTGGTCTGGCTGTGCAGCATTGAGTGCTCGTTCAGCAAGCCGCTGATTGACGAACGCAATGCCGATTTCCGCCGCGACATCGAAGGCTGGTCTCAGATCTGCAACCGTCTATACGTCTGGGACTACACCACCAACTTCGCCCACTATGTGATGCCCCACCCGAACCTGAATGTGCTTGGTCCGAACGTGAAGTTCTTCGCCGAGCACAACGTCGTCGGGCTGTTCGAGCAAGGGGCCTACCATACGAACGGGGCGGAGATGATGGAGTTGCGAACTTGGGTGCTGGCCAAGATGCTGTGGAACCCGTCACTCAATGCCGACGAGCTGATCGACGAGTTCCTGAACGGCTACTACGGCCCGGCCTCGCCACACGTCAGAGCATATCTCGACACCATCCACCAGGCCGTCGCCGCCAGCGGCGACCATCTGGGCTGCTTCTCGCCGCTGGACGCCAAGTTCCTGAGCCTCGATACGCTCAGCGCGGGATGGAAGCTCCTTCAAGCGGCGGAGAGGGCCGCGGTAAGTGATGAAGCCTTGCTCCTCCGCGTCCGAACGGCTCAGATGCCGGTGCTGTATACGTTCATCAGCCAATGGGACCGCCTGCGGAAGGAAGCCGCTGATGCGAAGCACTCTTGGCCGGTTGCCGAAACTCAACAGGCCGTCTACGACGAGTTCATGAAGACCGCCCAGGCGATCAAGATGACCCACGTGGCCGAGGGCCGCAAGATCGACTGGCTCAAGTCGCAGTTGAGACCGCAGGCACCGACATGAGTTGAACCCTCGACGGGCTTCGCGGGTCCCACGCAGATTGGAGAACACTCCCCAGAGATGGCGATCTGAGGCGTCTTGATCTCCGGAATCTCAGTCTGTCTATACCTCCCCGCACTGCTTGCCCCTCACACCGGGGGGCAAAGACCTGTGACGACGTTGGGCGGCTGCTCTAATTCATTGCGGCGCAATGATTTAGGCTTCTGCATCCACAAGCCTCGCATCGACGGCCCCAGGTGATGAACAGACTCCGGCCTCCTTGCGTATATAGACCAAGAAGAAGTCAACCGTCAGCGGAACGATCAGAAGCGACGGAAGGAGAAACACAATGATGTTCGGGAGCAGAATGATGAGGCGAATGCCAATTGCGATTTGCGTGACTGTTCTGGGCTCGCTTGGTCTTGCTGCCGCAGTCTATCCGGCACTGGGGCAAGAGAAGGCCACAGCGCCGCCGCCGCCCGCAGCCATGAAGGCAGCCGAGGATTTGTCTGCCGCCTTTGAGTACGTGGCCGAGAGCGTCAAGGCCTCCGTGGTGAACATCGCCTCGGTGAAGACCATCAAGCCGATGATGCGCGGCGGACGGGAGATGCCCGAGGATTCGCCCTTCCCGGACTTCTTCGAGCGCTTTCTGCAACCGAACATTCCCAGGCAAGGCCTTAAGCAGCAAGGCTTCGGCGCCGGGGTGATCGTTTCCGACGATGGCCACATCCTGACCAACAACCATGTGGTGGCCGACGCCGACGAGGTCACCGTAACCCTCACGGACAAACGGGAATACAAGGCCAAGGTCGTGGGCGCGGATCCCAAGACCGACCTGGCCGTGGTGAAGATCAAGGCGGACAATCTGATGCCGGCGAAACTCGGTGACTCGGACAAGGTACGAGTGGGCGAGTGGGTGGTGGCCGTCGGGCATCCGTTCGGACTCTCCTACACCATCACGACGGGAATCGTCAGCGCCAAGGGCCGTGCGAACCGGGCGGTCGCCGAATATGAGGACTTCATCCAAACGGACGCGGCCATCAACCCCGGCAACAGCGGCGGGCCGTTGGTCAACCTCAAGGGTGAGGTCATTGGCATCAACACTGCCATCTTCAGCCGAAGCGGCGGTTACATGGGCATCGGCTTTGCGATCCCCAGCAACATGGCCAAGTCGATCATGCAGAGCCTCATGGACCACGGCAAGGTCGTACGCGGATGGCTGGGAGTCGGCATTCAGAACCTCGATGAGGCGATGGCCGAGTCGTTCGGTTTCGAGGGCACCAACGGCGTGCTCGTCGGCGATGTGACTCCCGACAGCCCGGCCGAGAAAGCCGGGTTCAAGCAAGGCGACATCATCGTCAAGTTCGATGGGAAGGACATGAAGGACAGCAATCAGCTTCGCCAGACGGTGGCCGTCACGTCGCCGGGCACCAAGGTGAAGGTCGAAGTCTTCCGTGAAGGCGAGCAAGAGACCCTGACCGTCACGGTCGGCGAGCTGGAGGCCGGTCTGGCAACCATCAAGGGCCACGAAACCGAGGATGAAGACCTGGGCATGACCCTCAAGAGCGTCACACCTGAAATCGCCGAGCAACTTGGGCTCAAGCAGGCCAAGGGGGTGGTTGTCACCAAGGTCGAGCCGTTCAGCGCCGCGGCCAAGGCCGGCCTGCGTCCGGGCGACGTCATCATGGCTGTGCAGAGCAAACCGGTCGAGACACTGGCCGAGTTCAACGAGGCGATGCGCAAGCACGACGTCAAGAAAGGCGTGCGTCTCACGGTCCTGACCGAGGGCATGAAACGGTTTGTGATTCTCAAGAGCACCGGCGCGGACGAGTAGGATCGACCAACCTGATGCGGGCCCCGCGCTTGGGGTTCTGAAGAGCCAGTGTCGGGCAGAACCCGACCTGGCTATTCTTCGTTCATCGTTCCGCATTCTTCATTCATCGTTTTCTCGCCCCTCTTGGCCGCTCTATGACGCCCGGTTAGAATGCCCGGTCCTGTAGCTAATGACTGAGATTCATGTGGCCCGAGCGATTGGAGGCGATTCATGTCGGAGCATATCGAAATGACCCGAATGGGGCGACGCGGTTTCCTGGCGGGGACGGCCGCGACGGCGTTTACCATCCTGAAACCCGAACTCGTGCAAGGCGCGGCCGCCAACTCGAAGATCGAACTGGGCCTGATCGGCTGCGGTGGCCGTGGCGGATGGATCGCCGATCTCTTTGCCAAGCACGGCGGCTACAAGTTCGTTGCCTGTGCCGATTACTACCAGGACCGCGTTGATGCGTTAGGCGAGAAGTTCGGCATCGATCCGTCACGACGGCACGCCGGCCTGTCGGGATACAAGAAGCTGCTCGAAGGCAAGCTCGACGCGGTGGTCATCGAGACGCCGCCGTACTTCCATCCCCAGCAGGCGGCTGATGCGGTCGAAGCCGGCAAGCACGTGTACATCGCCAAGCCGATCGCGGTCGATGTGCCTGGCTGTCTGTCGATCGGTGAGTCGGGCAGGAAGGCCACGGCCAAGAAGCTTGTCTTCCTGGTCGACTTCCAGACCCGGGCCAACGAGTTATACCGCGAGGCCGCCGAGCAGGTGCATGACGGCATCATCGGCAAGATCGTCTGCGGCGAGGCCAGATACCCGTGGGCAGGCGGGGTCATGCCGGCTCCCAAGGACAAGCAAGACCGACTGCGACTCTGGTACTGCGAGAAGGCCCTGTCAGGTGACTACATCGTCGAGCAGAACATCCACACGCTGGACGTGGCCACCTGGTTCCTCAATTCCGACCCGGTCAAGGCGGTCGGGGCGGCCGTCAGCAAGGGCCTGCGGAACTACGGCAACATCAAGGACTGTTACTCGGTGACCTTCTGGTTCCCAGACAACGTGCTGCTCAACTTCGCGTCGGTCCAGTGTATCCCCGGCGTGCCGGACTCCATCCACTGCCGGATCTACGGCAAGGACGGCGTGGCGGATACCGATTACTACACCCACGTTTGGATCAAGGGCAAGCGACCTTACAAAGGCGGCACATTCAGCGATCTCTACGGTGATGGGGCGAAGGTCAACATCAAAGAGTTCCACCAGTTCGTCACTGAGGGCAACTACAGCAATCCGACCGTGGCCCCATCGGTCCGCAGCAATCTGACCTGCGTTCTGGGGCGGATCGCCGGAGAAAAGGCCGGCCAAGTGGTCACGTGGGACGAGATGATCAAGGCCAACGAGAAGCTGGAGTTCGATCTCAGCGGCTTTAAGAGCTGAGTTGCTCCCGACGTTGCGTACCGCAGGTACGTGTTTAGCGGGCCGGGGTCTGGCTCCTTTTTGCCTGACGCGGTTCGCAGGGTGACCCGGGGAAGGTCAACGAGGCCGGCTGGCACGATGCCATGCGGGGGAGCCCGCAAAAAAAGGTGCCTGACCCGTTCTCTTGCCAGACTGCTGGCCCCAGAATCCGTTCTGGGGCCTTCTGGGCCGAGGATTCCCGTCCTCATTGTCGCCGAATGCGGAATGGATTCCGCTAGAGGAGGCGGCCCGGAAGGGATTCCGGGCCGAGCGGCGTCGGGGAATTGAGCATTGCGAGTTGAGAATTGCGAATTGCTGTGTACTCGGAGTGCCGCGGAAAGACGTAGCGGCCAACCTCCGAGCCGGCCGTTGCCCGATACACGTGGTTATCGTCATGGGAGTCAATCATGATCGAATTGGGAATGCACGTTGACAACTGGCGACATCAGGACGCCCCTTACACGGTGCCGTGCGAGTTCGCCAGGAAGCACGGGATGAAGTACATCGAGTTCGGCAGCGTTTGGGGCGACTACTTCGTTCAGGCCCTGGGCTACAACCCGCACATCCCGCTGCACACGGACCCGTTGCGACTCAAGAAGTACGTCGACTCGATGGGGCTGAAGGTTTCGCAGATCGATGCCGCCTACCCCGTCTCCATGCCCGAGGGGCTGTACCGCGGCATTCCTTATACCATCGATGCGATCAAGTATGCGCGGTCACTCGGGGCCCAGTTCGTCGACACCACCGACGGCGCGACCAAGCCGCAGGGCTTGTCCGACGACGAAGTCTTCGACCTGATGAAGCTCTACTACAAGATCGTGCTCCAGTGGGCCGAAAGCCACGAAATCATTATCAACATCGAGCCGCACGGTCCCTACACCAACAACGCCGACTTCATGGAGCGGCTGTTCACCGAGTTCGATACGCCGCTTTTCCGAATGAACTTCGACACCGGCAACAACTTCATCTCCGGCAACGACCCGGTGGCGTTTCTGAAGCGCTTTCGCCACAAGGTCTCACACTGCCACATCAAGGACGTGAGTGAGTCGCTGGCCAAGGCGGTTCGCGGCGAGGAGACGGGCATCTCGACCTCGGTGGTCGCCATTGGCGAGGGGGTCAACGCCGACAACATCGCCGGCTGCATCGAACTGCTCAAGAGCACGAAGTGGAGCGGCGTGCTGAGCATCGAGACCGAGGCCGCCCCGGGCAAGGTCGAGCAGAGCCTGGAGTGGCTGAGGAAGCAGATTGCGAAGTGAAAAGAAGCTATTAGCTCTTAGCTGTTAGCTTTTAGCTGCTCGGCCCGGAATCCGTACGTGTTTAGCGTGCAAGACAGCGGGTCAGGCACTTTTTGCCGTCTTCTTGTCGCCGACGAGTCCCGCCGGACTGAGCCAACCTCTCCAAATTGCACCGCGAACCGCATTTGGGCAAAAAGAGCCAGACCCCAGCACGCTAAACACGTACCGGAATCCGTTCCGGGCCGCTCGTGGTTCGCTCATCCGAGACATATCCCGCTGTATGGGATGACCTGCTGATGGAACAAGAGCTATATCTCCTGTTCTGATATGAGTTTATCATTAGTCGACGCGGGACATGGACCTCGGTCGGATGTCGGTCTCGGCTGTCCTCATGCCCACAGAATCGTTGCGTCGGGTCTATTTGACAGGCGGCAATTCATGTGTATACTGTTATAGTAGTGTAGTCACTTGGTGGACGGATGGCGATGTTCATTCGCGTCGAGACATCCTCAGGCGTTCCCATCACCCGGCAGATCATGGACCAGATCCGGGCTCATTGTGCGGCCGGGGCCCTGACGGCCGGGGATCGCCTGCCGAGCGTGCGGGTGCTGGCCCGCGAACTGGCCGTCAATCAGAACACGATTCTGCGAGTTTACGAACGGCTGACGGCAGAGGGGCTCCTCGAGCGCAGGCATGGCGACGGGACGTATGTGACGGCCATTCCTTCTTCGGCGCAGTTAGAGACCCAGCGGGGACTTCTTGGAGAGGACGTGGCGCGGCTGGTCAGAAAGGCCGAGACGTTGGGCGTCACACAACAGGAACTGCACAGCCAGATCGATATGGCGTTTGAGCAGGAACGAAGACGGGGTGAAACAAAGGGACGATCAGATGAGTGAACACGTGATCACGATCGAGGGAGTGTCCAAGCGATTCGGCCGCAACACGGTATTGCACGGGCTCAACCTGTGCATTCCTCGCGGCCAGACGTTTGCGTTCCTGGGACGCAACGGAGCGGGCAAGACGACCACGATTCGCATGCTGCTCGGTCTGCTCAAGCCGGATGACGGGCAGATCCGAGTTCTCGGTCTGAACCCGGCCCGCGATGCGATGGAGATTCGCCGGCGCGTGGGCTACCTGGCCGAGGATCAGGCCATGTTTGGCTGGATGCGGGTCGAGCAGATCATCGGCTTCATGGCCCCGTTTTACCCGACCTGGGACAAGGACCTGGCAAGGCGCTATCTCCAGCAGTTCGAGCTTCCGCAGCGAACGCGGGTCAAGCACTTGTCGAAGGGGCAGACGGTTCGGCTGTCGCTGCTGCTGGCCCTGGCTCACCGGCCGCAACTGGTCATTCTCGACGACCCGACGCTGGGGCTCGAGCCCACGACGCATCGCTCACTACCGGGCGTCCCGGGAGCAGTTCTCTGACGTCGTACCCCTGCCGGACGGCCGTATTCTGCTCGGCGGGGCCAAACTGCATGTCCTGGCAGCACCGAAAGTGAATTGAGAATGGGTTGCGGTGCAACGGCTGCCGGAGAGATGGTATTTCGCCCTTGCGGTCGTCAAATGCCTTCGAGAAGCGAAGGCAAATCGCGGGCACCGTGGAGCACGCGGACGATTTCGAGCGGAGTACTGTCGGGTCTGTAAACCACGAGATACGACCAGACTGCCCGGAAGAGTACCGGAGCAGAGGTCAGGTCCTCTCGGCGATGTCCGAGTTCGGGTGCATCCGCGAGTTTCTGAAGGGCTTCATGGAGGCGGTCGGCAACATGCTGGGCACGCTGAGGACCATCCTGCTCGAGCACATAGGTCAGGATTTCGTCGAGATCTCGGGCGGCGGCGGCGGAGAGCAGGAATTGACGGTTCATCCCTCTTATTCTATCGGGGATGAATCATTGGCACTATCACGCGCAGCGGTCAGGCGAGCCTTCCAGCCGGCAAAGAACTTGCTGCCGTCCACGGTCTGCCCACGACTCAGGGCGTCGAGTCCCTCCTGGATCTGCTCATGGATCTGCGAATGTGCTTCTTCCAGGAGGTCCTTGGGAAGGCGAGCTTGTTCTTCTGCCGTCAGACCCTCGGTGAGCCACTTCTCGAGCAGGCGTCCCCGTTCGGCTTGTTCGAGTAGTCGCAGGCCCTCCCTGAAGACCTCGCTGGCCGAGTGATATCGGCCGGAGGCTACGAGCGATTGGACAAACGTCTCCAGCTCCGGGGTGACAGACACGTTCATGGAACTGCGGATCGCCATACACATAGCATAGCCCATGATTAGGCCTGTGTCAATTTGTGACACAGGCCTAATCGTTCTCTGGTTCTGTAGAAGGCATCCGATAATAACGTACTTGGCAGTATCTGGAAACGGGTTTGGGCATGGCACGTTGGCGTCTATTCCTTTGCCCGATACGCCGGGTTGGGCTTCGGGACGACCGCCCTGGTTTCCTGCAGGAAGCGGTCGATCAGCGGGTCGAGTTCCTTCACCTTGTCGGGCATCTTCACGGCCAGGTCGTTCTTTTCGCTCAGATCCTGGGCGAGGTTGTACAGCTCGAAGCGGTCGGTCTGGTCCTGCCCGTCGCAGAACAGGCGGATCAGCTTCCAGTCGCCCACGCGAACGTAGCATGAGGGGATATCCCCGGTTTTGGCGATGTAGTGCGGGAAGTGGCAGAACAGCGGCCCGCGATCGTGCGGCTTGCCCTTCAACGCGGCGGTGAGACTGCGACCGTCGAAGGTGTGCCCCTTTGGGGTATCGACGCCGAGTATCTCCAGCAGCGTGGGGCAGAAATCGGTGCTCTGGATGATCGATTCGCTGGTCGTGCCGGCCTTGGTGACGCCCGGCCAGAGCACCATGCACGGCACGCGCGTACCACCCTCGTAGATGGTGGCCTTGCCGCCGCGAAGCGGTGCGTTGCTGGTGATCGGGATGTCCTTGCACTCCTCGAACGTCTGGCCCAGCCGGTCGTCCGCCCAGTGCACGCCGCCGTTGTCGGAGAAGAATACGATGACCGTGCGGTCGGCGATCCTGGCTTCCTCGACGGCCTGGACGATCCGACCTACGGCATTGTCGAGACATTCCACCATCGCGGCGTAGACTGGGTTGCGTTGCGGGCTGTCGGCAGGCAGCTTCGCCGCCTTCTGGCCGTACTTGGCGATCAAGTCCCGCTTGCTGTCCCAGGGGCTGTGCACGGAGAACGCCCAGTAGTTCAGGTAGAAGGGTCGTTCCTTGTTCTCGCTGATGAACTTCACCGCGTGGGCGGCCATGAGGTCTTCGACGTGGTCGCCGGGCTTGGCCGGCAGGTTGAAGTTGGGTGCTTTCCACGGAGCGACATACGTTCCGCCCGGTCCGGGCCCGGGCCAGTGCGGGATGTCGACATCGAAGCCTTGTTGCAGGGGGCTGTAGGGCTCTCGGCCGAGATGCCATTTGCCGAAATGGCCGGTGGTGTAGCCGACGTCGCGGAGCATCTCCGCCAGCGTGATGTAGGTGGTGTTGAGCCGTGTCGCGCTGCGGGCTTCAATCGCTCGGCGATCGGGGTGTGTCTGCTGGGGCAGCTTCTCGGTCAGGAGCTCCTCGGGCAGGTGGCCGGCCGGCGAGGTGATCCCGATCCGCGCCGGATAGAGGCCGGTCAGGATACTGGCCCGCGTGGGAGAGCAGAGTGGATTGGCGGCGTACGCTTGCGTGAACCGCATCCCGCGCGAGGCCAGGCGGTCGATGTTGGGCGTTTCGTGGAAGGTGCTCCCGTAACACCCCAGATCGCGCCAACCGAGGTCGTCGGCGAGAATGAAGACCAGGTTGAGTCTGGCCGATGGCGCAGGAGCCCCGGAAACGGCTGCGCCAAACAGGTAAAGGAACACGGCCACGAACAACGCTGCCCTGGAAAGAGGTGAGTGTGTCATCGCCATCGTCTCCCAAGCGGAAAACACCAGAATCGCAACGTC
>CAZTQK010000205.1:0-10749 GCA_964615635.1 uncultured Planctomycetales bacterium
GACGGTCGCAAACGCTGACCAGAAGGACACCGATACAGACGGGCTGGGCGATGTGTGCGATCCGGACAGCGATGGTGACGGCATCGGCAATGACGGGGACGGCAGCGGTGTGGCCGGCGACCATCTCTGCACCGGTGGTAACACCATCAACTGCGACGACAACTGCCCAAACGTGGCCAACCCCGACCAAAAAGATACCGATGGAGACAGGGTGGGTGACAGTTGTGACGATGACCCGGACGAAGACTCGGACGACGATGGCATCCTCAACAGCCAAGACAACTGCCCGACAGTCGCGAACGCCGATCAGCAGGATACTGATACGGACGGCCTGGGCGACGTATGCGATCCGGACATCGACGGTGACGGATTTGGCAACGACAGCGATAACTGCCCGTTGACAAGTAACCCCGACCAGCTCGATACGGACGGTGACGGCGAGGGCGACGTTTGTGACGCCAACACAGACGGTGACTCGGACGACGATGGAATCCTCGACACACAGGACAACTGCCCACTGATCGCAAACGCTGATCAGAAGGACACTGATACAGATGGCCTGGGCGACGTATGCGATCCGGACATCGACGGCGACGGGTTCCCTAACGACGGCGACAACTGCCCGCTGAATAGCAACCCCGACCAGCTCGATACGGACGGTGACGGCGAGGGCGACGTTTGTGACGCCAACACAGACGGCGACTCGGACGACGATGGAATCCTCGACACACAGGACAACTGCCCGTATCTATCCAATCCTGAACAGCAGGACGAAGACAATGATGGCACGGGCGACGCCTGCGACGATTGCCCCAGCGATTCGGCCAAGACCTCGCCCGGCATCTGCGGCTGCGGTGTGGCCGACACCGATACGGATAGCGACGGGACCCCGGACTGCAACGACGGTTGCCCCGAAGACGCTTTGAAGATCGCAGTGGGCGTGTGTGGGTGCGGTGTATCTGATCTGGACCGGGATCACGACGGAACAGCCGACTGCAAGGATCAGTGCGTCAGCGATCCGGCCAAGATCGAACCGGGCGCGTGCGGTTGCGGTGTTTCGGATGAGGATGCCAACAACAACGGAACGCCGGACTGCCTGGAGTCCGGCGGAGGAGGCGGGGGAGGCGGAGGTGGCGGCGGCGGCTTCCCTCCGATCGATAACTGTCCGGCCGACCCGCTCAAAACCGAGCCTGGCCAATGCGGCTGCGGCGTTCCTGAGACCGACTCCGACGCGGACACCATTCCCGACTGCATTGACAACTGCCCGCTCGATGCCGGCCTCGATCAGGCGGACACGGATTCCGACAGCCGGGGAGACCTGTGCGACAACTGCCCGCTGAGGCCTAATCTGACCCAACTGGACACCGACCAAGACGGTGTGGGTGACGCGTGCGACAACTGCCTGTTGACGGCCAATCCCGATCAACTCGATGAAGACGCGGACGGCGCAGGCGATGAATGCGACAACTGCCCCGAAACGGCGAATCCGGAGCAGTCGGACCGGGACGATGATGGACTGGGAGACGTCTGCGACCCCTCACCCGACGGCGGCTCGGGCCAGCCCATCCCCAATGATGGTCAGACCCCTCCATCCAGGCGGGTGTGGTGCGGGCTGGGTGCAGCCCAGGCGGCGATGGTCAGCGTACTGCTGCTGATGCTGATCCGTCCCCGTCGGCGGAGATAAGACCGGTCCCGCGCGGCATATCCCTTTGCAGCACCCGGGCTGAACCGCCAAGGTGTTACACTCTCGTTACACCCCGGCCCCCGAACACAGCGTAGACTCCTATGTAGCCGATGTTCCACCCTCTGCCAAGGAGTCTGCCATGACAAGTCGTCACCATCCTCGCCTGATTGTCGCCACCGTTCTGTGTGCCGCCGGGTTCGCCTTTGGCCAGGCGTACCTGTCATCGAGCAGCCGGCCGTTGGCCGGAAACGTGATCATCCCCCAGAGCCGGGTTATGACCTCGCACGCATCGCCGGCGGTGAAGATAACCGAGGTCACCGCCGGGGTGGTGATCCTCGAACAGGTGGCCACGACGACCATGGACATCCAGTTGCGCAACCCCACCAACTCGCGAGTCGAGGCCGAGCTGGCGGTTCCCGTGCCTGAGGGGACGGTGCTGCGAGGCTTCGCGTTTGAAGGCAAGGCCAGCGAACCGACCATGCAGGTGCTCCCGGCCGGCGAGGCTCGCAAGACTTATCAGAGCATCGTCGCCCAGATGCGAGATCCCGCCCTGCTGGAGTTCCTCGGCTGCAATCTGATCCGGTCGAGCGTCTTTCCGATCGAACCCAACGGCACGCAGAAGATCCGCCTGACCTACGAACACCTGCTCGTGGCCGACGGCGACCGCGTCGACTACGTGCTGCCTCGCAGCGAGTCGCTGGACTACTGTGTCCCGTGGAAGGTCTCGGTCAGCATTACATCGAGTCGGCCGATCTCCACCACATATTCGCCAAGCCACAGGATCGACACCGTCCGTCGAGCATCCGGCGCCGTCTCCGTACGGATTGTCGACGAAGCGAGCACCGAGCCCGGTCCCTTCAGACTGTCGTATCTGCTCGAAAGCAGCGAGGTGACGGCATCGCTTCTGGCCTATCCCGATGCCAAGCTCGGCGGCGGCTACTTCATGCTCCTGGCCGGGCTGCCCGCTCAGCCGACGGGAGGCAGCACGACCCAGCCCGCGATCCGCCGCGAGGTCACGCTGGTGCTCGACCGATCGGGCAGCATGAACGGCAGGAAGATCGAACAAGCCAAGGAGGCAGCCCGGCAGATCATCTCCGCGCTGCAGGAGGGCGAAGCGTTCAACCTGATCAGCTACAACGACGCAGTGGATATGTTTTCGAGCCAACCAATGCTGAGCACGCAGGCAAACATCCAGAAGGCCCGCGAATACATTGACCGCATCAACGCGGCCGGCGGCACGAACATCCATGCCGCCCTGACCGAGGCACTGCGCCTCAAACCGCTCGAAGGCACATTGCCACTCGTCCTGTTCCTCACCGATGGGCTTCCCACAGTCGGTCAAACCTCCGAAGTGGCCATTCGCGACGTCGCGATCCGCGCAAACCCCCATGAGCGACGCATCTTCACGTTCGGCGTCGGCGTCGACGTCAACACGCCCCTTCTCGAACGCATCGCCGCGGAAACGCGGGCGACGCCGACCTTCGTGCTCCCGAGCGAGGACGTCGAAGTGAAGGTCGCCAGCGTTTTCAAGCGGCTGACCGGACCGGTGCTGGCCGATCCGAAGCTCGAAATCGCCGATGCCTCGAGCAAACCCGGCCCAAACCGCGTCCATGATCTGCTACCCAATCGCCTGCCGGACATGTTCGTCGGCGACCAGCTCGTGCTGCTGGGTCAGTACAACGGCGAGGACCCGCTGATCTTCAAGCTGACCGGCAACTACCTCGGAAAGACACGGACATTCACTTTCACATTCGGTCTGGACAAGGCAACCACCAGGAACGCCTTCGTTCCACGACTCTGGGCAAGCCGTCGGATCGCCTCGCTCGTTGATTCGATCCGCCAGCTCGGAGCCGATCCCGGACCGGCTTCCATCCACAACACGGCCGCCCGGGACCCCAAAGTGAAGGAGCTCGTTGACGAAATTGTTCGCCTGAGCACGGAATTCGGCATCCTGACGGAGTACACGGCCTTTCTGGCACGTGAAGGAACCGACCTGTCCAACCGCGACAACGTGCTCGCACAAGCGACGCACAATTTCAACGAACGAGCGATGAAGACTCGATCCGGCCTGGGGGCCTTCAACCAGTCCGCCAACTCGGTCTTCATGAAGGGCCAGTCGGTCGCCAATAATCGCAACTCGTTCTACGACGAACGTATGAACCGCGTTTCGATCACCAACGTTCAACAGGTCAACGACCGGGCCTTCTACAATCGCAGCGGCCGGTGGATCGACAGCCGGGTCGTCGATCGTCAGAAAGAGATCACGCCGACCAAGGTGATCGAGTTCGGCTCGGAAGAGTTCGCCAAGCTGGCCGAGAAGCTGGCCGGCGAGGGAAGGCAGGGGTCGATCGCCCTTCGTGGCGAGATCCTGCTGATGGTTGGCGACGAAACGGTGCTGGTGAAGTAAAAGAATCGGGAGACTTCACAATGTTCAATGGGAAATGTGCTGTGACTCTTCTGGCAATCCTCCTGGCGGCCGTCTTATCCAACCAGGTCGGCGCGGGCGAGAATCCCACCTCGCAACCAATGACCCAAGAAACATTGGCCCGGATGCCGGTCAGGGAAGTGACCATCTTCAAGGATGGTCATGCCTTCGTGCTGCAGGAAGGTGAATTGCCGACCGAGTCGAGTGGTAACGTCGTTCTCAAGGATCTCCCGTGCCCGGTCATCGGGACCTTCTGGCCGTACTCGGCCGACCCAAGTGCGAAACTCACCGGTGTGGTTGCCGGCAGAACCAAGGTCGAACGAGAGGATCCCGCCCTGACGCTGGCCGAGATCCTGGCCGCCAACGTGGGGGCGAGTGGCCTGGTCACCGAACACAACGACCGCTCATACCCGGCCACGATCCTCGGCATCCCGAAAAAGCCGCTGCCCGATCCGACGGCCGGTGGTTCGGGCAGCGAGTCCGCCATCCGCAGCGATGGCGGCAGGATCATCCTGCTGGAGACTCACGATGGGGTGAAAGCCCTGCCCATCGAGCGCATTCGCGATTTTGCCTTTAAGGATGCCCCAAGCCGAACGCTGCGTCAGGAGGAATATCGGAATCTGCTGACCCTCAAGCTCGATTGGGGCGGCAAGGCTCCGGCCGCGAATGCCCGCGTCGGACTGGTCTACCTACAAAAGGGCATACGCTGGATTCCCAGCTACAAAGTGACCATCGATGGAAAGGGACAGGCTGTCATCAAGCTTCAGGCTACCCTGATCAACGAACTGACCGACCTTGATGATGCCACCGCGAATCTGGTGATCGGCGTGCCGACATTTGCCTTCAAGGACACGGTCGATCCCATCTCGTTGCAACAGGCGGCGGCGCAATTGTCGCAGCATTTCCGTGAGTCAAGCCAGACGGCATTCGCTTTCTCGAATGCCATTATGAGCCAGGTGGCGGCACCGATGGAGCGGCCTTCGTCACCGGCACCTGACCTCGGGCCTGATACGCCAGAAGCGGCTCGCAACGAAGACCTGTACGTCTTCACGATAGAGCACCTCACTCTGAAGAAGGGCCAACGCATGGTCGTGCCTATCAGCGAGTTCTCTCTGACCTACAAGGATGTCTACACGCTCAATCTGCCCTTCAGCCCGCCGCCGGAGGTGCGGAGACATTTCGACAGCAACCGCCAGGCCGAGTTGGCCAAGCTGCTGACCGCGGCGAAGGTCATGCACGTTCTCCGGCTGACCAATTCCACCAAGTCCCCTTTGACCACCGCCCCGGCGCTGATCCTCCACGGCGACCGCGTTCTGGCCCAGGGAATGATGACCTACACACCCGCCGGCGGCATGGGCGATCTGACGGTCACTGCGGCCGTCGATATCCAGGTCCGCAAGTCGGACGTCGAGAGCGGGCGGGTCCCCAACGCGACTCAGTGGGAAGGCAACTCCTATAGCAAGAACAGCCTGACCGGCACGATCAGCCTGACCAACCATCGCGGCCATCCGGTCGAGATCGAGGTCACTCGCCAGGTGTTCGGCAACGTGGACAAAGCGGACAACGACGGCAGAGTGGAGATGGTCGAGTTCGCCCAGGAAGGTTGGACCACTGAGAGCTGGCCACACTGGTGGGGCTGGTATTCGTGGCCGTACTGGTGGTACCACTTCAACGGCATCGGGCGCATCAAGTGGGATGTGAAGCTCGACGCCGGCAAGAGCATCGACCTGAAATACGAGTGGCACTACTACTGGCGATGAGGAATCGATTGCCTGGTGGCGGGGACCATGCCCACGAGGCGTTCTGCGAGCATGCCCACCCCGGCGGCAAGAGGAGTCAGCAGATGAGAAGAATGGCGTGCCGCAACATCCTCGTGACGCTCTTCCTGTTGACTGCGACACTTATCGCAGCCCAATCGCGGCCTGCGGCGACCACAACGGGTGCCTCCTCCGGGCCGGCCGATGAGGGCGATGCTGTTCGGTGGGTGGACGCGAAAACCGGCAAGGTCCTGTTCTCCAGTCGGGATATCGTTCGCTTCGACTGGGACCGGCAAGTCTTCGAACTGACCCGCGAAAGAGCGATGGATCTCATGTCCCTCCCGCCCACGCTTCAACGCGACTTCGTGGTCCGCGACCGCGAGGGCGAGATCTACCGCGGCTGCTTCATGAGTATAGGATCATCCTCCAGCTATGACGGCCCAACCATCGGCGCCGACTTCTTCGAGGGCACCAGACCTCCTCTGTATCACATCGCCGGAGGCTATCCTGGCGAGCATGGTCCTGGATCTAAGAGACGATTTGATCGCCGCTTGAAGAACGGGCTCGAATCAGCCGGGGTGCTTCACAGCATCAACAAGGACGAGAAGACCAAACCGATCGAAGTCGTCTTCTGCGGTTGGCACGGCGAGGCCCTGGGCTGCCGGGTGGCCGTCACGCTTTTCCCGGAAACCGTACGTGTGGGCCGCGATATCCGCATGGTCTTGCGATTCGCGAAGACCAGACCATCAGCAGGGTCGCCGGCCGAACGTGAACGCCGGGCCCGTCGGAGAATTCAAGGCGATTCGACCTTCTCGCCCGAACCCGATCAGGTCGAAGCCCGCGTCATGCTGAAGTCGGACGACTCGGAACTCCGGCGAACCCGGACGGTACAGGTGTCCATGGAAGACTTGGCGGAAGACCTCAGCAGTACGCTCCGCGTCTGGCCGTGGAGCGAATCCGGCCGCTCTGTTGACGAAAAGTTCAAGCCTGGCCCGGCCGAGTTGACTGTTTCCGTCGTGGCTACGAGGAAGACGGACAAAGGCATTGAACAAGTCGGCATCTGGGATATCCCCACCCGCCAAGTGCAGATCCGGGGCCGTGACAGTCTCGGCGGTTCTTTCAGAACCCCGAGCGTGAGCGAGGGGCCCTTGACCGACCTTTGCAGGTCGGTCAAGGACAGGCCAGACCGCAAAGCGGCCAACACCACTTGGGGGCCGCTCCCTCACGGTCGCGGTTCTGAAAGAGCTGTCAGCGGCCGCTCCCTCACGCCGCTCCCTTACGGTCGCGGTTCTGAAAACAGCCATAGCGCCTCCCCGCCAAGACTGTCGCGGGCCATGCGGATTCTGGCCGGTCCGCGTCGACAAGCGATGTAAATGGCCAAGTGGTATGATAGGGGGTACCGGGCGACGGGGGCACGGGCAGATTCGGACGCAAGAGGCATCTGATGTCGCAGAGACGCATCCTGGTTGTGGAAGACGACGCCGCGATTCGCCAAGGCATCGTCGATGCTCTGCAGTTCGACGGCTATGCCACGCTCGAAGCCGCTAACGGCGACGTCGGGCTTGACATGGCCCGATCGGTCGATTGCGACCTCGTGTTGCTCGACCTGGTTCTGCCCGGCCAGGACGGCCTGAGCATCCTGCGGGAGGTCCGCGGCACACGGCCAACCCTGCCGGTCATTATTCTCACAGCCCGCGGCGAGGAGCAGGATCGCGTGCAGGGCCTGAAACTCGGGGCAGATGACTACGTCGTCAAGCCGTTTCGCGTCGCCGAATTGCTGGCCCGCGTGGAGGCCGTATTGCGACGATCTCCCGAACGGCCGGCCGACCTCAAGCTCGTTTCGTTCACCGGTGGCGTGATCGATCTGGCGCGCAAGGAGATTCGGTTCGAAGATGACGACCGATGTGATCTGTCGGAGCGAGAGGCCGAGCTGCTCCGCTACCTGGCCTGCAACAACGGCCGGGCGATATCGAGAGATGAAATACTCTCTCGCGTCTGGCGGCTCGATCCGATCGGCATCGCCACGCGAACGATTGACATGCACATCGCCCGGCTGCGAGACAAGCTGCGCGACAACCCTGAGGACCCGAAAATCATTCTCACCGTTCGGGGCAAGGGCTACATGTTCGCCAATCACGGGGGAGGCGGCTGATGCGGCCCTGGCACACATGGCTGGTCTTTTCGCTCTGCATGGCCGTCGTGCTCGCGGCCATGGGCTGGCTCAGCCTGACGGTGATGCAACTGGATCGCGCCGAGGCTGGTGCCATTCGACAGGCCGTTGTCGAAGAGCGCGTGCGACTGGCCTTGTGGCGAATGGACTCAGCGCTGGCACCGCTGATCGCCCAGGAAAGCACTTGGCCTTACTTCGCCTACACCTCCTTCTCGCCGACCGAGCGGACCTACACAAACATGCTGAACCCCGTTCAGCCGGGCGAGATCCTGGTGGCCTCTCCGCTGCTCGATCTTGCTTCGCCCCGCGTGCTTGTCCATTTCCAGATCGCCCCGGACGGCAGCTTCTCTTCGCCCCAGGTGCCGACCGGCCCAATGCGCGAGATGGCCGAGGAGAGATATGTAACCACCGATCAGATAAGACTGTATGAACGTCGGCTGTCGGAGCTTCGACCCCTCCTGAAGCGGGAGAGCCTGCAGGCGATGCTCGAACCGGCCGAACCGGCGCCCGTCAGGGTGGCGGTGCTCCCGCACGCGCCCGGATCGTCGGTCGACCAGCCGGCAGTCCCTCAGCCAGCCGGTATCCAACAATCCGACCCACAGTCGGATGCCCAGCCAGTCATGGGGCTGGGGAATGTCGTGTCCAGCCTGGATCTTGAGCAACGCTCACGACGCTTCAGTCAGCAGATCACCATGCGGCAGACCGCAGCGCAGCAGCAGGTTGAAGCCGGCCAGCAATCGCCCGGCCAACCACCCGATCCGACTCAGCAGGCTCAGCCGCCAGTGGCGCAACAAAAACGTTCGGGCAAGACGAGTTGGATTTCACCCGAGATACAAGACCTGATGAATACCCGTGACGCCCAGGCTCGGGGCTACAACTTCGATAACAATGGCCAACTCATCGTCAGCAACGCCTCCAACGCGATGGTGTTGCGAAGCGGGGTTAAAGAGGGAATGACGCGTGCTCTGTGGATCGGAGACACGCTCCTGCTTGCCCGACGGGCCCGTGTCAACGGCGAAGAGTACATTCAAGGCTGCTGGCTGGACTGGCCGGGAATTAAGACCTGGCTGCTCGGTGAGATCGCCGACCTGCTGCCCGATGCGAGCATCGAAGCGATCCCGCGACAGCCCGACCCGAACGACGCGCGCCAACTCGCGGCTTTGCCGGTTCACCTGGTCCCAGGCAGTATCCCCACGCCGCCGGCCGAGCGCTTGTCGCCCATTCGGATGTCGCTGCTGATCGCGTGGCTGTGCGTGTTGCTCGCGGCAGGGGCGGTCGTGGCACTGCTCACCGGGACCATGTCGCTGAGCGAGCGACGTGCGGCCTTCGTCTCAGCCGTCACCCACGAGATGCGGACGCCGCTGACCACCTTCCGGATGTACACCGAGATGCTCACCGGTGGCATGGTGCCCAACGAGGAAAAGCGACGGCGATACCTCGATACGCTGCGCATCGAAGCCGAGCGGCTCAGCCACCTGGTCGAAAACGTGCTCGCTTATGCCCGTCTGGAGAAGAACCGGGCGATCAGCGCCGCTCAGAATGTGACTCTTGCCGAGTTGATCGCAAGAGTCGAGAAACGGCTGGCCGAGCGCGCCGCCCAGGCAGGCATGAAGCTGGAGGTTTCCAGCCCCGAGGACGTCTGCTCTTCCACCGTCCGCGTGGATCCCTCGGCAGTGGAGCAGATCCTGTTTAACCTGGTGGACAACGCCTGCAAGTACGCAGTCTCCACGGGTGATCGGCGAATCCAACTGGAGGCATTGCCGGACGGGGGCCGGGCCGCCGTGCGAGTCCGGGATTACGGACCGGGCATCTCCGAGCATGAGGTGAGAAGACTGTTCCGCCCGTTCTGCAAGTCGGCGAAAGATGCCGCGAATTCATCCCCCGGCGTCGGCCTGGGCCTGGCCCTTAGCCGCCGCCTCGCCCGGCACATGGGCGGCGACCTGCAACTCGATCAGAGCGTCAACGAGGGCGCCTGCTTTGTCCTCACCCTCCCGGTTACGGTCAACTGATCGCTCCCCCATCACGGCTCTTGCGGAAACAGCGGGTTGAGCGTGTCCGCCAGGGCCATGAGCTGTTTCTCCTCGTCGGGCTTGATAGGTGTGACGTCCATGGCCAGGTCCATGGCCGGATAGAAAAGGAACTCGGATGCAGGGGCAACCGCGGCGACTACCGGTTGGCTCAGCGTGTAGCGGAGGCTCAAATCTGCCTCGTCCAGGTCGCTCAGCGGCTGATACCAGCAATTGCTATAGTGCGGGCTCTTGAACGCCTTGTCCGGCCATTTCTGCCGAGCCAGGGCCTTGAGCGCCAGTTGGGCAACGCCTTTGTCCTTGGCCCGGGCCATGATCCGGTGCCCCCACTTACCCTTGTGCAAACACGCAAAGTTGACCGGGTACAGCACTGAGTCGAAGTCGTACCGGTCCATCGCCGTCAGTGCGGCCCCCTCGGAGTGAGCCGAGAAGCCCAGGAACCTGGCCCGTCCGTCCTTCTTGGCCTGGATCAGGACTTCCAGGGCCCCGCCCTTGGCGAAGGCTTGATCCACGTTGTCGCCCGGAGTGCCGAGGTGGTGGAGCTGATAGAGATCGAAGTGATCGGTCCGCAGACGCTCAAAGGACCGCTTCAGATCGGCGGCCGCTCCCTCGGCGTCCCGCCTTCCCGTCTTGCAGGCCAGGAAGACGTCCTTGCGATAAGGTTCGAGCGCCGGACCGAGGAGCTC
>CAZTQK010000206.1:0-10723 GCA_964615635.1 uncultured Planctomycetales bacterium
CCTGGGGCCAGCGGAGTGGATTCTGGAGCCGGCGAGGATTCCGGGGCCAGCAAGTCTCTGAGGAGCATGTGCATCCATGAGCAAGTCGTATCCTCTGGCAGAGATTGCCAAATGGGTCGGCGGCGTGGTCCGCGGCGATGCCAGCACTCGAATTGCGGGGGTGGCCGGGCTCGATGATGCCGATTCGTCTCAGATTGCCTGGCTGGCAGATGAGCGATACACGCCTCAGTTGAAAAACAGCAGGGCCGGGGCGGTGATCGTGCCCAAGCATTTCGGCGCGACATCTATGCCCGCCATTCTTTGCGACGACCCTTCCCTGGCGATCTCAGCAGTGCTCGAGAAGTTCGCCCCGCCGATCCCGAGGCCGGCGCCCGGCGTCCATCCCACGGCGGTGGTTTCCCCGTCAGCCAGGCTCGGACAGGGAGTGGCCGTCGGGCCGTGTGTGGTGATCGGGGACAACGCGGTGGTGGGGGATCGGACGTTGCTCCACGCCCAGGTCTTCGTGGGACCGGATGTTCGCATCGGCAGCGATTGTGAGTTCTGGCCCGGCGTCGTCATCCGGGAACGGTGCGGAATTGGGAACCGTGTTGTCATACACCCGAACTGCAGCATCGGTGCCGACGGCTTCGGATACCAATATGTTGGGGGCCGTCACGTCAAAATCCCCCAGATTGGCGGCGTGGAGATCGAGGATGACGTCGAAATCGGGGCCAACAGCACGATTGACAGGGCGAAATTCGGGGTTACCCGCATCGGCCGGGGCACCAAGATTGATAACCTTGTCCAGGTTGCCCATAATGTCCGCATTGGGCCGAACTGTATGATTGTGGCCCAGTGCGGTATCGCCGGCAGCACCCGCCTGGGACGGGGCGTGGTACTGGGCGGAAAAGTGGGCTTGCGGGACCACATCTCGCTGGGTGACGGCGTGCAGGTCGCGGCCTGTGCGTGCGTTTCCAAGGATGTGCCTGCGGGCAAGACGGTCATCGGGAGCCCGGCGGTCGAGCATGAGCAGTTTATCCGGGAGAGAGCCAAGGTACGGCGGCTCCCGGAGATGGCCGACCAGCTCAGGGCTCTGGTCAAGCGGGTCGAGCAACTTGAAGCCTCAACAGACCATCCGCAATCCCGTTGAACTGACCGGCCGGGGGCTCTTCACCGGCGAGCAGGCGGTCATGCGCTTCTGCCCGGCCGACCCGGATACCGGTGTGGTGTTCGTTCGGGCCGACCAGAACCCGCCGATCCGAGTTCCCGCCATTGTCGAGAACGTCGCGAAACGCCTCCGGCGGACCTCTATCCGCAATGGGACCGTGCAGGTCGAGACCATCGAGCATTGCATGTCGGCCCTGGCGGGGCTGGGCATTGACAACGTGCTTGTGGAACTGAACGCCAACGAAGTCCCTTCCTTCGACGGAAGCTGTGTTCCTTTCGTCGAGAAGCTCAAGGAGGCCGGCGTCGTCGCCCAAGACCGTGCTCGCCAGGTGTTCCGGATCACCGAGACGGTCCGCGTGGCCGAAGGAGCGCATTACGTCATGGCCGCTCCGGCCGGCGAAGGCGAGGACACGCTCGAGATCATTTACGACCTCAATTACGGCAGCGGGCCGATCGGGCAACAGATCTTCAAGATCCGCCTGACCCCCGAGGATTTCGAGCAGCATATTGCCGGTGCCCGTACCTTCGTCCTCGAACAGGAGGCGGAGCAGTTCCGGGCGTCGGGCCTGGGGACGCACCTGACCTACGATGACATTCTCGTCTTCGGTAAGGAAGGCCCGATCCAGAATGCGCTCCGGTTTCCGGACGAGTGCGTTCGGCACAAGATCCTGGATCTGCTGGGCGACCTGTTCCTGTTCGGGCGGTTCATCGCCGGGTATGTCTTCGCCCGCGAATCGGGCCACGCCCTGAACCATGAACTGGTCCGCAAGCTGCGAGAGCTGGAGCAGGCGGCCGATACGAAGCAGAAGCTGAGGGCCGAGCCGGTTTTTGACATCCGCAAGATCCAGCGATTGCTGCCTCACCGCTATCCCTTCCTGATGGTTGACCGGGTGGTGGAGATGGAGCCCGGCAAGCACGCCATCGGAATCAAGAACGTCACCGCCAACGAGGAGTTTTTCACCGGCCACTACCCAGGCCAGCCGATCATGCCGGGTGTGCTGATCATCGAAGCGATGGCTCAGCTTGGCGGTCTGCTGCTGGCACAGGAGCTCGAACACACGGGCAAAGTGGCGGTGTTGCTGAGCCTCGAGGGTGTCAAGTTCCGCCGGCCGGTGATTCCCGGGGATCAACTGGTGTTGGAGGCTTCGGCTCGCCGGGTGAAGTCCCGGACGGGTCACGTGTTCTGTCGCGCCATGGTGGGCGACCACCTGGCGGCCGAGGCGGACATTAAATTCATGATGGTCGATGCCGACCCGTTGTGAGGGAGAAGCGATTCACTGGCTGTTAGCTGTCAGCTGCTGGTTGTCAGCCACAAGGGCCGGGTGACCAACGGCTAGGGGCTAAGAGCCAAGAGCTAGAAGAATGATTCACTCAGCGTCGACTGTAGATCCCAAGGCCACACTCGGCCGGAACGTCACCATCGGGCCGAACTGCTTTGTCGGGCCGAACGTGGTGCTGGGGGACGACTGCGTCCTGCACAACAACGTGACCATCACCGGCCACACGGTGTGCGGGCCCCGGAACGAGTTTTACCCCGGCTCCGTGATCGGTGCACCGCCGCAGGACCTCAAGTACAAGGGCGGCCTGACGCGGGTCGAGATCGGCGAAGACAACATATTCCGTGAAATGGTCACCGTGCACGCCGGCACCGAGGTTGCCGGCGGGCTGACCTGGATCGGCTCGCACAACCGCTTCCTCGTAGGCGTGCACGTCGCCCATGACGCCAAAATCGGCAACGACTGCATTCTGTCCAACTACGTCCAGCTTGCCGGGCACGTCTGCCTGGAGGACAAGGTGACGATGGGCGGGATCATCGGCGTCCATCACTTCACGACCATCGGCACGCTGGCCTATATCGGCGGGCTGACCCGAATCATCAATGACGTGCCGCCATTCATGATCGTCGAGGGCAACCCGGCACGGGTGCGAGGCTTCAACGAGACGGGCATGAAGCGGTGGGCGTACACGGAGGATCAGATCCGGGGGGTTCGCGAGGCGTATCGAATTCTGTTTGGTCCGAAGGCTCAGACGTTTGGCGCCTCGACCCTCGATCGGTTGGCGGCCATCGAGGAACGGCAGGAACTCAACGGCGAAGTCCGCTACCTGTGCGAGTCGATCCGCCGGAGCATCAAGGACGGGGTCTACGGCCGCTGGCTGGAGCGCAATCGAAGAGACACGCACGCCGATCGGCAGGTTTTCTACGGACAGACCAAGAGCACGGAGGGGACCAAGTGAGCGCACCGATACCTGTAGCGGTCATCGGCACGGGGCACATGGGCCGGCACCACGTCCGCATTTACCACGAGTTGCCTGACTGCGAACTCGTCGGAATCGTGGATGCCAACCCCGAGCGGGCTGCGGGGATGGCCGTTAAGCACAACACGAAAGCCTGCGCGTCGATCGAACCGTTGCTGGGGAAGGTCAAGGCTGTGACGGTGGCGGTGCCGACGACCGCCCACGTCGAAGTCGCCCGGCCGTTTCTCGAACGCGGCGTGGCCGTCTTGATCGAGAAGCCCATCGCCCCCGACGCCGCCTCGGCCAGGGCGCTGCAGGAGGTCGCCCGCAGGCACAACACGCTACTGAGCGTCGGACACACCGAGCGGTTCAATCCCGTCGTCCGGGCCATGGACCGAATGCAGGTGAGACCCCGTTTTGTCGAGACGCATCGCATCAGCCCGTTCACCTTCCGGTCGGCCGACATCAGCGTGGTCATGGACATGATGATCCACGACATCGACATCGTGTTGCACCTGGTGCGGGCCAGGCCGGCCCGCGTCGACGCCGTCGGTGTCCGGGTGCTCTCCGAGCATGAGGACATCGCCAACGCCCGGGTGATCTTCGCGGGCGGCTGCGTAGCCAACATGACCGCGTCGCGGCTGGCCCTGAAGACCGAACGCAAGATCCGCGTGTTCGCCGATGAGGCGTACCTGTCGCTCGACTATCAGAAGAAGACCGGTATTGCCATCAAGAAGGACGCCAACCTCGATTTGCTCAAAATGGCCCGCGAGCACGGTGCCGAGGAGCTTTCGCAGCTCGTCGGGCGTGATTTCGGGTCGATGATCAAGGTCGAGCCGCTGGAGATCGACGACCTCGAGCCGCTGCGGGTGGAGCTGCAGTCATTCCTGAACTCGGTCCGATCCGGCGAACCCCCGGCGGTCAGCGCCGAGGACGGCGTCGCGGCCGTGGAACTGGCCGAACAGATCGTCGCCGCCGCCCGATCGCACCAGTGGGAAGGCGTCGACGCCGCTTTTGCGGCAAGAGCATAGGAGAGCAGCCCGCTCCATTAGCGCTCGCTCGACCGGAGTACTGCCGGCCCCAGAATCCATTGTGGGACCCTGCGCGTAGAGGATTCCCATGCTCATTCCGCTGGCCCCGGAATCCGTACGTGTTTGGCGTGCAAGAGAGCGGGTCAGGCACCTTTTTGCGGGCTCCCCTGCATGGCATCGTGCCAGCTCGCCTCGTTGACCTTCCCCGGGTCACCCTGCGAACCGCGTCAGGCAAAAAGGAGCCAGACCCCGGGCCGCTAAACACGTAACAGAATCCTTTCTGGGGCCCTTCGCGTGGAGGATTCCCATCCTCATTCTCACCGAATGCAGAATGGATTCCCCAAAGCGAGGCGGCCCTGCTTTGCCCTGAGCGGTTCGCAGGACGGGCCCGGAACGGATTCCGGGCTAAGCGTGAACGGATTTCGGGCCGAGCGTGGCATCTTCAGGCGTGGCATCTTGAAAAAGGAGAAGGCGATGTCGGATCGCGAGACAGCCGGGCGTCACAGTGGCCAGCCTGGAGGCAGCTTCGGTCGCCGAACCGTGCTGAAAGGTATCGCCACTGGTGTCATCGGTGCGGGTGCAGGTGCAGCCCAACGCTGCGAGGCGGCTGCTTCACCGGTCAGCACGAGCAGGCCGGTGAATCCCTATGCTGCCCAGCGACTTATCTGGAAGCTTGACCGGCCGTCCAAGCCTGCGCTGCCGTACTCCTATTTCTGGACCTGGGATCACAGCACCAACTGGATGGTCGATGATCCTGGCATGCTTAACTTCGGGTGCGACAACCGGTACCTCAAGCAGCCGGAGACCTATCTCGAAGACTACCGCCGTTTGACTGATCTGGCCGTCGGCCTGGGCGTCAAGGGCATCCTGATCTGGGGTTTCCTGCGAGACGACCACGGCGGCGTCGACTTCGGCAAGCGCGTGGCCGACTACGCTGCCGGCAAGGGCATCATCATCAAGCCCGGCGTCGGCACGAACTGGTACGGCGGCGTCTACTATCAAGGTGAGCACCCCTACAACATCGAGACCTTTGTCAGGAAGAACCCCGATGCCCGCTTGATCGACGAACAGGGCAGCCCACAGGAGCACGGCATCTGTCCCACACATCCTCGCTTTGTTGAATGGCTCCAGGAAGGTATCCACTGGCTTTTCCGCGAGTTCAGCGTTGGCGGCGCCAACCTGGAAAACGGCGACTACATGGTCTGCTACTGTCCGCGCTGCCGCGAGCATCTGGCACAGTGGCCAAAGGATGAGCCACCGTTCTGGCGAGATCAATACCTCGGCTACGGCGCCGCATTGCGCGCGATTGAAGGTCAGCTCAAGGACAAGTTCATCACCTGGGCCACCTACCAAGGCTTCATTCCCGGCAAGCCTGCCAATGACAAGCACCGTGCCGCTTACCTGCTGTGCGATCGACCGGCCCTGGTGGACAAGCTCCCCGCCGACGCGGTGTGCCAATGGACGCTGACCAGCATGGTCCACAAAAAGCCATTGCCGCTGACCGCCTACCTTGACAACGGCACACCTGCCGAAGCTCTCTCAGCCGAGTTCTGGCCCGCCGGTGTCAAGCCGCCCACCCACCGCAGCGTTGGCTTCCTGCACCAGGCCAGTCAGTGGCACGGCTCCACGCGCTATAACCAGGCCGTCAGCACAATCAAGGAAGGCTGTCTCCGCGCGTACCGCGCCGGCCTGGAGGGCGTGAGTATTCACGGCGAGGTCTCGACCATGCATGTCCCCTGGGCCCTCAACTACCTGGCCTTCTCGCACTTCATTCATTGGCCCGAGGACTCGCTCCGTGCCTGGGGGCGCAAGACGCTCGGCCAAGTCTTCGACTCCGAAGCAGAAGGCGAGGCCTACGCCGAGCTCTTCGCCCATTGGCAAGCCGATTCTCTCACCGATGGCCAGCGAAAGGACGTGCGCAAACGAGCCCGGGCCCTGGCCAATGCTGTTGCCGCCAGGGGCGAGCATCTGGATCGTCTCCGCTTCTGGAGTTGGCTTTGCAGCATGGCCGATGGGACTGGCGATCACCAGACAGCCAGCGTTTTCTGAGACGAACGCGACGGGTTCGTCAGCCCTTCACGAGTGAATGCGCCGGCTGACGCCCCGCCCGGCCGACGGTCGACTCCGAGGTCGGCCGCTACGCTGATCATTCACGCCAGCTTGGCCGTGATCTCGTGCAGCAGGTCGCTGATCGGCAGGTGCGAGGGGCAGACCTGTTCGCACGCGCCGCAGTTGGTGCAGACGGCCGCGGGGTTGTAGCCCAGTTCCCGATACAAGCGTTCGGCCAGTTCGCGGTCTTTGTAGTCGTTCAGGTAGGCGTAGTAGCGGATCATGTTCGTCACCGCGATTTGCTCGGGGCAGTTGAGGTCGCAGGCCCCGCAAAGATGGCAGGCCGTGGCCATCTGGAGCTTGACCAGTGCCCGCAACTCTCGCTCGGCTTCCGCGGAGAGCTTGACCTGCGCCAGAGGCAGCATCTGTTCCATTTCCGCGGTGTTGCCCATCCTGGCGATGACTGCGTCGATCAGATTGTCAGTCAGGTGAAGCATCCACAGCTTGGCCCGCTGATCGTCGTTGTAGTCCTTGCCGCCCATGAGGGCCTTGAACTTGTCTTCCCGAGCGGTCTCTTTCGGCCGCGCGTTGATGCCCTTTGTTTTCATGGCGATGATGCCGACGTCCTGCTGCTTGAGGGCCTGCAGCTCGGGCTTGAGGTTGTCGAAGCTGCCGGGGTTGATGGCGGCCATGATCAGGTCGATCTTCCACGGACCGCGTTTGTTGGCCTCCGCCGATGCGGCTAGGACCTCCTTCTGATGCCCATGCACGCTGTATCCGAAATGCTTGACCTTCCCGGCCTTGTGGACCCGCTCGTAAGCCTCCCACAGTTCCAGGCAGTCGAAGATCCACGGGATCTCGATCCCGTGCATCATGTAGCAGTCAACGCTCTCCACCTTCATCTTGACGAACGATTTGTACAGTTCTTCTAGATACATCTTGGCGATCCGCCGGCCGACGGGGCGCAGGTCGGGCTTCTCGCCGGTTTTCTTCTCTTTCTCGATGGCCTTCTTGTGGGCGTCGAGCAATTCGCTCTTGGGGTCGATGCCTTTCTCGTCGCCGAGGAAGTCGGAGATCGCCTTGGCGTAGAGCTTGCGGACTTCTTCATCGATGCGGCCGTAGCCCGCGATGTCGGAGGCCTTGCTGGTGATCCAGAGCTTGTCACGATGCTTGCCGAAGGTGCCGCTCAGTTGGATCTCGTGATTGCCGCCCCCATAGTTGGACGCGGTATCGAAGTAGTTCATGCCTGCGGCCATCATGCGACGCCAGAGCATGTCGTCACCGGCGTTGCCCGCAACCACGCGGCTGACCATGTAATTGGTTCGGCCGAGCCGCCGGTAATCCATAGTCGGGGCCTTGCTCCGCCAGATCAGGTCCTTGGGGTCGACCTTGGGCTCCGGGGGCGAAGCCTGAGTCGGCTTCTCCTCGGCGGCCGTGAGTGAGGATGCCGCGACCGCCGCAGAACCGATGCCTGCTGCCGTGCCTTTCAGGAAATCTCGACGATCGATACGCGCGGGCTTGTGCATGACTTCGCTCCTTGTTCTCAAGCTCTGGGTTGCCTCGTGATGGATACCATGATTCGTCATGGACAACGGTCAAACCGCTGTTCGGCGGAGTGGCGGCAGTATACCGACGGGTTTCAATGCAGGGCAAGGCTCATTGGCGTCCGAGGACGTCGTTTGGGGCATTGCCGGCGGCCTGTTTGATATTGGGGCGCGGAGCGGCGGTCACCGCGGCGATGAAGAAGTCCTGCTGCCGTTGCGGGTCGATCCCGGCCTTGTCGAGCAGTTCGGCCATGTATCGGGAACTCATGCGGCCGTATTCCTGGCTTCGGATTTCGTCGACGATCTTCGTCTGGGCCTCCTCGAAGCTCAGTTGCTTTTCGGGTGTTTTCCGGCCGCACTTGACGATGAAGCTCGACTCCTCAGTCTCAATGATCCCGCTGAACCGGCCCTCATCGAGAACGAAGAGCATGTCCGCCGCTTTGGCCCACGAACCGGTCAGGCTGCCCGGGCTGATCTCACCCCATGATCCGCCATTGGCTCGCTGGGCGCCCCTGGAATAGCGGCGGGCAACCGCGGCGAAATCGACTCCGCTTTCGAGTTCCTCAGTGGCTCGGCGCAGTTCCCGGCGGGCCGCCTCACGTGCCTCGGCGATCTCGCTGTCCGCGGCTTGTGAGACGGGCTTGCTGAGGATTTCCCGAAGCGGAATCTCAATCATCAGCAGTTCCGCCTTGGCCGGCGTGGTGAAGGCGTTGAGATGGGCGTTGTAGTACTTGACCAGGTCGCGGCGGGGGGGATCGGCGACCATCGGAGAGAACCTCTCCTGAAGGAAGCTCGATACAAGCATCTCTCGCTTGGTCCGCTCCTTCACGTCCTTCATCTCCAGACCGAGGGCTTTGAGGTGGGCCTCGTACCGGGTACGGACGCCGCCGTAGCCGGTGTTGATGACCCGCTGGATGGCCTTGTCGGCTTCCTTGCCCAGCAGCTCCTCGACGCTGTCGGTGAGTTTCTTCTTGGCTTGTTCGTAAACGACGATTGTGCTCGACTGATGCCTGATCTGGTCGGCGATCATCCGCGAGATGCCGCGGTAATACTCGCGCTCCGAGGTTGCCGAATCGGCCATTCTCAGGATCTCGGGCATGATCGGTTCGAGGACCTCCGACACCGTGACGGGCTGGGAGTTGACGAACATGACCGGAGTGCCGGTGTAGCCGGTTGGCAACTCGGACGGCAGGCTTATCTCAAGAGGCTGCTGGATGGCGGGCTTTGTCGCGGCCGCGGTCGGCTCTCTGGCGATGTCCGGATGGTATCGGGGGGTGTGGGCGGCTTTGTGGTCTTCTCGTTTTGGCCCGACGTCCTTGTCTCCGCAACCGGCGAGACAAACGATGGCCAGGAGGAGGCCCGACGCCGCAATGACCCGGTCGATGTGTGTGGCGTTTCTCATTGGTGCTGCATTGTAGATTTGGCGATCCGCTGCTGCAACAGACGCCTCAAGACGGCCAGGAGTGTCGCCGTCTCGAAGTAGGCGGGCGTCAGCCGCAGATGAATGGTGTGGGCGTCCGCCATCCGGGCCGAACCGGGGCTGTCCGCGAAGATCGGCTCGACCAGGGCCAGTTCCTCGACCGTGAAGATCAGGTCCGGCGGCTGCTGGTTGATGGCCTTGATTCTGAACGGTTGAGCCAGAATACGGATTTCAGCCAGGGCCAGCAGGTCGGCCACCGCCTGGGGGTATGGGCCGAAGGCGTCCTTGACATCCTTGTCGAGCTGCTCCACCTCCGCCAGTGACCGGCACCGTACGACACGGCGGTAGATTTCCATCCGTTGCCGTTCGGACTCGATATAGTTGCGGGGGATGAAGGCCGGCACGTCCAGTTCGAGGTGTACCGGCCGGAAGGTGTCGGCCGGTTCGTTCTTAAGGCGCCGAACCGCCATGTCGAGCAACTGGCAATAGAGCTCATACCCGACAGCCGCGATGTGGCCGCTCTGTTCCGGGCCGAGTATGTTGCCCGCGCCACGGATTTCCAGGTCACGCATGGCGATTCGGAAGCCGGCCCCGAGATCGGAGTATTCTTCGATGGCCTTCAGTCGCCGGGCCGCGTTCGGCGTGATGGCCTTGTCGGGCGAGAGCAGCAGATAGCAGTATGCCCGGTGCTTGTATCGCCCGACCCGTCCGCGAAGCTGGTGAAGCTCCGACAGGCCGAAGCGGTCGGCTCGATCGATCAGGATGGTGTTACAGTTGGGGATGTCCAAGCCCGACTCAATAATCGTGGTGCAGACCAGCACGTCGGCTTCGTGGCGGACGAATCGGAGCATGACCCGTTCGAGCTCGCGTTCGCGCATTTGGCCGTGGCCGACGAGGATTCGGGCTTCGGGAACGATTCGCTGGACGGTGTCGGCGAAGGAGAGGATGTCCTGGACGAGGTTGTGGACGAAGAACACCTGTCCGTCGCGGTTCATCTCGCGGAGGATGGCGTCGCGGACGAGCTTTTCGTCCCAATGGGTGACCTGGGTCACGATGGCGCGGCGATCCATCGGCGGGGTGGCGAGCGAACTGATGTCGCGGATGCCCAGCAGGGACATGTGGAGCGTGCGCGGGATGGGCGTCGCGCTCATGGTGAGGACGTCGACGGTCTCGCGGAATCGTTTGAGGCGTTCCTTGTGTTCGACGCCGAAGCGTTGTTCCTCGTCGATGATGACCAGGCCCAGGTCGCGGAAGACGACGTCCCGCGACAGCAGGCGGTGCGTGCCGATGACGATGTC
>CAZTQK010000207.1:0-10660 GCA_964615635.1 uncultured Planctomycetales bacterium
TCATGCGGCTCGACAACTCCAACAGCAGACCGAAATCCTGGCGAGACAGGGCGTCTTGAAGCCCTGCGACGATGGTTCGGATGCTCTCAACCGCCTTGTCGGCGCCGTTGGCGTGATGCTTGCTTGGCACCGCGAGCGGTTGGCTTGACGGGCCCTCCGTGTTCACCCGCGGGGAGACGAGGAAGCGCCGAATCACCTCGATCAGCTTTCTGCGGGCGATCGGTTTGGTGAGGAAGTCGTCACAGCCGGCCTCCATGCACTTTTCGCGATCTTCGGCCATCGCATGGGCCGTCAGAGCGATGATCGGCTTGGTGTAAGCCCTCTCCCTGAGTCGCATGGTTGCCTCGTAGCCGTCGACGACCGGCATCTGCATATCCATGAGAATGACGTCAAACGGCTCCTCCGGATCGTTGGCTCGGCGGTGGAAGCTGGCAGCCAGGGCCATGTCGATCGCCGCCTTGCCGTTGTCAACCACGGTCACGTCAGCCCCGGCCTTGGTCAGAATGTAGGAGATGAGCCGCTGATTGTCCGGGCCGTCCTCGGCGAGCAATATGCGACAGATGAGCGGTTCGGCGGAACCCTGCTCCAGTTCCGGGATCTTCGGTGTTGACTCGATACACGAGGGGCTTTCCAGCATCCGAACACCGGCCAACGACCCAATGGCGACGGTGATGCTGAAGGTGCTACCCATTCCAAGGGTGCTTTGAACCTGGACATTCCCGCCAAGTCTCTCCGTGATGCGGCGGCTGATGACCAGGCCCAATCCGGTGCCGCCGAACTGGCGGTTCGTCGACGTGTCTCCTTGGCTGAACGGTTGAAAGAGCCGCTTCGTCTGATCCGGCGACAAGCCGATGCCGGTATCGATCACGTCGAACTGGAGGTGGTGGTTTTCAAGGGCATCGCCACCGGACACCGCGGGTTCGGCCAGGCGGATCACCATGCGAACGCTGCCTGAATCCGTGAACTTGATCGCGTTGCTCAGCAGGTTGATGAGAACCTGGCGCAGGCGAGTGGGATCCGTCATGATCGTCTCGGGCACAGATCCTCTGTACTCGACGTCAAACTGCAGGCCCTTGGAGACGGCCCTCGGCCTCATCAAGGACTCCAGTTCGGCCACGAACGGCACGAGTGATGCCCGGACGTGCTCCACATCCAGCATGTTAGCCTCGATCTTGGAGAGGTCGAGCACGTCGTTGATCAGTTCCAGGAGGTGCTGGCCGTTTCTTCGGATGGTCTCGATCGCCGACTTCTGCTCGTCGGGGCCAAGTTCCGGATCGAGCAGGTTTTCGGCGAAACCCAGAATGGAGGTCATCGGGGTGCGAATCTCGTGGCTCATGGCCGCGAGGAACTCGCTCTTGGCCTGAGTGGCTGCTTTCGCCTCGCGGGTCGCCGCGGCAAGTTGCTGCAGCGTCGCTTCCAAGGTCATGGAGGTTCGCTTCTCACGATCCAGGGCCTCGCGCAGCCGGCTGTTGCCGTCCTGCAACCGCTGTTGACCTTCCTGCCGCTCCTCTTCGATGCCGATCGCGGAGACCACCAGGCTGAGGATCCTCTCGTCTTCCGGCTCGGGCCAGAAGTCGTCCCGGTAGAGAAGGCTCAACACGCCGCCGGTCTGGGCACCGCAACGGACCGCTTTCCCAACGTAGGTTTTCAGGCCGCACGCCGTGATCTCAGGTGAGGTCTTCGCATAGGGGGTCTGCGGCAAGTCGCGAATCACCAGCAACTGGTCGCCGCCTGACTTGATGACGCCGGTGCACGCCCGTCCTTCCGCCCGGACAAGGGTGTCGCAGACTTCCGGCAGATTCACGGCGGCCACGATGTGCAGCATTTCGCCTTGCAGCCGGCTGTAGGTCGCGAAATCCGCCCCGAGGATATCGTGGCAGAGCCGGGTCAGGCGGCGGATGTTCTCGGAGGGGTCGGAGCCAAAGGCCAGGAAGCACTCGGTCATCCGGGCCAGTCGCTGCTCGGCCCGCCGGCGTTCGGTGACGTCCTGGATGACCGCCAGCAGATGCGGCCGGCCATGAAGATCCAAAGTTGTGCCGTAGAGCTCGATGAGAAACGGGCTGCGATCGTTCCGCATGCCCACGGCCTCGCCCCGGAACCGCCCCCCGGCTTGCAACTGCAGCCTGAATTGTTCGAACTGACAGGGCGAACTGGTATGGATCAGATCGCTGCCGTGACGGCCGATCAACTCATCGCGTTCGTAGCCGAAAATATCGCACGTGGCAGGGTTAACCTCGATGACAAGTCCGTCGCTGTCAAAAACGAGCATCGCATCCGCGACGCAGGCAAAGACGCGGCTGTGCCGGGTTTCGATTTCATGGATCGCCTGTTCGAACCGCTGACGGTGATCAACCTGCCGCGTCAGTCTGCGGGCGGCGATGCCCAGGCCCGCCAGACCGACCAGCCAGAGAAGGACGTGACCTCCGACCAACGCAACCGCGACTCTTTCGGACGCCGCCGAAACCTGGTCGAGCGGCACGGCCACGCTGAGACCGCCGCGCACATCGCCGACCGCGTAGCCCTGTTTAGCGTGGCATTTCAGGCAGCCCTCCTCGGTCAGCAACGGGCGCATCAAACGCATATAGGGTCGACCGTTGATGCTCTGGACCTCGCTGATCTCGTTGCGTTCGCGTTCAAACCGCTCCAGCACGGAACTCTCCCACGCGTCGGGGACGTTCTCCGGCCGAATCGGGTTGAGGCTGGTAATGTGGCCGATAACACCCTGGTTCGCACGGGCAAGCTCGTGGACCTGACGCGTCATGTACGCGGGATTGACCAGCGTGAGTTTCTTGCCCAAAGGCGTCTCGATGTCCCGTTCAGGAACATCAAGATATGGGTTTGACGGGGTCGCTTCCGAGGCGGGCACATACACGCCGCCCTTGCTGGAGTTCCAGCGGCGGTAGATCACATCTTTCTCGTAGGCCGTGCGGGCTTGCGTTCTCGCCTCTTCGAGCCCTTCCTCTTTGTGCTGGTGCAGAGTCCAGAACAGGGAAAGCGCGACCACGACGGTCCAGGCAACTGCAATGAGTGCAAAGTAAGCCTTGAGGGAAACCGGCGGGAGTGTGTTCTGCATCCCTGAATCACCGGACGTTGTCAAGGGCCTCTCCCCCGTTTGGTTTCGGTCCAGATGGCAAGTCGGATTCGTCAACCGACCAGGCTGGGCCTCTACCAAGGCCCCGGCAAGCAATGACTCCTTGACCGACAGGGCCAAGACCGCAGGGCCACAGGGCGCCACGGGCACGGTGATGTCCGCATCAGCAATCACCCCGTCGGTACCTGCAGATGTCATCGGTTGAATCCGGCAACGGCTTGGCTCAATCTGCCTAAGTGGGAAAACGCTCCATCCCAGGGCGCGCCAACAAGTCCGATATACCGCTTTCGGACGGCCCACGCGGGCAACTGGCCAATAACTCACCCGCGCGGTACAAACTGCATCGCCAGGCGGCCCCCGAGACAAGGTAATGAGGTGCAGTGCATGAGACTTCTGTTTTTGACTGTACTTGCCGCGGCAGCGTCAGCATCGTGTACACGCGTTACCAGGGAGTGCGATCCCATGGAATTCCGTTTGCCGTCGAATGACTATCGTCCCGCCCCCTTCTGGTCCTGGAACGACGCCCTGGTCGAAGACGAGTTGCGATGGCAGATTCAGCAACTCAAGGCCGCCGGCTTCGGCGGGTTTTTCATGCACTCACGGGTCGGACTGGAAACCGAGTACCTGTCCGACGAATGGTTCGCCAAGATCGGCGCTTGCATCGATGAGGCCCGCCGGATTGGCATGCTGGCGTGGCTGTACGACGAGGACAAGTGGGCGAGCGGCTTCGCGGGCGGCTGGCTCAATCGCAGGTTCCCCGAGACACGCGGTGTTGGGCTGGCCGCCGCGATCGTCGAGGAAGGCTCGCCGAACGCGGCGCTGACGGCGGCCGACACCCTGGCCGTGTTTGCCGTCGAGAAAGATGAGCAGGGAACGATTCGCGCCAGTCGCCAACTGAAGACCGGCGATGTCCCTGGGAGCGGTGAAATCATATGGCGGTACCACACCCGACCATTCGTCAATGACAACTGGTTCAACGGGGAGACCTACCTCGACATCTTAAACCCGCAGGCCGTCAAGAAGTTCCTCGACATCACCATGGAAGGCTATGACACGCGGTTCCGGAACGATTATGGCCGGACCGTTCCGGGTATCTTCACCGATGAGCCCAACTTCTACCCCTGGGTTGGGACCGACGTGACGGCGATGCCCTGGACGGCGGGAATGGCGGACCTTTTCAAACAGCGGTTCGGCTACGATCTTGTAGCGCACCTGGACGCCTTGTCTTGCCGTCGTCCGGGTTTTCAGAAGGTCCGGCATGATTACCATCGCTTTCTGACCGAAAGGTTTGTGGAGTCCTTTGCCAAGCCCTATGGTGAATTGTGCGGCCGGCTCGGCTTGAAACTCACCGGACACTGGCTGTGGGAAGACTCGTTGCGGTCGCAGACCCTCCACATCGGGGCGGCCATGCCCCAGTATGAATACGAGCAGGTGCCGGGGATCGACCATCTTCGCCGTAATATCGAGGATGCGCTGACGCTCAAACAGGTGGCCAGTGTCGCCCATCAGTTCGGGCGCGACCAGGTGCTGTGCGAGATCTTCGGCGTGTCAGGCCAGGATTTCGGTTTCGAGGACGCCAAGTGGATCGGCGACTTCCATCTGGCCCTGGGTGTAAACTACTTTTGCCCGCATTTGACTCTATACAGCTTCACCGGCGACCGCAAGCGCGACTACCCTCCGACCTTCAGCTACCATCAGCCATACTGGGACCGCCTGGGCTTCATCAACGACTACTTCGCCCGGGCGGGCCGGATCACGCGCGAAGGCCGGTTTCAGACGAGGGTTCTGGTCCTCCATCCGATCTCCAGCGCATGGGCTTTCGCTTCCCGATTCGAGGACTGCCCGGAGGTCGACTTCTATAACCACGAGCTGGTATCGCTGCAGGACGGCTTGCTCGGGCAGCACCTGGATTTCGACTACGGCGATGAGATCATCCTCGCCCGCCATGGCCGCGTGGAAGGACGAAACTTGCAGGTGGCCTCGCATGGCTCCTACGAGATTGTCGTCGTTCCTCCCTCGTTCACGTGGGCGACCGAGACCGTTGCTCTGCTGGAGGAGTTCCTCGCCGCCGGCGGTCGGGTGATCTTCGTGGGACAGCGGCCGACAGCCATGAACGGCGAGGCTCAAAATGGCCGCTGGGCTCCCTTGCTTGGCCACGTCAACGCCCGGCAGGTTCTGAACGAATCCGCGGCCGTGGCTGAGGCCCTCAATGGAATGGGGGCCCGTGACGTTAGCGTCACCGGCGCGGACGGCCGTGAAATCGAGCCGATCCTCTGCCATCATCGACGATCAGGCGATAGAAGCATCTACTTCTTCTGCAATACCTCGCGGCAGACGACATATGAAGCCAGGATCTCGCTGAATGCCTCCGGTTCGCCCCTCTGCTGCGACATGGCTTCAGGCGACATGCGACCAATCCCCGGCCATGTCAGTAACGGGCGGCTGATCCTGACCCATCGATTCGAGCCGGTCGGCAGCCTGGCGATTGTGGTGGACCCCGAACAAACTCCCGCCGGCCGGCCGGCCGAACGTCGCGAAGCCGGGCGCGAAACGCTGGCAACAGATTGGTCCTTTGTCCGCACGCACCCCAACACGCTGGTGCTGGACACCTGCCGTTGGGCGCTCAATGACGGCCCGCTGGGCGAGCCGACACCTGTCTGGAAGGTCCGCCGCGCGGCTTTTGACGCCGCCGGGCTCCAGGAATACTGGGGCATTCAGCCGTGGGTCCTGACGCAGAAGGGCATCACCCCGAGCAAGACGGCCAAGGTCGAAATGCGCTTTTCGTTCAAGTCAGAAATCGATCAGCCAAGCGCCTGGCTTGTGGTTGAATTGGCCGAAGAATTCCACATTCAGCTCAATGGCCACGAGATTCCCGCTGAGAGGTCACAGTGGCAATGGGACAAGAAGTTCCGGAAGATGCCCGTCGGATCTCAGATTCACAAAGGCCCGAACGAGTTGCTGCTGACTACCGTCTACAGGCCCGGCGTCGAGATCGAGGACGTTTTCATCGTGGGCGACTTTGCCACCCGGCAGGTCGGCGACAACTCCTACGTCATTGTACCCGAGCCCAGCATGCTGATGATCGGCGATTGGGGCGCCCAGGGTTACCACTTCTATTCCGGCAACATGGTTTACCGCCGGTCGATCCGATGCACCCGCCAAGCCGGCCGACGAACGGTGCTGCGACTCAACAAGCCCGCCGGTACGCTCTTCGAGGTTCGCGTTAACAACCAGACCGTCGGGCTGCTCGGCTGGCAACCGTGGGAACTGGATATCACCGACTATCTCGCTGACCAGGGCAATGATCTCGAGATCGTCGTGTATGGCAGCCTTCGCAACTCGTTTGGGCCGCTGCACAACAAGCAGTATCTCGAACAGGGCAGTAACTGGTGGATCGGGCCGGGAGCGTTCACCGACGAGGACCATTGGACTGACCGGTATCTGTTCGCCCCGTATGGGCTGCTCGGCGGCGCTGAGCTGGTCACTTTCGAGTGATCGGGACTGCGTGTATTCTACCAAGGCAAGAGAAGCGGCCGTGCAATGGGCTTCTGTAAGGGTGTGTTTGAATGAGTCTTTCCCCCCCCACGAAGGAAGTGGATGGGACCGGGTTGATCGAGTGGGATCCCTGGCTCAAGCCATATGTTGAGGCGCTGCGACAGCGATATGCGCGTTACCAGGCCACTCTGAGCCGCCTCACCACCGCGTTCGGCTCTCTGGAGGCGGCGAGTCGCGGGTACGAGTACTTCGGGCTGAACCGGGGCACACAAGATGGTCGGCCGGGTGTGTGGTACCGCGAATGGGCGCCCGGAGCCAGCGCGTTGTTCCTCACAGGCGACTTCAACCAGTGGAACCGCCAGTCGCACCCGCTGACCAGGGACGACTTCGGCACGTGGAGCTTGTTCCTGCCGGACGATCAGTATGCCGCTCGGCTCACCCACGGCAGCAGGGTCAAAGTGCACGTACGCACTTCGACAGACGCCAAAGACCGCATTCCCGCTTACATCCGGCGGCTGACGGACGAGCCGCACTCGGCGGACTGGGCAGCGCAGTACTGGACCCCCCGGCCCCTTACGTCTGGAAGCACACGCCTCCGTCGATCCGCAGCCCGCGTGTCTACGAGGCCCATGTCGGCATGGCCACCGAGCAGGAGCGTATCGGCACCTACCGGGAATTCACCCGGAATGTTCTGCCTCGCGTCGCGGAGGCCGGATACAATGCCGTGCAATTGATGGCCATCCAGGAGCACCCTTATTACGCTTCATTTGGCTATCACGTGAGCAACTTCTTCGCCCCCTCATCGCGGTTCGGCTTGCCGGAAGACCTCAAAGAGCTGATCGACACGGCTCACGGGCTCGGGTTGCTGGTGCTGCTCGACATCGTTCACAGTCATTCCGTGAAGAACGTCAACGAAGGATTGAACCGGTTTGACGGAACCGACCATCAGTATTTCCATGCCGGCCCGCGAGGCGAACACCCGGCGTGGGATTCGCTGCTGTTCGACTACGGCAAGATCGAAGTGCTGCGTTTCCTGCTCAGCAACGTGCGGTACTGGCTGGAGGAGTTCCGTTTTGACGGGCTGCGATTCGACGGCGTCACCAGCATGATGTATCTGCACCACGGATTCAAGACGTTCACGTCATACGACGACTACCTGGTCCACGACATTGACGCGGACGCCGTCGTCTACCTGCAACTGGCCAACCAGGTTGCTCATGAGGTGAATCCAAAGGCCCTCACGATCGCGGAGGACGTTTCGGGCATGGTCGGACTGGCCCGGCCATTGGATGAAGGAGGCATCGGATTCGACTACCGGCTGGCGATGGGGATCCCGGATTACTGGATCAAGCTTCTCAAGGAATACCGCGATGAGCAGTGGAGCATGGGGGAGATCTGCCACACGCTGACCAACCGGCGGCCGGCCGAGAAACACATCGCCTACGCCGAGAGCCACGATCAGGCGCTCGTCGGCGACAAGACCATCGCGTTCCGCCTGATGGACGCGGACATGTATTGGCTGATGAGCAAGGCGGTCGGCTCCAATCTGATCATCGAGCGCGGCATGTCCCTGCACAAGATGATTCGGCTGATCACTTTCGCGCTGGGCGGGGAGGGGTACCTGAATTTCATGGGCAACGAGTTCGGACACCCCGAGTGGATCGATTTCCCGCGAGAAGGCAACGGCTTTTCCTACAAGCACGCTCGCCGGCAATGGTTCCTGCGGGACGATCCGTTGCTGCGGTATCGCGATCTGGCCGCTTTCGATGCCGAGCTTCAGTCGCTGGACCAGCGGTTTGCCCTGCTGGCTGCGCCACAGGCCGAGATCATCCATACGGACGAATCCTGCAAGCTGATCGCCTGCCGTCGAGGCTCGTTGCTGTTCGTATTTAACTTTCACCCCGCCGATTCACACCCGAACTATCGGATCGGCGTGCCGGAACCGAGCGACTACAAAGTCATCCTCAACACGGATGACTTCTGGTTCGGCGGGCATGGAATCGTCGCCACAGGCCAGATCTATCCCGTTCAACGACAGGCGATCCACGGTCGCAATCAGAGCATTCAAATCTACCTTCCCACCCGAACCGGACAGGTACTGGCAAGGGTGTGAGCCCGTTGCCGTGCCCTGCAAGCCGCAGGAGCATCAGTTTGGGTGATGGCGAACGGCTGCCGGTTTTCCCTTCGCGGCAAGCAGCCTTAGAAGCGTGTCAAACGCGAACACGGCCGGTGAATTCACCGGCCGTGGATGGATCGCCGTAGAGCGTCCGTGTCGCCCCGGGCGGCACTCAGAACGGATCGCTGAAGTCCCCTCCAGCAGCCGCGGTCGGGGACTGAAGGGATGACGTTGCCGGAGCCTCGGGGCCCGCGCTCGCTGCAGAGGTCGGCGCCGATTGGATCGAGATTCCTTCCGCCGACGGTTGGCTGGCGCTTGATTGCTCGCTGGCCCCCGCCTCACGGGCCTCCTTCACAAGCTGCTCGACGGACTTGGCGTTGAGGAACAGATCCGCGACGTCGGCATCCGCCGGCGACCGCTTCTTGATGCCCTCGAAGGTCTCCTTCGCGTGCGCCCGGTCTCTGATGAAGTGCTGAACGAACCCGAGCACCAGCCAGCCGTCAACATCTTCCTTCTTCTCGTTCACGTGGCGGACCAGGTTGGCCACGTGCCCGTCAAAGTCGGACATCTTGCCATAGCGGTCGCGCAGGTCGAACAGCGAATTCACCACCTCGGGCACCTTGCGAACGGCCCGCCGGATCGCGGTGGCGGAGTTGGCATAGTCGCCGGTGGCGAAGCGGGCCACCGCGTAGGCCAGCAATGCGTCGATGTTGTCCGGCATGGCCATCGAGACCTTCATGAAGTTCTGCGCGGCTTTCTCGTAGTCCCCGGCCGCGAAGACCTCAACACCTTCCTTCATGAGGCGGTCCATCTCTTCAATGGGCATTCCACCGGACTGCTCGGCGTCAGGCGAGCTGGGAACCGCCGGCGGCTGAACCTGTTGCGACGGCTGCTCTTGCGGCTGCGGCTGTTCTTGGGGTTGAACGGCCTGCTGCTGGGGCTGAGCCTGCTCAGCGGGTTGTTGAGCCGGCGGGACAGTCGCATATGCGCCCGGGGTCAGGACCTCGACACCCGGGGCGGCCTCGCCCGGATACGCCACCGCACCGGGCACGGCCACCGGCGCCGGCTGAACGACGTACGTCGGCACGGTCACCACTTCATACACCGGCCAAGTATAAGCCGAATACACCGGGTATACCGGGTAGTAGCTGGGATAGTAGTCGCAGAAGCCGAATCCGAACCAGTAACTCGAGTGGCGGTGATAGTGACACTCGTGCCGGGGCCGATGACAACCACAATAGTCGTGCCGGCCGTGTCCCCCTCTGAAGAAATAGCGCCCATCGCCATCGCGGCAATAACGGTTCACACTGACATTCAGCCTGCCGGACCGGTCCGGATTCATGAAGTAGTTGCCAGCGTTGCTCTTCTTGGCCGAGCCCGTGAACCCACTGCCCGACATGCTTCCGCCCGAGAAGAACCGGTCGCCGGACGACCCGCCTGAAGCTGTTCCGGACCTGTTGATCACCGAGCCAGTCGGAACCTTCGTTCCGCCGGTCGCCGACGGCGGTCTGAGAATCGTCGCGGTGCCGGCCGACTTGTTCTTGGACGACGACACCGAGGCGCCACTGTTGTTCGAGGTGCCCGTTGGAGTCTTGCGACCAGCCAACGGCGGCATGAAAGTCGTGGATGTTTGGCCCGATCCTGACCGAAGGGATGGAGCCTGCGTGCCGCCGGATTTCGAGCTCCCGGAACTGACCCGAGAAGGCACCTTCACCCCACCGGACTGAGCGGCCGACGGCGTGGACGGTGCTTTCGGGCTCGTGACCGTTGGGTTCGAGCCGAAGGGTGTCTTTCTTCCCGCCGGCGGCGGGGCTGCGGTCGCCGATCCGTTGCCCCCACCCGAGGATTTGGGTGTCGAGGAGGCTCTTGCTCCCGGAGGCAACGCCGTGAACGGGCTAGCGGTCGGATTCCTGTTCGACAGAGACGGCGCCGATTTCAGCGAGGAACCCGACTGCGAC